>CAOJRT010000037.1 GCA_948442255.1 uncultured Caryophanales bacterium | reverse complement strand
CAAAAGTTGGCGATTATTTATTACCAAATTTAACAATAGAAAAACAAAATAATGAGAAAATTAACAAGTATGGCTATTTAAGATTACACTATCTGAAAGAAAATAATAAGCCATTTTATACAACACTTTTAATGAAAAATGAATTAACAAATCATCTTGTTTCAGTTAGTATTGAAGTAGAAAATAGATTAAATATTTTAATGGAACAATACAAAAATTCTGATGAGTTACTATCCGAAAAAAGCAAAATGGATAACCAACTTGAATGGGTGAGACTAATGAATAATTATAAAATTATGGCTGAAGAAATTATCTTAAAAGAACTAATTTATGTATGAAAATAGGACTGCAAAACAAGCAGTCCTTTAAAATTAACCTTAAAAATGTGTGAAAACAGATGCATTGTTATGTCCTAGCCAGCACTGAAAACCTACTCCCGCACGTTTTCTATTATGGGAAGTTCCCATCCCTTTCAAAGGACTATTTAATTTTTTTCAATAACACAAAGGCAGTAGTGACAGAGTTACTATTAATAGCCGAATCAGATGTTTCAATCTTTTCTTTTCTATAAAGTTTTTTATATGAATATGGAGTTAAAAGATTTTTCATTTCTTCATTTGTTTGATAATTCATATATAAAACTTTAACCCCTTTATTTTTTAAATATGGTTCATCTGCCATTTCTTCGCCTGATCCAATTTGATATGTAAAAAGAAAGATCCCATTAACCTTTAAAATATCATAAATATCGGATAATAATTTTTTTAAATCATCTTTTGGTAAATGAAATAAAGAATAAACTGCAAATATACCATCTACCGAATTAGCATTAAAATATTTTTTTAAATTAGTCATATCATCTAAAATATATGGAAATTCACCATGTATTGCAAATGCACAATCTTTCATTTCTTTAGAGAAATCCAAGCCTATGTATTCATAATTTTTTTTATTAAAGTAAGAATATGTTCTTCCAGAGCCAGCACCCAAATCTAAAATTCTAGCATTTGGTGGTAGATATTTTTCAAATTCTTCGTAAACATCTAAGTCTTCAATAAAAGTTCCAAAATCTTTACTATATTGTTTTGCTATCAAATCATAATTCTTTTTTACACCATTTCTTTTATCAAAAGAAGTTATATTTGTTTCCATTAAATTATATCTCCTTTAGTATTTCTTCAAATTTAGTATAACCTGTTTCTGCATTTATGTGACCGCCATTTTTGATAACATATTGTTTATTTGTTAGTTTATCAGCAAATTCTTTTTCGATATCATATTTAACGTATGGATCATTATCTGAATAATAGCATATTATATCAGAACAATATTTTTTAACATCAGTAAAGTTGTCAATAAACATAGGTTCATTAACAGTATCAAAATCTGAATCAATCCCTAAATAATTATTAAATCCACATACAAATATTAATTTTTTAACTTTAATCTTATTTGTTATTAAATATTTGCATACGAATATTGGTGCAATACTATGTGCAATTATAATAGTATTTTCATTTATAGTTAATTCATTTAAAACATTAGACCAGTTTTCAAAATTTTGATTGCCAACACCAATTGGCATTTGTGGAACTACGACCTGCTTTTCTTTTTGCTCTAATTCTTTCTTTAACCAAGGAAACCAATTACCATCTTTTGAGCCAAAACTCCCATGAATTATTATATAATTTTCACTCATTTTATTTCCTCCTATTTTTAAATTTAAATATGGCAATTTCGCCATAATTAGATTTATTCATTTAACTCAAAATTTTTCTTTTCTTCTTCTACTGCTTCTATTAATTCTCGTTCCGTTGGCATATGTAATTTATATTCTGATGAAAATATCGTTTTATTATCCTCCGGTAGGGTATATTTTACGATAGTTTCATTTTTATTTGTTGATAATAATATTCCTACAGTTCTATTTTCATCATCTTGCTTTATTTCTCTATCATAATAATTAACATACATTTGCATTTGACCTATATCTTGGTGTGTCACTTTTCCTATTTTTAAATCTATTATGACAAAACACTTTAAAAGTCTGTTATAGAAAACTAAATCAGGATAGAAATGTTCTTCCTCCAAAGTTAATCTTACTTGATTCCCAACATAACTAAAACCTTTCCCAAGTTCCAATAAAAACTCTTTTAAATGTTCTATAATATTTTTTTCTAAATCAGATTCTAGATAATTTGTATTTTCTTTTATATCTAAAAACTCCAAAACAAATGGATCTTTTACTAAATCCTTACTTGTCCTTAAAATTTGTCCTTTTTCAGATAATTCTAATATTTTGTCTTTATCAGCAGATAAAGTTAATCTTTCATATAGCAATGAATCTCTTTGTCTTTGAAGTTCTCTAACACTCCATTTAGAGTTAATAGTTTCTTTAATATAAAAATTCCTTTTAGGTTCTTCTTCTATTTTTAATATTTCTAAATAATGCGACCAGCTTAATTGCGACGACACTGTTGTCGCAATTGGAAAATAGATATAAAACTTTCTCATTCTCTCTAAATTTCTTTTAGAAAAGCCTTTGCCAAATTCATTAGTTAGTCTTTGTGATAGCTTCTCTAAAACGGCATCACCATAACTTGCTCTTTCATCACCCTGTTGTATTTCCATAATTGCCTTGCCAATATTCCAATATAAACTAAGCATTTCAGTATTTACCGCACTATATACTTTATTTCTACTACTAATTACTAGTTCTTTAATATTATCAAATATATTATTGATTTCATTATCATTTTTAATTAATTCATTGCCCATTAGTTTCCTCCAATCTTTAATTTAATCATAAGATTTCTTATGTCTAAATTATACTATATATGGCAAAAATTTGCTATACTCTCATTGAAATTTAATAACAATTCATTTATAATATTTATAGAAAGAGAACAGAGTTCGTAAATTGTATGTGATTCGCTCCATTGACGAATCTGTTCGAACTTTTCGGACATTGATATATAGAAAATCAATCGAAAGATTGGTTTTTTTGTTGTTACAAAGAAATCATCCTAAAGGAAGGATGATGTTTATGATTAATATTATTAAGCAAGAAATGGAAATGGAAAAAGGTTTAAAACAAAGGTTAGAATTTATTTGTAATTTTTGTAAGACTACTCCTACTTTTATTAATGGAAGTATTAGAAAGATAGATAAGTCTAATTTGCAGTATGTAGAACCTCATAGAATTATCATAAAAGACATAACATTTCTTGCATTTAATTATTCTAATGATATTTATATTAAGAATTTATCAAACAAGATAAAATTAACAGAATTAGAAAATTATCTCAATAATATCAAGTAATACCAAGCTTCTCAGGTGATGGACATTTTAAGACAAAAGTTGTATAATTAATATAGATGGTAACTTAGTTACCAAGAGTCTTACATTGTAGTTTAGAGAAGTGAAAGTATTATTTTGAGTAGTACCTTTACTTCTCTTTTTTGAATTTAAAATAAGAAAGGGAGATGAAATTAGAATTGAATGAAAAAGGAGAAAAAGTAGTATGTGGTTTGTATTTGAGGGTTAGTACAGAAGATCAGGTTCGTGATGGTTTTGGATTACCTGAACAAAAAGAAAGATTAGAGTTTTATTGTAAATGTAATGATTATGAAATTATAGATTACTATACAGATGCAGGTATTAGTGCTAAAACAGGTAATCATAGACCAGAGTTTGAAAGAATGTTAGAAGATGGTAAAAATGGCAAAATAAACATGATTATTGCCTATAAAATGGATAGACTTACTAGAAGCATGAAAGATTGGGAAGCACTCATGGATTATTCTAAGAAATACAATGTTGACCTTGCTTTCGTTAATGAAAAGATTGATACAGCTAATGCTAATGGAAGAATGGTTTCCAAAATAATGATGAGTGTTTTTCAACATGAAATTGAAAGAACTTCAGAAAGAACGAAAGATGGACTTGCTGGAGCAATAAAAAAAGGTCATATTCCCCACCGAGCTTGCTTAGGCTATAAACATGAAAATAAAAAGGTAGTAATCGACCATACAACAAAGGATATAATAGTTAGAATCTTTGATTTATATCATAATGGTTACTCCTATCAAAAGATAAGTAATTTACTCAACGAAGAACGAGTCTTAAGTAAAACCAATTGGCAAGATTCAACAATTGTTAATATTCTTCAAAATGAAGTTTATAAAGGAGATTTTGTTCATGGTAAAAGAACAAGCCATCCTACTTACTATGAAAATGGTATTGAACCCATTGTATCTAAATAATTTAACATAAAAAAATAAGGTATAAATATTAAATTATTTACATCTTAAAGTATACTTGTAATTTGTTATTTAATTTTAGATATTAATTCATGTAGTTCGTTTAATTCTTCTTCGGAAAAACAATATAAAAACTCTTTTGTATCTAAATCTCTATTATGATGTAATAAATGCCCACATTTTCTTAAATCAGAAATAACTTGTTCATTTAATGATTTTGGTTCTTTATTTATGCCTTGATTACTAAAATATTCTTTACCTTGATCACATCTCAAATTATCTTTTAGACAGTGATTTGGGCAACAAGGACAATTTTCTTGATTCATAATATTCTTAGAACTATATTAATGAGAAGTTACCATCAGCCATATAAATTCTAAGTTATCTAGATGATTATTCAGAATGTCTTCTTTTAATTTTAAAAACTCTTATTTCATTCTTTTTAAAATATAATCTTCTAATATCTCTATTGTTTGCTCCACACCTATTTGTGATGTATCAATACATAAATCATAATTATTTCTGTCTCCCCAAGTTTGATTTGTAAAATGCTTATAATATTCTGCTCTTTCTTTATCTATTTGTTTAATCTTCTTTTTAGCCATAGTCGAATTTAAGTTTTCAAATTCTATCTTTCTATTAACTTTAAATTTCATATCTGATGAATAAATAAATATTTTAATTACATTTGGATTGTCTTTTAAAATATAATCTGAGCATCTTCCAATAATAATAGAACTTTCATCACTATTGTATAAATCTTCTATAACTTTCGCTTGTTTTAAGAATAAGCTATCATCAGCACTAATAGGAGATAATTCACTATTATTTGAAAATACATAGTTCGTTGCAAATCCGTACCAGAAACTTGATTTTTGTTTCTTATCAACTTTTTCTAACATTGCCATATCAATATTATAATTTTCTGAAACTTTTGCTAATAATTCATTATCATAGCATTTTACATTAAATTTCTTTGCTAATTCTTGTCCTATATATTTTCCACCACTACCAAACTCTCTACCAATGGTTATAGCAAAATGGTTGTTTAGATTTTCCATTGTTTTATTATCAAAAACATTATTTATTTGTTCATCTTCTTTTGCTAATTTACTAATCTTTCTACACTCTATTGTAGCAAGTATAACTGTAACAATAAATGCTCCTATATCTGATACAGGTCCAGCCCATAGCATTGTGTATAAATTACCACATAACCCAAATATACATACTCCTGGAACAAGTAATATAACATCTCTCATTAAAGACAATGTCATTGCTTTATATGGCTTATCTATTGATTGCAAATATATACAACTTGCTTTTTGAATGCAACAAAGTAATATTCCTCCTAGATAGATTCTAAAAGATAAACAAGCATATTCTTGATAAAATTCTAAATTGTTTGCGTGTCCTCCAAATAAGCTAACAATGAAGTTTGGTGCAAATTCAAATAATAGCATAGATATAACACCAATTATAATATTGGCAATAATAATTGACTTATATGTTTCTAACACTCTTCTATACTTTTTAGCCCCATAATTAAAGCCGATTATTGGTTGTCCTCCAACTGCAACACCTAAACTAAATGCTAATACTATTGCGAATATTTTAAATACTATTCCCAATGCTCCTCCTGCATCTGTTGCATTTACTCCTCCTATTGTTCCTACAACATTATTTGCTACAATTGTAATAATTGCAATAGACACTTGTGTAATAAAGCTTGAGATACCAAGTTTTAAAATTTTTCCTAATACCTTTGTATCAATTCTAAAACTTTCTTTTCTTAAACTCATTAGTTTTGGTTTTCTAAAATATATTGCACATAATAAAGCCGATATAATTTGCCCTACTATTGTTGCAATAGCTGCTCCTTGAACTCCTAAATCAAATACAAAAATAAGAATTGGATCAAGTATTAAATTGATAATTGCCCCAACTATTGTTGAAATCATTGAATATCCAGGTGCTCCACTTGCACGAATTATTGATGCCATTGCTGATGCAAACATATAGAATGGTGTACCACATAAGATTATCCTATAGTATTGTTGTGTAAATAATATACATCTTTCATCATATCCATTTACACCTAATATGCCTAGTATTGGTTTCATACAAATAAAACCAACAACCACTAAAACAATACTTAATAGTATTACTATAATAATTGCATTTCCAACACTTTTGTTGCTTGTTTTTTCATCTTTTGCTCCAAGAGAAATACTAAATAAAGTCGCACAGCCATCTCCTATAAGTTGAGCAATCGCCAATGCTACAACAGTAAATGGAAACACTAGAGTTGTTGCCATTATACCTGCTGTTCCTGCACCACTATTTCCTATAAATATTTGATCAACAATATTGTAAAGAGCACTTACTAACATTGCAATTACACAAGGAATTGAAAATTTAATTAGTAGTTTTTTTATTGGTGCATTTGTTAAATAAAAGTTTTCGTTCGATTCGGTCATAGATCTAATACCTCCTTTATATCTTAGCCAAAAAAATAGCGTAGAAATCCTTTTTGTCAGATTTCTACGCTTTTTAGCTGTCCATGACTTTTAAATTATACAAAATATTCTTTTATTTTGTCAAGAATGAATTCTAAAATTTTTTATTACTTAATCACAACAACAAACTACTATTATTATAAAGATAATTAACAAAATTCAAAAATAAGAGGTGTAGAAAAAGTAATACCAGCGTTGAGCATTGCCTTAATCTTTTATATTATTCAAAAATTATATTTTCATTTCCATCTATAAATATTGCTTGATTATCAGTTAAAAATATATCATTATTAGTTGTAATTATCCCATTTTCTGTTCCTCTATCACAATGAACATCTAAATTATTTCTAATGAAACAAAAACCATTCTGATAATTTCCACTTGCTGCTATACTTCCAGCACTAACGCCAATATAGATTCCACCATTTTCGATATATTTATCCACAATGGATTTAAAATTCAATTCAGAAATTCTATCTACTAAATATTTTGTGCTACCCCCACAAACATATAATGCATCATATTGATTTATTTGATCTTGGGTTAATAACTTATGCATATCATAAATAGTTATGTTTTCATCTGGAATATAACAATTAGTTAAATCAGCCAAACACTTTGATAAAATCCTAACTGCATCTGGATCATTTGCAGCTGTTATAATAAATAAAACTTTTACCTTTGTTACATCACAATTTAGTAATTCTAAAAACTTATTTTTAATATTATCATTTTCTAATCCTGTACTCGTTAAAAGTATCTTTTTCATTTTATAACCTTCTTTCTATCCATTACTTCTAAAATTATAGTATCTAATCCGGAATTTCTTATTTCTTCTTCTATTTTCTTTTGCATATTTTTAGCACTCACAAAGTCAGCATTTCGAAGTCTAGTTTGTTCTAATAATAATTCATCACATATATGCAAATAAACAATTAAATTACAATCTAATAATATCGTTCCAAACATTGGAATTCTCGGTCTAATAAATAATTTAGTTCTTACCAGTTCATCCATTTTTTCGCCAATAGTTGTTAAATTAACATACTACAATAGGAATATCCTTAAACAATCCATCATCTAAAAGACTATCAATACCTTTCTCAACAATACCTCTAATTGAATCTTGACTTCCATCAAAATAAAAAAATAGAAGTCACAAAAATAGGATATTATTTAACTTATAACTCATTATATTTGCTCAGTTCATATTTTTCATAAAAAGAACTAGCTTTTAATTTTCTCAGCTCATTAAGTTCTACTTCACGCAAAAGATAAGAAGTTCTATTTTTTGTATCTTCATCTATGTACCCACAATGTGTTAATATTTCAATACTATTACAATCCTTATGCTTCTCTATAAAGTCTATAATAGTTTCTCCTTTTACTCCTTCACCATAAAAATCCAAACAAAAAGCATCTGTTGTTTTTACTCCAACATTTAAAACATCGTCCCTAAAGGTAGAATCAATTGATCTTATAGGTAGATTATATTCTTTCGCTATATCTAATAAAGCCTTTCTAATAGAAGGGTGAAGAATAATAAAATGATGATAATCCAAGTGATCAATTGTAACTTGATAAGAAAGTAACTTTTCAATTTGTGCTTTTATCTCTTGATAAGCATCTTCATAAGCAATCTCCACTTCTAGATTTTCAATTGACTTGTGATTATAAAAGAAACCTTCTTGATCTACCAAAGAAGAATATCTATTACCAATAGGACTACCTTGCGTCAAATTAACATGAAGCCCTAATCCAAGTAAAGAATTTTCTTTCCATTTTGCTATGGCATCATCAGCATAAGGCATATTAATCATAATAGTGGTAGAACTAATAAGTCCTTCTTGATAAGCTTGTATAATCCCTTTATTGATACTTTTCGAAAAACCAAAATCATCTGCGTTAATAATAATCTTCATACTCTCTCTCCTCCTTCTAAATACTTTCTCTATTTTTCTAAATACACTTACATTGACTACTAGAATTGCATCAGCTAATCTAATTTATTGTTTTAAATATAATTTAATAAATCTTTAAACTCGTTGTAACCACTTTCCGAATTTAAATGTCCTCCACCTATGTCATCACAGAAGTTTTTAATATCTTCCAAATGATTAAAATACATACTTTGATTTACAGCATCATACTCCTCATCAATACCTAAATATTGATTGAAACCACAGACAAAGACTAATCTTTTCACTTTCAGCTGATGTTCAACTAAAAATTTGCAAATAAAGACAGGTGCTATAGAATGAGCAAAAATGATGGTGTTTTCATTCAAAATATTAGCACGCACATAAGCTTCTAACAAATTCGACCAATTCTCATAATTTTGTTTTCCCACTCCTGTAGGGAAATCGGGAGTATATACTTCTGCCCCTCCTTGTTCTAATTCTGTTTTCAAATAGGGAATCCAATTAGAAAATGGACTACCAAAACTACCATGTATTAATAAATAATTATTTTTCATTTTTATTCTCCTCTAACAACTAAATTTAGTATAGCATAATTTTCATATATTAGTCTCTACATCTTACACCCTTTCTTTCCCCAATTGTCTTACAAGGACTACTCAAAGAACAAGCAATACAATCAGTTGTATCGCTTTGATATAAGTACAAAGTATAGTCACCTGAATCATATTGATTTCCATGTCCTTTATCTATTGCTTCTGTAAATCCTAATTTAAAATAAATATGTTTTGCCGCTTCATTTTCTTCTTCTACACCAATAGTAAATTCTGTAAACCCTCTCTCTTTTAAATCTGCAATTGTATAAGAAATAAGTTGCTGCCCTAAGCCCTTTCCTTGAAATGCTTTTTCTACACGGAAAGCTTCTAAATAAACTCTCTTATTTGGAATCGTCTCACTTTGTAAACTATGGCTCATATAACTAACAGTAATTTCTCCAATAAAAGCATTTTGATATTCTATCACATAAACATCTATAACATGTTCATCAAATTGTAAAAACTTTTCTTTTCTGTATCGAATCCAAAGTTCTTCATTAGAAGGGAACAATCTTTTAAGCTTATCAAACTCTTCTTTTTTTATTTTTTTATACCTGATAGAGGAATTCATATAACATACCCTTTCTATCAGTCTGCCAGTAAAAGCAATCTCTTCTATCAACAATTCTTTCATTTATCTCTCTTTTATTCATAAATCCTCCTAAATATAAATATATTCTACCATAAAATGAAAAAAGGAAAAGGCATACACATTTAGTATCCTTGTATTTTTAAGACATCTTCTAATCTATCAATTCTTTCAAATAAACGATTAAAAAAGAACACGAAATAAAAAGAAGGGTGAATAAGAAAAGAAAACAAAGAAAAAGTATAACCTTTACTTAATAAAATGCTTTTTATATTTCTAACTTCTTCTGCCAATATAGGAATAAATGTAAAAGCAATAGCTAGAATAAAACATAAACGTTCATTATCAATCTTAAAAATATTCAAAGGAGATAATAATTTTAGAAAAACATTTCGCAAATGTTCTATTGTAAATACAGAAAACATAATAAAAGTATAATCCATAACAAGAAATAAACGAATACCAACTAATAAAGAATAGGAAAAAGAACTTAAAAAAGCATTACATAGAACAATAAAGAAAAGAAATAAGAAATTCTTTTTTAAAAAAGAAAAATGCTTTCTAATTGGAATTCTATATAAAAAGGAAAGAAATAAAGAAAAAAAAGAAAAACAAAGTAATAAATAAAGATTCTCTATAAAAAATAAAATTATATTATAAAGAAAGAAAAATAGAAAAAGAAACAAATAAATCATAATTTATTTATCCTTTTAAGAATTTCTATTTCATTTATTTTCTGAATATTTTCAATTTGTAAAAGAGAGGCCAACTGAAATAAAAAAGGAATCTCTAAATGATGTTTATGAAATAATTTTATATTGTAGATAAGTTCCTGAATGGTATACTTTATTACTTTTTTATTTTCTATAATTACAACTTCATCTGCATAAATAAGTTCCTCTAATTGATTGGTAATAAAAAGAATTCCCATATGTTTTTTTTATTCTGAAATAAGACGATAAATTTCTTTTTTACTATCTGTATCAAGCATAGAAGTTGCTTCATCAAAAATAAGATACGAAGGCTGTAAAGCAAGTTGAGATGCTATCGCAATTTTTTGTTTTTGTCCTTCTGATAATTTAGACGTATAAGCGTAAATATATTCTTTCATTCCTACCTTTGCTAGACTTTCTTCAACACAAGAAAAAATTTGTTCTTTAGGAAATTTAACATTTTCTAAAATAAATTGAATATCTTCATATACTCGCGGAAATAAAATCTGGTTCGCTGGATTTTGAAATACCATTCCTATCTTTTTTCTTATGTGGGAGTTCTTAGTATGCTTCCCTACCTTTAAATCATCTATCCATATGTTTCCCTGTTTTGGAAATAACAAACCACTCATAAGCTTGGCTAGCGTCGACTTCCCACTTCCATTTAACCCGACAAGAAAAGTTACTTTGTTTTTTTCTATCGTTAAATGAAGATGTTCAAAAATGGTCCTATCATATGAAAAAGAAATGTCATGCAATTGAATCATGAGACAACAAGACAATCCTTTCTTCTAATATTTTACACAGAGAAACAATAGTAAATATCTTAATCGGAATCATTATAATTTGTTTTAATCCCCTAATAAATAAAATAAATATAGCTGCTTTCTTTGTAAGCAACACAATCCAAATGGAATTGAAACCAAAATAGAAAATAATAGTAATAAGTATCGTACTGATACTAAGTCTTACAATAAAACTTTTATTTATTTGAAATGTTTTCCTATATAAAAACAAACCATAAGTTAGTCCAGATAAAAAAGCTGTTATAGTAAATCCAAAAAAATAACCTCCACTAGGAAATAATAAAGAACCAATGATATCACCAAAAAAAGCAATAAAAGCACTATATTTAGGTCCCAAAAGTATGGCACTAAAAATAAGTGGTACAAAAGAAAATCCAATCGTAACTAGAGGAGTTCTAATGGAAAAGAAGCGTTCTAACACAATATAAGAAGATATAAAAAGCGCACAAAACAATATTTTTTTTGAATTGTTCATAAAAAAATCCTTTCTTTTCCGCATGAAAAAAACAGGATTAATATCTTGTATATTTCATTAGCGGAATGCGAAAACAAATAAGCGAACTTTCTTGCCTTATAAGCAACTTCCCGTCTTATAAGTCTTAACTATTTGTTTTCTACTCTAATTTTAATCATCGAAAAGAAAGGTTCTAATAAAATTTAAGGCGATTAAATAATAAACTAATACAAGTTCGCATAATAACCATCTCCTAAAAACTATTATACTAAATAAATGAAGAGAAGAAAAGAAACTTGATTATTCCCCTTATTTAATTATATAATAAACAAAATAAAGTATTAAAATAAAAATCGTATGTATACCACCCACACTTCTTTCATGCTAGAAAAAAATTATTTTAATATTTTATCTGTATTAAACAGTAAGAAAGGGAAAAGAATATGTCTAAATTAGAACAAGACTTTACCATATTTGGTGATTATTATTTCAACAGCACAAGAACCAAAATTAACGAACTTGCTTTAGAGTTTAAAAAATATTCGCAAGGAGAACTAATGGTTTTCTTAAAAAATAGAATGCAAGATATTATAGTACACCTACTAGGATGCACAACTTTTGATGATGCGACCATGATAAGTAGTCCAAAAAAATCTTATTACTACTTAGTAAATAATGCACTAGGAAGAAAAAAATTAACAGAATTTTTTGCTTTTTTAGAAGAAATAGACAAAATAGAACAATTCCACAACTTGGATAAAGTGCATTTTAAAGATAATGAAAATGACCAAGTCTTATTAGAATATGAAAAAACAACAAAAGCAGCAGAAAAAATATATTTAAAATATTTACATGTAGACTCAATCACTGATTTTTTTGCAACTGTTATTACCATTATGGAAAATGAAACTCTTGGGAAGGATTACAAGGAAATGGTCACAATCCCAGACCCAGCTTCTTTTGATTTTAACGCCTATTATTACAAAGATATCGACACAATGGAATTCATAGGAGACGAAAAAAATAAAGAAAGAGTAAGAGAAAAGCATAAAACAGACGGAAAAAGTATTGACGCAAGAAAATGGATAAAAGAATACCTAAATCGTTTTGCTATAATCCATCCACAAGAAATCGAAGAAGTAGGTTTTTCTGATGCTGAGATGGAAATAATTATAAGAATTATAAACGAGAACCTAGACTACGTAAGAAAAATAAAATTTGGTTTAATTTCTATACGTTATAATATACAACAAATAGCGATACAAATTGGTGAAACAATAACAGAAGAAGAGTTAGACATCTATGAAAACCAATATATAGTAGAAAAAATTGCATCAATTGCTAATATACCATTAGATACCAAAAAAAATAAATCAGGAAAAGAAAAACTATATATAACTATTTTGTTAGTTGCATTAGCTTTAGGAACCAACAAAATCATGGAAAATGCTACAAAAACTCTTGAAAATTGTGAACAAAATATTCGACATAAAATTGCATTAGAAATTCCGTCAGAAGAAACTCCAACTTCATCAATAGATCCAAAAAATCACTTAAGAAGTCTGTTAACAATTCCTAATCCTTACCAAGAGAATCCCTTTGATACATATTTAAATCCAGAAAATTATAAACCTTTCCAATTAGGAGAAATAATTGACTTAAAAGATAATCCTGTACCTTTCTATAATTCAGCCACATCTCTTGAACCAATAGATTTTATAGATGAACAAGGAGTCGTAATTGGTTATTTCGCTATTCAAAAAAAGGGAAACCAAAATATTCTTATAAAATCCTGTAGAACTCAAAAAGACGTTGAAAAATTTATGGAAAATTATGATTCTTCATTAGAAGAGATAACCTGGAGATGTGCCATAAACACAACCAATGTTGAAATAATAAGACAATGGATTGAAAATGGAGTAAAAATAGATCCAGAACTTACAACATGTTTCATAGATTATCAAGAAAGAACATTAACCTTAAATGAGGAAGCGAAGGTGACAAAATGACACAAAGAGAAATGGAAGAACAAATAAGACTGGAAAGACTACAATATGAAAGTCTTCTTAAATGGGCGAAAACTTTAGCAAGAGAAGAACATCCCTCTCTAATGCAAGAAAAAAGAAAATTTATAATGCGATTTTATAAAAATCAAAGGGGATATTGGCTACCAGCTAGCCTGACAGAGAAAAGCGTCGACCAAATTGATATATATGAATATGAAGATGATGGATACCTTTACTATATACGTGAAAAAGGTTTTGACGTTTTAATATTCGCTCGTGAACTATTCCTTGACTTTAATAAACCAACAGATAAGTATGGAAACGTATGTCGACTAGATGATGTAAACGGCCGAATATTAGCCAATTTAAATGGCTATTGTTGGGATATCAATAACATAGACCCCGACGCCATTTATAAATGTGAATATTTTCAAAATAGACATGGCACTCGATATGCATCACAAATAAAAGGGTTTTATAATATGTTAATTAGTCTAACAAATCTAAATAAAGGAAGTAAGCTAGTTCCTGAAAAACTTCAAAGTACTAAAGAGGGAATTATATGGTGCAATTTAATAGACGCTACCAAAGAAAAAGCTCTACTGGAGATATCTGAAAAAATATTAGCAGATAGATTAATGAAAGATGTTAGAAATACTAACCCTGATGATTTAGAAAATATTGCAGCAACATTCAAAATGTAAAAAGCTATACGAAGCATTATTTCGTATAGCTTTTATCAACCAGTTTGAGTCATTTTAACTCTCTTCAAGAAGTTACAATTCTTACACCGATTTGCTCATTATATTTTGTTATCCATTAATTTATAACATTTTACTTTAAGTAAATTGAACCTAAAGGAAAAAAACTAATAATAACAATATTATTTCTACAATGATTAGATTTCCTTTTTTATTAGCTTCTTTACGCCAATATACAATTTCATTTAAAGTATTAAACCCATATCTTCCAAAAACAATAAAACTATTTTGAAAAGTATACATCTCATAGGACTTCTGAATAATCACTTACTTTATTTATATTATTAGAATACTCATTAATAATCAAACTTGTTGTCGTAAGTAGCATACATGCAATAGAACAAGCATTTTCTAAGGATTGAATAACAACATCTAAAGGATCTAAAACAATAGTATTAGAAGTATCTTCAAACTCATCCATTGCAGCATTATATAAAACTTTATAATGCTTCAGAGTGTAGACAAACCCATAGATTTTTTCTATGGGTTTTCTATTGATTAAAT
>CAOJRT010000036.1 GCA_948442255.1 uncultured Caryophanales bacterium | reverse complement strand
AAACAGCTATTTCCTTTTTTTATTTGCAATTTTTTTATTTTCCATAAAAAAAGATAACTTTTGTGATACGAGTACCTGTTAAGTACTCACTAAATAAAAAGAATAATTAATTTGAATTTTTAAGTCGATACTGTACAGGGGACATGTATTCAAGCTTCTTTTGAATACATTCGTTGTTATACCAATGAACGTATTTTTTAATTTCTTCAGCAGCTTGTTTCCTAGTTAACTTATTACATTGACAAAGCCATTCATGTTTGAGTTGGAAGAACCAGTTTTCAATAGGACAATTCTCCCAACGATGACCTCTGTGAGACATACTTCTTGTGAATTTCATATTTTGTGCTTATGCTACATATTCATAAGAAAAATAAACAGCTCCTTGATCTATATTTACTAATGCATTTTTATAGTTTTTTAAATCTTTATAACTTTCAATAATTAAGTCGACATTATTGTTATTAGAAGTTGAGTATGATACAATTTCATTATTGAAGTAATCTTTTATAGCTGATAAATATAACGTTTCATCAAAACATTTTATATAGCTAACATCTGCTGAAAATTTAGTTCCAAACTTATTAGTTTTAAAATTACATTCAACTAAGTATGAAGCCTTATTAGTAAGGTTCTTTTCTTTTGCTCTTGAAACTGATAATCCCTTCTTAGTACGTTTTACTGTTTCTAAATTTAAAATATGTTTATATCTTCTAATTAATTTAAGATTTAAAACTATTTTTAGTTTGTTTTCTATATTTTTCTTTAATCCTATTGTTCCGTAAATACCTTTAACGTTATTATGCTCTTCTGATATCATATTAGCAATTTCTTGTTTAAAATTATTAGCAATTGGTTTTCTAATCTTACACCATTTGTAATAACTTCTTCTATTTACATTTAAAACCTTACATATCCTCAATACAGAATATTCAGATTTCAATCTATCAATTATTTGATATTTTTCTATTTGTGTTGCTGATAGCGGATTTCCATTAGAAGAGCATAGGATTTTTTTAATATTTCAATATCCTCTAACTCTGTTTGCTGTTTCTTTCTACCTCGATTATCTATTCCTAATCTTCTCTCACGATATTCTTTATTCTATCTACTAATAGTTCCCATTCCTGACATTCCATATTTATTATTCAAATATGAGATAGTGGCACTATTTCTAAATTCTTTCACAATTTTGACTTTTTATTCTAAAGTCCATTTCTTATGTTTGTCCATGAAAAAAACCTCCAAAGTTCTGTCTAAATAAATTTTAACATAAATTATGTTTCTTTTTATTTAGTGTGAACTTTAAAGGTATTATAATCTGTTATCCCTTTTTTTAATTTGTAATTGTATAAGGTGTAGTACTTGAGCCATTCCCACTTATAAAGACAGTTGTGGGTTGAAGGCTTACTACTGGACGAACTCCTCCTATATCCGATACAAAAGTTCCTCCAATATAACCTGTATTATGTATGTATATCATGTGTGTGCTACCATCCACTCGAACATAATTAGGCGAAGAAGTCCAATACAATAATCCTGTATATAAGTAATAACTTTCATTTTTTCCAGGGTTATCATCGCTTATCCATCCTCTAGCTCCTGCTAGAACTGCTTCATCAGAAGTAAGCAGACCGACTGGATAGGTTAAAGTTCCATTCCCCATATTACCACTTATGGTAAAGATATCGTTCTTTTCAGTTGCACCTAGTTTTATTGTTGTATTAGGAACTGTCTCAGCATAATAATCTTGTCCCATTTTGTTTCCCCACATACGTTGTCTTGGAGAATAAGAAATTAAGTACCCTTCTCCTTCTACATAATCTCTTTCGTTATAAAATGGAGTATCTTCTAAATAACTTAGATAATCTACTAAATTATTAGAAAACCATTCATCTATTACTCCTTTGATAGTAGAATCTTTTGTATTATCATCATACATATAGCCAACATATTTTGGATCATTATTTTCTGTATTAAAGGCACTCTTTCCTATCTCAGTCGCATCTCCTGTTGCGTTACACATTCCATCAGTCGGTGTACCATTATAAATCATTTTGATTCCGCCTGTCTCTGTTGTACGTATTATCTTCCAACAGAACCCTCCAAAGATGACATTGTTGTTTTCTACTGCTCCTCGATAATACAATACAGGATTTGCGGTGTTTACTGTTCTTTCTAAAGTATATACGCCAAGTCCATTCGTATCACTTGAGATAGCTCCAAAGTTAATACTTGTATCAATTTGCGTTTCTTTTGCTATTTGTTCATATAAAGAATTGGTATTTCTTTTTATACCTTTCCCATCATCTTGCACGTAGTTTAATTGACCACTTAGATTTATGGTAACTTCTCCGCTTGGGAGAACACTTGCATCTACAACATCTTTTATTTCAATGACAATTCGTATTGTTTCTCTTTCTCCTGGAGCTAGTAAATCATTTTGTTTTATTTCCGTGTGATCTTTGTAAGTAATCGTATAATTCAAATATTTCTTTTGTTCTTCTGTTAAGGTTGTTTTTATGAGTGTATCTAATTTTGCATCTAGTGTTCCTTCATTCACCACATCAACAGAATACTCATAAAAATCTAATGGTTTTGAAAGCGTAACTGATGCTGTAACACTTATTTTATCATTTCCTATAATTGGAGCCGTTGCAGCTACACTCCCATCACGAACTACTACATTCTCTAAATGTACATTCCATGCATTCATGGCAATCGTAGCTGTATTATTAATTTTTAAACTTTGGGAAAGATATGCAAAGCCAACTCCCATTAATAAAACAAATAAAATAATGACAAAAAAGGACATACTTCTCTTTGTATTGCTTCTAAAACTACTTCTCATAAAAAACACTTCCATACTATTATTACTATTTATTATTAATACAATTATAAACATTTTAAAAAGACATGTCAATTGACAAACAGAAGACAAAATAGACGTTTTATTTACACAAAAGAAGAAATAATATTGAAAACCAATGTCTCCTATCTAAAAAAGCTTTTTACCCAAACAATTTCATTCGTTTTTTCTAGATTGAAAACAAGCAATAGTAAACAACAAGAATTTAAACTATTATTACTAAAATTTTTTAAATTTCCTCCATAAAAAAAAAACCAAATCGGTTTTCTATAACTGGTCAAACAACGAAAGAACTTCATCAAAATGATTAGAAGCTTCATGTACTTTCTTATTTAATAAAAATAACTGACCTACTTGTGCACTAACACCCTTCAATACCCCATATTTTAAAGTATCTTCCACAAAGTTAGGTAGAATCTTAGAACTAGTAGAAACAATATCTTTTAAATCTCCCATCGTGCGATTCACATAATACTCAGTGATATGATTTAAACACAATTCCTCTGTATTAATTCCATTATCAGAGAAATTATTAATACCATTTAAAGCTACAAATGCCTTAGCTAACTTAAAAAGTAAAGTCGGAGGATTGATATCATATTTAGCAAATACCATTACCATATTAATAAAATAATTAGTAACTGGAATATGCTTAAATTCTAAACAACATTCTTTTATATCTTCTCTTAACAAATCTTCATCAAGTGACGTATATTTACAAGTAGATAATAATAGATTAGTTAACTCATCTCCCTTAGCAAAATAAGAATATAAAAATAAATTCCTTATAAAATCAGCTTCTTTATCTTTAAAATGAAATATAAGCCCCATATCTAAAAAACCAATATTTCCTTCTTTATCTATATAAATATTTCCCCCATGAGGATCTCCATGAAAAGTCACATCTCGATAATGAAACAAAGCATAAAAAGACAAATTAATATAATCATTTAAAGCCGTTCTAATTTTTTCTTTATTCTTATCAGTTAACTTCATTTGATTAATTGTTTTACTATAAATAAACTCCATCACAATAATTGAATCGGTACATAATTTCTTATAAACTTTAGGAACAACGATATTTTTTGCATTTTCTACTTTACCATTAACAGAATTAGCAAATTCTTGATAAGCAAGAATATTATTCTTTTCATTTGCAAAGTCTGTTTCTGTTTTTATCCAATCCTCTAATAATAATAAAGAATAGTCAGCCCCACTAAGATTTTTTAACTGGAATAGTTTTCCAAAACGATGAACAAATTTTTTTATTGCTTTAAAATCCTTATTCATCTTTCTAGCTACATCTTTTCTTTTTACTTTAATCGCTACAACATCACCATTTTTTAAAATACCTTTATAAACTTGTGAAATAGAAGCACTTCCTACAGGTTCTTCAAAGACTTTTTTAAATTTTTGTTCCAAAGGACAAGCATATTCTTTTTCTATTTCTTTTTTCATTTTAGAAAAAGAAACTGGTTTAATATTATCGCATATTTTAGAAAGAGAAAGTCTTTCTTCTTCTGTAAATAAATCTCCAAAATTATACATAGAAAGAATCTGTGCAAATTTAATATACACAACTCCCATCGAACTTGCAAACCATAAAAGAGCTTCCCCACTATTCACTTTAAATATAAAGCGTTTAATCAGCATAATGAGACCATTCATATATAACTTCATATTAAAACTCCCTTTTTCTAAAAGTATTATACCATAAAAGCAAAAAAAAGAGGTAATTTTACCCCTTTATCACAATATTAACTATCTTTTTAGGCACAACAATTACCTTAACAATCTCTTTTCCCTCAATAAATTTAGCCACATTTTCTTGTTTCAAAGCTTTTTCTTTAACACTAACTTCTTCCTCATCTACACGAATTTGAATAGTTCCCCTAAGCTTTCCATTTACTTGCACACCAATTGCTAATTCTGTTTCTACACACTTAGATTCCTCATATTTTGGCCACACACTTTTACAAATTGGTTCATATCCTATAAGTTCATTTAATTCCTCTGTAACATGAGGAGCTAAAGGGTTTAACAAAATTAATAAAACTCTATACTCTTCTTTCGTAATCTCTTTTTGATCATCATAAGCATTCGCCAAAATCATCAAAGTAGAAACAACTGTATTAAAGGCAAGATGAGTCAAATCATATTCTACTTTTTTAATACTCTTATGTATCAAAGTTTCTAATTCCCTAGAATAGCCACTACCAGTTCCAATCTTATCTTTTAAACGAATAATCTTATCAATAAAACGTTTACAACCTTTTAAAGAATCTGTACTCCATGGTGCATCTTGTTGATAATCTCCCATAAACATTTCATAAACTCTTAATGTATCGGCCCCATATTCCTTAATAACATCATCTGGATTAATAACATTTCCTTTCGATTTACTCATTTTTTCATTATTAGACCCCAAAACCATACCATGACTTACTCTTGTCCAAATCATCTCTTTATTAGGAACTAATCCTATTTTATATAAAAATTGTACCCAAAATCTTGCATATAATAAATGTCTTGCTGTATGCTCCATTCCTCCATTATACCAATCTACTCGATTCCAATACTTCATCGCTTCCATAGAAGCAAATTCTTCTTTATTATGTGCATCCATAAAACGCAAGAAATACCAACTAGATCCTGCCCAGTTAGGCATTGTGTCTGTCTCACGTTTAGCTGCCCCTCCACAACTTGGACAAGTCGTATTTACCCATTCTGTTATATTAGCAAGTGGACTTTCCCCATTTTCTGTTGGTTCATATTCAGCAACATCTGGAAGTAGTAAAGGCAGATCTTCTTCCTTCATTGGTTGCCATCCACACTTTTCACAATGAATCATTGGAATTGGTTCTCCCCAGAATCTTTGTCTTGAGAAAATCCAATCACGCATTTTATAATTATTGACTTCACGAGCAATTCCTCGATTAACTAATTCTTTTGTAATTGCTTTTTTAGCTTCCATAACTGACATTCCACTAAATTCAGCAGAGGCTACTAATCGACTTTCTGGATTATGCAAATAGTCTTTTTTTTCATAAGCTTGCTTAGAAACATCTCCACCACTAATAACTTCAATGATTTCTAAATGATGTTTAGTTGCATATTCAAAGTCTCTTTGGTCATGGCTAGGAACAGCCATAACTGCTCCTGTTCCATAATCACCTAAAACAAAATCTCCTAAATAAATCGGTACTTCGCTTCCATTAACAGGATTAATTGCCTTAATTCCCTTTACTTCTACTCCAGACTTATCTTTATTAAGTTCTGTACGATCCATATTAGACTTCTTGGCAGTCGCTTCAATATAAGTTTGTACTTCTTCTTTGTTTTCTACTCTTGGCATCCATTCTTTAATTAACTTGCCATCAGGTGCAACAACAAAGAAAGTAATTCCATAAATAGTTTCAATACATGTAGTAAATATAGAGAACTTTCCTCCACCTACTAAAGAGATATCGACTTCTACTCCTGTAGATTTCCCAATCCAATTGATTTGTCCTAGTTTTACTTTTTCTGCAAAATTAGTATCATCAAGACCTTTAAGTAAGTCTTCAGAATAATCACTCATACGAAGCATCCATTGTGCTTTTTCTTTTTGAAGAACAGAACTACCACATCTCTCACAAACGCCACCTGCTGCATCTTCATTAGAAAGAACAGATTTACAAGTTGGGCACCAATTGACTGGAATCGTATCTTTATAAGCCATACCATGCTTATAAAATTGTAAAAATTGCCACTGCGTCCATTTATAATATTCTGGATCTGTAGTAGAAAATTCTCTACTCCAATCAAAGGAAAATCCCAAATTCTTCATTTGGCCTTTAAATGTCTTAATATTTTCTTTTACCGCTTCTTTGGGATGAATATGATTCTTTATCGCATATTGTTCAGCAGGAGCTCCAAAAGCATCCCATCCCATAGGATATAAGACATTAAACCCCTGCATACGCTTCATTCTAGCAATCGCATCTTGTGCTGTATAACTCCTTACATGCCCAACATGTAACCCAGACCCACTTGGATAAGGGAACTCTACCAATACATAATATGGTTCTTTACTTTTATCTCCCGTTTTTGCTTCAAAGGTATGATTTTCATCCCAAAAATTTTGCCATTTTTTTTCTATTTTTTTAAAATTATATTCCATCTTTCTTTCCCCATTTCTTTTTCAAATATATTCCATATAAATAATATAAAGTTAATATCAAAATAACCATAATAATAAAAGCAATTCCCAGTTTAAATAAAATACTAATTTTTAATGCATCTATTAATACAATTGTAAAACTAATAATAAAGGAATTAATAAGAGCAACTCCATTTAAACATTGCTTATAATTCATCTTCTTTTTATCTAAAGAAAACTTTCGTACCAGTAAACCGAGTTCTGATATCTTCGTATATTTTTCTTTTTTCAGCATACTCTCAAATATAAAGTTATACACAAAATAAATAACAATAAAAAGAATCATAAAAAAGAGTATTTCAAACAATATTACCATCTCCTTTAAATAAAAAAGACAAATTCATCATAAGGACGAATTTGTCGTGGTACCACCTTAATTCCTAGAACAATTTCTAGCTTCATTATTGATAAAGGAATAACCCATATAGCTCCAAAAGCAAGTTCCTATGTTCCTCTTATTAGTTTGCACCAACCACTAATTCTCTAAAAAAGTTTTCATAGTACTACTCTTTTTTCATCACCTATTACATATTATAAAGGACAAAATTTAAAAATGCAAATTAATTTTTATTTTCTATTTAGTTTTTTATAAATATAAGCATCAGCTGCAAATTCTACAGCTAAAAGTTGCTCCATAGCAAGTGAATTAGAAACAGGAAACGCTTCCATAAATTGGACTCTTAAATAATATAAATATTCTTTATAATAAATTGTTTTTAAAGAAATTTCAGGATAATAAAATCCATATACTAAAGCACACTTACGTACAAAGTCATCTAACTTCGTTCGCATATCTCCTGTTCTCACACATTCCTCTCTTTGAAAACTAGTTAAAACTGCATCTTCTACAACATCTTCTTTAGTAGGTTCAGGACCATCAAACACCATACGAGCATCACTTGCCAGAACTTGTGGATAAATATCTAATTTATCGGCATCTCTTAGAATTTTCGCTTGTAATAAAGTTTGTTTATCCAAACCATCTTTTATAACATATCGATTATGATTAAGAATAGCATCTCTTATAATAATATAATATGCGGTATCTTTCAAAAAGAGATGAAGCAATTTGCCATCAAATAATAACTGTGCACTCAAAAGAGCGTGGTCCAAACTATCTTTATCTACAAAGGTATGAAACAGTTTTTGCTGTTCAAATCTTCCTATATCATGCAACAAACCTATAATACCAGCAAGTGCAATCTCTTCTTCTGTTAAACCAAGTGAAGTTGCAATAGAAATAGAATTATTCATCACACGTATCATATGCTCTGCCTTTAAATCAAACTCTGGTCTAGCAGGATATTTATTTCTGTATCTCCAAAATTGTTTTACTGCATAATCTAAATCAACCATAAAGATTCTCCTTTTTGTATAAAATATTATAACACGAAATCATATTTGTGAAACATATTCTAACAACTTGGTAAACATTTTAGAAAATAACGAATCAAGTCCCTTTCTCTGTAATTTCTTAATTTCAATGCGTTTTCTCTCTATAGATAACTCAGAAAAGATAATTTTACTAATCTCTTCTTTCAAAGTAGTTTTGACTTGTAAATCAGAAATAATGGAATCAATATCTTCATTAATAATACGAACTGCATCAATTTCAATATCTTTTCCTTTACAATTTATCGTAAGTTGTTTACTCGTCAAAACACCATTTACTTCCACAATAAAGTCATTATCTTCAACATAAGAATAATTATCTATACGTTCATTATCTAAATAAATAATAACATCATCTGCTCTTCTAGTATTTCTAAATCGTATACGATAATTACGTCTTTCTGGAACAATTCCCAATACCCCTTCTATTGGTCTTATAATCAAAGTATAATTATTTTCTAAGTAATTATAATCAATTCTAGTCATTAAATATTTTCCTTCTAAATAATCATTACTCACTCCATCATCTTCATATAAATCATATATATTACTCTTTCCAGGAAACACATGAATCTCCATAGTAAGAGGAGCATCTATATTACTTAAGTTATTAGAATCTATTACAGCTAAAGGAACAATCGTTCCACTCTTTGCAAATACGGGATAATCTTCATCTTTATAAAAAACTATATAACGTTTATCCCCTAAAAATTTTTTTCCAGTTTTAAAATCATACCAAGTACCTTCAGGTAAAAAGATATTTTCCACAGTACGATTCATAACGGTATCTTTTTGTTTGGTAATAGGAGAAACAAATAACTCAGTTCCAAAGAAATATTCATTTCGAAAATCAACTTCATCATATATAGAAGGATATAAATAGTAAAGCGGTTGTATCAATGGAAGCCCTATCTTATGATATTTATATCCTTCACTATATAAATAGGGAATCAAACGATGTCGCATTTGACAATATTCTTTTACAATACTTTGCGTTTTAATATCCCACTTCCAAGGTTCCCTTTTATAATACTTTCCATACTTAGCACTAAAACGAAAAATAGGACTATAAGTACCAAGTTGTACATAACGTACATAAAGTTCTTCATCTTCTATACCATCTTTATACCCTCCAATATCATGACTCCACCAAGAAAGTCCTAAATTAGAAGTGGTACTATTAAAATAGGGTAAATTTTTTAAAACATTCCAACTTACTTGCGTTTCTCCACTATAATGTACAGAATATTTGTGTGGTGCAAAAGAAGAAGGTCGTGCAAGTAATAGAGGTCTAACATTCGGACGAATTTTATAATCCGTAAATTGGTAATAAGTAAGAATCGACTGACTCATTTTATCTTGTAAATGACGATAATTAATCCAAAAGAAATCAACACCTATTTCATACAAAGGATGAATAAGAAATGCAAAATACCCAATCATCAAGTTCTTATCAAACACATTAAAAGGAATCGTTTGCTTATCATTAATCCCAATTATTTTAGCCATTTCTTCAAACATAGGTTCATGAGGGTGAATACCTTCACTTGGATCTAAACTAAGTCCTAGCCGAAGTCCTTTTTTATGTACATACTCAACAAGTTCTGATGGTTTTGGAAATAAATCTCGATTAAAAGTAAACCCCGAATTAAATCGTTCCAAATGATTTTTATCTTTCATATGCCAATTATCTCCAAGTAACAAAATACTCAAAGGAATTTGGTAGTGAGAAAAATCTTCTACTACACGTTGAACATCAGTCAAAGTATATACATCATTTTTATTCCACCAAATACCCAAAGCATAACGTGGTATCATAGGAGGCATTCCCGTAAGAAGAAAATAACTATATAAACAATTTCCAAAATCTCGATTATATAAAAAGACATACAAATCAACTCGATTTTTATCATTAAATACAATAGAACCATCTTCGCTTATAAAATTAGTATTAGAATCATCTATAGAAACAAACCCATCTGCCGAATAAAGCCCTTTTGTTTTTTGAAATAACTCTCCCACTTTCCCCTTCACTTGTTGTAGTGGGTTTCCTGTATTTAAATCACTAGCATCAATCGTTCGATCAAAATTAGCTATAATTCCTCCGTAATTACGGGCTTCTGCATGTCCATAATACCATTCGTTAGAAGAATCTACCAACTTTATTTTAAGAACACCATTATCTAAACCAAATTTATTCGCTGTAAAAGGTTTTTCTTTTACATAGCGCAAATTAAAATACTTGGTTGTAATATCTAAAATCTTTTCATTTTGGTCAACTTTCATTTGAGGAATAGGAAAATTTCTATTGCTAGCAAATAAAGTTGGTCGGTCTTCAAAATAACCTTCTTCACTATACTCCAAACGTACTAACAAATCAGACAAAATCGTAACCCGATAGAATTGCCCTCTAAAAACACATTGTGGCTTGCTTACACCATTTGCATAATCCACACGAAAATGACTTCCTAAATCTGCCATAGTATCACATTCCTTACTTTATTCTTATCATTAATATATCACACTCTTAACAAGCATAATATTGATAATCAATTATCTTACCCGTTTCTGAATCAAGAGAAAATACTAAACTTCCTTCTTCATTCGCATCCCATACATCCACTACATATAGTAAACCTTCCTGCGTAACCATTAAACGACTAGATTCATTTCTTATATTATACTTCCCAAGCTCGTCCTTCTGCTTGATTAATTCTCTATTAAAAGCAGAAATAGAAATAGCATAGTTTTTGTAGAAAGTTGCATTAGGACTACTTAAATCATTAGATGGAAATCGAACCAACATCGAAATCAAAAGAAGAAATTCCTTATCTTCATACCAATTCCCTTCTTTATATAAAGGATAAATAGATACCAAAGAATCAGCTACAGAAACAATTTTTTCTTCTGAATACGAATCTACAATTGCGTTAAAATTTTGAATTGCCTTAGCAAAATCTTCATAATCCATTTCCTTTTGAAGCAATAACTCTTGATAAAGAGCTCGAGTAGAATCTTTAGCCAAATAGATATTTTGCATCTTTTCTACTCCCATTAAATAAGCAAGAGTTTCATAAACAACAACTGGATTATAATATACAACAGTTGCATTATGATGAAAATACATAGCCATAAATACTTCAGCTCCTGCTTCTGTTAAAAAGTTAACATTAGAAACCCCATAATAAATTTGACAACTATTTTGCTCTTCTTTTCCTAAAGCTTGATAAAGTTGATAATCAAGTAACTTTCGATTAGCACATAAATAATAAGAAAAAGAAGCGTTTTTATCAAGTTCTAAATTATAATCAATAAAATGCATAATTTCATGATACAAAACACGTGGACTATCATCTATAAAAGTAATCGCTTTATGAGAATCTTGATATATACCAGCAACACCTGATACATTTAAATCATCCACTTTCACCATAGAAAGTTGTTTAAGTTGATATAAAAATTGTTCTTCATTTAAAAAAGAATAAAAGTCACTCAAAACTAAAAAACTATCCATAACCTGTTTTTTATGCTCCCCCAATTTCTCATTTGTATCAACAATATAAGCAAACTTTTTAAAAAAATCTTCATGCTTAGAAATACTTTCTCTAATAGATTCCAAATCATATTTTTGTATCATTTCATCAGTCGACTTAACATAATTCAAAATCTCTTCTTTATAAACAAGATCTTCTTTCTTTAAAAGACTTTCCGTGGTTGTATTTTTTATTACAACAGATTGAAATAGTTGGGAAAATACCATATATGAAGTAGAATTATCTATATTAGTAAAAAATTCTCCCTTATAATATGGTTGTAAATCCATAAAAAGTTCTTCATTAGCAAAAAATCCAAACTGACCTTCCTTTTCAACAATAGCAACCCCATAATCCAATATTTCAATATGGTCATAATAATAAAGAGCTTGTTGTAATGTATTATCTAAGATGATATCTCTTAAATCAGTAGAACAAACATAGTGCTGAGAATCTAAATTTTTTAACGAATAATAGCCAGCACACAATGGCACATTTACAATTTCTAGATCCATATTATAAACAATATTTTCTTCATTTTTTTCATCATAAGTAAGGAGATAATCCCCTTCTATAGCTGCATTTCTTAAAACGCGCCCATCTAAAAAATATACAGCTATTTCTTCATTATTTCCTGCCGAATATAAGCCTTTATCCAAATATGTAGTATCAAAATAAAGTGCACACCCTTTATATAAAGCTTCCTCCTTTACATTCTTTAAAATGCCCCCCACTTCACAAGTAGATGTATCAATAAAATAACCAGATTCAACTTCTATATAAGTAGCTTCTTCATCTCTATAAATAACACCTTCATTAGAAACCGAAACAACTTCATCATCACGGGAAAAAAAGATTCTCCCAAATTGTATTTCATATTTTGTAAAATTTTCCCATTTATTTTCGCTAGGAAAATAAACTTTAATTCCTTGATCCAACTCTACAACAAAAACATTTCCACTCATAAAAGAATCCTTATAAGCTCCTATCTGTTTATGAGCATCTAAAGAATATATTTTATGATTTGTATACAACTCACGATTAATAAGATTGACTTCAATATCTTTTGTTTTATAAACTTCTTCTAAAGAAGTATTATATAAAGTCTCTTGATTATAAAAATAAAATTCTTTAGTAGCCATATCTTGTATAACTTTAATTGGATTAGATGATTTAAGAATTTCTTCACCTTCCGTATTATATAAATACCCAGTAGTTGCATCTCTTAACACAAAATAAGTATCATAAAAAACTTCTAAATAACGAGCCAAAAGAGGAAATGTTTGCAATTCTTTTCTATTCTCTTCATCTAGTAAAATACTTTGATTTCCTTGATTCACTAGAAAATACCCATCTACATAGGAAACAAGTCTCTCATAAGGGAGCGTAAATACTTCTACAGGACCATAAGGTATTTTTATCATCGCAGACATATCTTTATCTTTTTTAAAAAGAACGCCTCTTAAAAGAAGAAAAAGACTAAATAAAAGTAAAAGAAATCCAAGTAAAACAGCAAGAATAATTCGTCTTTTTTTTCTCATAAAAACACACCCTCTATTCTTTATAAGTATAACACACTTTCATTTGTATTTATAGCTTTTATTTTATATAATAAATCTTGGTGATTTTTATGTTTCAATACACACTCGATAATAAAAGATATCACACATTAAACTATTATTATAAAAAAAAATACGGAAAAAAAACCTGTAAAATTTCTTTAAACGGTAACTTTTCTTGCCCTAACAAGAAAAACAACATTGGTTGCATTTTTTGTTCTAAACTTGGTTCAGGAGATTTTGCTGGTGAAAAAGAAAAAGATTTAATCACACAATTTGAAGAAATAAAAAAAGTAATGGAAAAAAAATGGCCGAATAGTAATTATATTGGTTATTTCCAAGCCAATACAAACACTTATGCTCCAGTCAATGTTTTAAAAGAAAAATACGAAAAAATAATAGCACTTCCTAACGTAGTCGGCTTAAACATCGCAACTAGAAGTGACGCTATCCAAGACGAATGCTATGCTTACTTAGAAGAATTAAATAAAGAAACAGACTTAACAATAGAACTTGGTTTACAATCTATGCATGAAAAAACACTAAAACTTATCAATAGAGGACATACATTAAAAAATTTTGAAAGAGCGGTAAAAAGATTGCAAAGTTTAAATATAAAAGTCGTTGTTCATATCATAAACGGACTACCAGGAGAAACAAAAGAAGATATGGTAAATACTATCCGTTATTTAAACCATTTACATATCGATGGTATTAAAATTCATATGCTTCATATCTTAAAAGATACGGAACTTTTTAATCTCTACAAGAAAGAAAAGTTCCCTATCTTAACAAAAGAAGAATATATCGATATAGTAATCGCAGAATTAGAGGAACTAGACCCTAAAATAGTGATACATCGCATAACAGGCGACCCCAAAAAAGAAGATTTAATCGCTCCTACCTGGTTACTAAAAAAGACAATCCTTCTAAATGACATTGACAAAGAAATGGCAAGAAGAAACACTTATCAAGGTAAAAATATAGAAAAAAGGAAAATATAATATGTTAGAATTAAAACCCTTTAATAGAAATATTTTAAAAGAAGTCTCTTACTATGCAGCACTTGATTATATAGCAGACTATATACAAGCCTTTTTAAAGGAAGTATTTGGAAACAATATTGAACTACCAATAAATGTAGACGTTATTCTAGAAAAGTTAGGAATCAACATTGAATTAATAAATGAAAATCTCAAATACATAAGTTCTTTACATTATACATGTAAAAATGGCCAAATAAATAACACAAAAATTTTTCTAAATAAAGATGCTATTCACCACCCCTATCTTGATTTTTGGCCAAAACTAGAATGCCTAGCACAATATATACTTATTAGTGGATTTGCAAGTGACAATCATAATCTTTCCTTTTCTAACGGATTATTAACTATCCCTTTCTCATAATGTGAAGACAGCTTAACAAAAAAAATAGCATATGAACTTATGCTTCCTTATAAGCAAGCCATACCCTATTTAGAGAAAAATGATTTTTTTAAAAAATTAAACTCTCAGTATTCATGGGTAAAATATGAAGAAATAACCATAGGATACTCCATACCAATGCCCTACTCAAACGAAAAAAAAATGAATGCATATTATCACTTAATAGAGTGTTTAGAGGCAAAAATTAACTTAAGCAAAATACCTGGGGAGCAAATCAAATCATCTCAAGAATGTCTCATAAAATATTTAGAAAAACCATTTATGAATGATTTAGATACTGCTCCACAATCGGGATTGTTTAGAGATTGCACATTATCACAAGAACAAATTATGCTTTTAAAAATGATAAATAACCAAAACAAAGAATAAATTGAAAAAAACTAAAATACATTATATTATAGATACACAAAAGAAAAAATACCAATCCCTTTCTTGTACAACATAGTTAAGAAATAATATAAAATATTCTTACTATTATGTATTGGAAATATTGGTATTTTTTCTTTCTCATCTAAAATTTTCCCAAAACAAAATAGCAAATAACTAAATTGATTTAACGCAATTTAATATTTACTATTTATTTAGGAATATATCCATAGAATTATGCTACTTTATATAACATTTGATTATCTTCTAATTCACACATTTTTAAATTACAATCTAATAAAAAATTATGATAAAGAAAAAATCTTCATACCTTAACCTGATTCGCGAGAGAAGCGAAAAAAATTAAAACAAAAACATATATAGACTCTTTCTAGCATAACCCTAAATTAAATTCTATATAGAATCTAATCCAAAAGTAATGGGGATTACTTAACAAGTTAATAATAATAATAATAAATAGTATGTGTTTTTTCTATATGTAAATAATTACATACGGAAAGTAAAATTAGTTGCAAAAGCAATCCCCGAATAATAGCATAATAAACAATAAATGATGCAAAATAATAATAGTTCTAAAAGATAATGAAATAGCTTTACTAGAACAATCATTAAATTTCATTAAGTTATATAATTAATGAAAATTTTTATAATGTCAACTTATTCATACTAT
>CAOJRT010000035.1 GCA_948442255.1 uncultured Caryophanales bacterium | reverse complement strand
CAATCCTCTAATTAGAAACTATTTATAAACTGTCCAACTTTTGGGGTTCAGTTCATAAGTGGGTATCCTTTTTTAGAAAAATATAGATGAGATACTAGAAAAAATAGAAAAAATTTCTCCCTTATGAATAGCATTGCTAACCAAAGAAATAGATATATTTTTTTTCAACTGCTCTTTTTGCATATCTCTACACCCTTGTTAAAAGAATAGTATATTTAAGAAGAAAATGCAAGTATCTTTTGAAATTTATATATAATTTTGACTACAAATAAAGAAAATGATAAGATGAACAAAGGTGATACATATGCTAAAAGTAACAGATATAGAACCCATATGGGCAAAATACGTTCCCATTTATAGTGAAGAAGACTTAAAAGATGTTGTAGAACTTCCTTTACTAAATGCGTGTAAGGATTTATTTCGTAAAAATATAAGAACAATAATGAGCAGTTGTAATAAATTTAACATAATAGGGCTAGATAAATATGCAGAAGATAAAGAGGAAGGGCAAAATATGAAATTTAAGTATAGTTATGGGGAACACTATGCTTGGATAATGATAGACTATGATTCTTTGTCTGAAGAGAATAAATCTGTATTAGCAAACTATCGTAGTCAACAAGAGGATAGATTTCTTTATTCAATAAAATATGACGATGCTTTAAAAGATTCCTCTTTAGACTTTAAAGAGAATTATAAAGAGTCTTTGTATACTCCTCATCATAAAGACAGAATTATTGTTATGCGTTATCCATTATCCAAGGATACAACAGGAAAAGAAGTAAATGATTATTTTGTAAGTATTACTTCATCTTTAAAACCACAAAAAGAAGAGTTAGACAGAAAAGAGGAAGAAAGATATAAATTATTTGAACTTGCCAATAAATATAAAAAACAATTAGAACAACTAGAAATCTATGTGGATAACACAATGTTTAAAGATCCTCTATTTAAAATACCAAATACCCCAAAAGAAAGATTATATGGCTTAAAAGAAGAATCTTCCGTTTTATGGACTTTATTTATTCTAGCAACATTAGATAACTTTCATTTATTAGAAGAACAAAGTGCTTTAATGATTCTTTCAACAAATCGGAATGATATACATATTATGTATAATGGTAAAGAATATCGTATTACAAGTTGTAACAATTACCCAGAAGAACAAATACTACGTTTCGGAAGAAATGGACTTGATTATGAAAGTTTACAAAGAGAAAAAGAATTAATAGATTTGTTCCGAAAATTTGATTACTTTGATTATCTATATACTCAAGAAACGAAGATAGCAGAAGAGTTAAATAGAAAAAGTAAGTAGTGTGGATTTCACTTTATAGAAAATTATTTGTGGATTAATATAACTTCTAAATAAAAAAGAAAAATAGTAAAATATAAAGAGAGGTGTAAATATGATTAACATAAAAATTGATTCAAGAAAAGTTGTTCCTGGAGATACTTTTGTAGCTCTTACAGGCACCGCTGTAGATGGGCATAATTATATAAAAGAAGCGATTAAGAATGGTGCGACAAAAGTCGTAATAGCACATGATGTAGATTGTGAAGTAGAAAAATTAATTGTAGAAGATACAAATAAATGGTTAATAGAGTATATAAGTAATACATATAAAGAAAAAATTAAGGATTTAAATATATTAGCAGTAACAGGAACAAACGGAAAAACAACAACGGCTTATCTAACTTATCAATTATTAAACAAGTTAGGAGAGAAAACCGCTTATATAGGGACTATTGGCTTTTATCTTCCAGATGAAGAATATATTGAGCTTCCAAATACTACGCCTAATATTCTGGATTTATATGAACTTATTTTATTAGCAAAAGAAAAAGGTTGTAAAAATGTCATGATGGAAGTTTCTTCTCACGCTTTAGACCAAAGAAGAGTAGAAGGGCTTCGTTTTAAAGTAGCAGCATTTACAAATCTTACACAAGATCACTTGGATTATCATAAAACAATGGAAGCCTATTTAGAAGCAAAAATGCTCCTACTTAAACAATTAGATGGCCCAATGTTAATAAATAAAGATGATGCTTCTGCACAAGAATGGATAAAAAATAATAAAAATATACAAACATATGGTTTCCAAGAATCAGATTATCATATAATAGAGTATAAAGATATTTTAACAGGGACAGAAATAAAGTTCTGTAATGAGAATAGAGAATATGAAGTTAAGACAAATTTAAAATCAAAATTTAATGTTTACAATTATATGACTATGTTAGCGATTGTGAATAATTTAGGATATAGTATTGAAGATGTAGTAAGGATAACAGAAGAAATTTATCCCCCAAAAGGAAGATGTGAAATTATTCCAGTTAAGGAAGGAATTGCCGTAGTAGATTATGCGCATACACCAGACGCTGTAGAGAAAATAATAGAGGCTTTTAATGAGCGTAAAAAGGGAAGAATAATTACAATCGTTGGATGTGGAGGAGACAGAGACCCTAAAAAACGTCCAATTATGGGTAATATTGCCTCAGAAAAAAGCGACTATGTTGTATTTACTAGTGATAACCCTCGTACAGAAGAGCCACAAAGGATTATGAATGATATTTTAAGTGGAGTAACTAAGACAAACTATGAAGTAGAATTAGATAGAAGAAAAGCAATTGTAAAAGCTTTGGATTTAATGAAGAAAAACGATTGTGTATTAATTCTTGGTAAAGGACATGAAGATTATCAAATACTTGGTCGTGAAAAAGTTCACTTAGATGATGCAGAAGAAGTAAGAAAGTATATAGAAAAGTAAAAAGTTTTTAAAAAAGTAGACAAAAACACTTGCATTTTAAAGAATTTTGAGTATAATATTAATTGTCTACTGATTTTCGCGGGTGTAGTTTAATGGTAGAGCTTCAGCCTTCCAAGCTGATAACGTGGGTTCGATTCCCATCACCCGCTCCAAAAGGTAAAATCGTCGCACCAAGTGACGTTAATGATTAAATCAATCTGAAATATGATTGATTTTTTTGTCGACTAAATTAGTCTAGTCAAGGAAGGTGTGATGTGTTATGATTAGTATCGTAAAAAAGAAAATCAATATGAGTGATGAACTCAAAGACAAAATTAAATGGTCTTGCAAATTTAATAACCTCTCCTATGAAATCATAGAGGGTTACTTACGAATTGTGGAACACACAAACTTAGCATATGTGGAACCACACAAAGTGATTATTGATAATAAGTTATACTTATTCTTCAATGAACAGAAACATTTTTACATAGGGAATCTAAAAAAGAAAATCCCATTGTCTGAATTATCAGAGTACATAGCAAGGCATTAATTGGAGAGTTTATATACTCCCACTATATTGATTTATTTTGTCGTGTAAAAATCAATATATTCTAGGTGTCCTTGTTATGTGACACCTTTTTTGGTGCCTTTCACTATTCCAAGAAAAGAAAGGAGAATGATAATTATGGATAATGAAAGGAGTATCGCAGCAGTTTATATTCGAGTTAGCACAGAGGATCAGGCACGAGAAGGATTTTCTTTAGGAGAACAAAAAGAAAAACTTTTGCAGCTTTGTGCATTTAAGGGGTATGAAGTTTTTAAAATCTATGAGGATGCAGGAATAAGTGCAAAAGATATGGAACATAGACCTGCATTTCAAGAAATGTTATCTGATATGAAGAAAGGTAAAATCAACTATATTGTGGCTTATAAGTTAGATAGAGTTACAAGAAGTGTTAGAGATTTAGAAGAACTGATTTCTGTACTTGAGCAATATAATTGTTTTCTAGTATGTGATAGAGATGATGTTAATACCTCTACTGCTAATGGAAGATTCTTTGTTAGAATGCTTACAGTATTATCACAATTAGAAATTGAAATCGTATCAGAAAGAACAAAATTTGGCTTAAATGGTGCTATTAAGTCAGGGCATTTACCAGGAGTTTTACCACTTGGCTATAAAAAAGATGGTAATAAAAAGACTATTATTGATGAAACTACAAAACCAGTAATTGAAAGAATATTTAAAATGTATTTGGAAGGAAAAAGTTTCCAACAAATATCTAACATTTTTAATGAAGAAGAACTTTTAAAACCAAAGAAATGGAAAGATACCACTATTCAAAAGATTATTGATAACAAAATTTATATTGGTGATTATGAGCAATATAAAAGGATTTCAAAAAACAAACAAATTGAGCCAGTAACCTATATGAATGTTGTACAACCTATTATTTCAAGAGCAGTATGGGAAGAATGCCAACACCAAAAAGAAAAGAATCAGAGAACTTATACTAGAGATAGAGTTTATTTGTTCTTTCAAAAATTAGAGTGCCCTAGTTGCCATAGAATTATGAAATGCAAAGGTTCTGGTGGTAAGAAAAGAAAGTATATGTATTATAACTGTGAGAAATGTCACATTAATTATCGTGAAGATAAAATTGAAGAATTATTATCAAACTTTATTTATGATATGGTTGAGTATGATATGGCAGTCAAAAAGTATTTCTTGCCTATTCTAGCAGACCATAAGCCTACAAAAACTGATGATATAGATAAAGAGATAAAACAACTAGAAAAGCAGAAAGAACGTATTAAAAAGGCTTATATGAGTGGTATTGTAGAAATGGAAGATTTTTCAGAAGATTATAAACTAATTGAAGATAAATTAGAAATACTAGAACAAAAGAAAAATGAAATACTTGATTTAGATAGTATAACATTTAGTCCACAACAACTAATGGCAGATCGTGATATTGAAAGAGAAACTATGATAAGACTTGATACTTTAAACAGTGTTGTAAAAACTACTTGGGAAAGTAAATCAAAAGAAGAAAAACAAGAATTTATTTCTAAATTAGTGGAATCAATTATCATAACAAAAGATAACCAAAACGAACTTCATATTGAAAGGATTAATTTTAGAAAAAGTTTTATGGATATGTTAATAAAGCTAGTTGATAAAGGAGTTTTAGATGTATTAGTGCCTTGTGAAATTAATAGTAAAGAAGATATTATTTTAGGTACTGGTAATATATCTAATAAACAAGTACAAGAATATTTAGATAGATTAAATGAATATTACGAAACTAATTTCTATCAAATTTATGAAAAAATTGATGAAGAAACTGGCAATATTATTGGAGAATTTACACCTAAAGAAAATGAAAAAATAATTAGAATATTACCTATATCACCGACTGAAAGTACAACAAAATTACCAATTACTAAAGATGATGTTGATACAAAATATGGTATTGTAACTTACAATCCTACTAAACCTAAAACAAAAATTATAGAAGAAAAGCACAGTTATGTGACTTCTTAAAAAAGAAATGGAGAGAAAGAAATGAAATTAAATTATACAAAAGTTGGAGATTATTTATTACCAAATTTAACTATTAAAAATCAAAATTATGGAGAAATTAACAAGTATGGGTACTTACGATTAAACTATTTAAAAGAGCATAAAAAAGTTCTTTATACGAGCCTTCTTATGCAAGATAAATTAACAAATCATCTTGTTTCAGTCAGTAATGAATGTGAAGATAGATTTAAAACATTAATGGATAATTATATTAAAAATGATGAAAAACTATCTGAAAAATGTAAAGAAACTAATGGCATTGAATGGATAAAATTGATGAATAATTATAGAAATAGTGCTGAAGAAATTATTATGAGTGAGTTAATTTATGTTTAATGTTGTCTATAAGCAAGCAACGGATTTATACTCCCGCCATATAAATCCACTCTTTATAAAGGCTAAACCTTAGTTATGGCGACAACATCAATTTGGAGTATTAAAAATAATTTAAAACAATCTATAAATTATATCATCAATCCAGAGAAAACTTTAAACGAAGATTATGGTGAAGATAGTTATAATTATTTAGAATTATCATCCAATAAAGATTATAATTTTAAGAATGAAAAGACACATTATATAAGTTGTTTAAATTGTTCAGAAATTGATCCATATGAAGATATGAAATTTACGAAAGAAAGATATTTAAAAGCAGATGGCATTCTTGCATTTCATGCTTATCAATCATTTAAAGAAGGAGAAATTAGTGCTGATGTTGCACATGAAATTGGAGTTAAGTTTGCAGAGGAAATGTTTGGAGATTATGAAGTGGTTGTTGCTACTCATCAAAATACAAATCACATACACAATCACTTCATAATAAACTCTGTTTCATATATGACAGGAAAGAAATATAACAACAATCGTACTAACCTAGCCAAGTTAAGACAGATATCTGATTCGCTATGCGAAGAATATGGATTAAGTGTCTTAGATGAAGATATTAGTTATAAGAATACCTATAAACATAAAGTAATAGATAACGATTATTATAAAGTTCTTAAAGAGGATTTGGATAGCGTTATTAGTTATTCAGTTACACTAAAACAAGTTATGGACAGAATGAAATCATTAGGCTATCAATGTTATTCTCGCAATGGTGTGATAACTATTTATAGAAACGGCTATGATAAAGTTAGAATTGAAAAAGCATTTGGTAATGATTATTCAAAAGATAGCATTAATGAAAGATTATATTATTCAAGACAAATTGTTTTTAAACCTTTACCACAAAAATCTATCTTTCAAGAATATTTATCAAAAACTAAGAGTCATCATAAAGGGATTTATGGATTATATTTATACTACTGCTATTTATTAAAAATCTTTCCGAAGGAACATCCAAAACAATACCTTCCTTACTCCATAAGACAAGAAATTAAAAAGTTAGATTCGTTTTCAAAGCAAACAGAATTTATGGTAGATAATAAGATTGAAACTATTGAAGATTTAAATAACTTTGCTAAAAACAACTATGGAGAATATCAAAATCTTATGGGTAAAAGAGAAAACCTTTGGAAACGATATCATAGAGCAAAAACTGAAGAAAAACAAACTGAAATACTTGCTGAAATAAATTCTATACAACCTACTATTAAAAAATTCCGTAAATATGATAATTTTTGTAAAGAGATAAAAAAAAGATCAGAGTCTATACAAAACAATCTCAATAATTTTGATAAAGATATTCAAAAAGAAAAAGACAATTCTAGGTGTTTATGACCTAATATTGTCTTTTTTAATAATAAAAACAATAATGTGGTATTTCATTATTGTTTCCTAATTTAGATTATTTTAGCAATCATATGCTCTAAATCTTGCAGTAATTTTACTAGAACTTGTTTTGTTTTTCCAAGTTATTTTAGTAGGGTAAGATTTAGTAGCGTTAAAATATGTTATGTAAACTTCATTTGTACTAATTACTTGAGTATCTGTATTAATGCCAGCATTCCAAATAAGTAATACTTTAGATTGTGCTTTTGTATTAATAGTTGGTTTTACTGATGATAAATATGATGGATCAATAGAAGATAAAAAATCAACATTCATGCTATCTACTGATTTAGAAACACTATTATTTACTTCAAGAGTAGCAGTAACATCAATATTTCCAGCACAAACAAGACCAACAGACATAGCTATAGCAACAATTCCCATACATATAAAACTAAAAGTCTTAAATACCTTTTTCATAAACTCAATGCTCCTTTCTATAGAAAATTTTAATACAGAACAAATCAATATTCAATTATATTTTTTTGTATTTGTATTATCATAAAAATATAGTTTTTACATAAAATAAAAATTATTCATATCCGTAATTGTCATCATTTTTCAATTTTAGAACACTTGTAAAAAAGGCGCATAAAATAAACATAAAAAATACACTTACAATATTTTCAATGTATAAATAGTTTAATGAAAATTCTGTATGCAAATTTATAAAGTACGTTATTATAATTGAAAATAAAATAGATAAGATAAACGAATTAATAATTAATAAAAATTCTTCAAAAATAAGTTGAAAACATACCCTGAAAGCAGAAAAACCAAATAAGATTTCATATTTCAAATTTTTTAGTTCATCTGAAATTAGATTTGAAACACAAACAAAAAATATTATCAAAAAAATAATAATAATAAAAATCACAAAAACTTTAATCAAAGATACTGTATTTTCGTAAGACTCTATTTTTTTATACGTCTCTTCACTATAGCATTCGTAATTTGATACTCTAATAATATCGTCTTTATATCCTTTTTTTAAATCTTTTTCAATTTTCACAGCCTCTTCGAACTTACTTTCTTTAATTATGTAACCATAATTAATATTTTTGTTAATCAATTCTTCAAATAACGAACTAGAAATTGTTATACCAGGAGAAATAGATTTAGTAACTCCACTAATTTTAAAAATATATTCTTGATTATTATATTTTAAACTGATTTCTTCACCAATTAAAGAATTTATGATATCCTCTTTATAAATTAACCCATCTGTCATATTTATTAATAGGTCATTTCCTACGATTTCATTTTTTTCGTCTTTTGTCGCAAATATATTGCCGAAACCAGCAGGAATGATGTCATCCCAATAAAGCGGAGTACCTTCTTGATTTTGGTATGAGTCAACTACTACTCCATCTTTGCTTAACACATATCCTTGTTGAGAAATTATTTTTGAATTTTCCCCTCTCTCGAAAAGGACTACATTGGATACTTCTTCAATGCTTTTATATTTTTCTAATTTTTTTTTATAATCATTACTTGCAATAAGTAATACATTAGAATTTTCTATATATAGGTCATTTAGTAAATAATTAAAAAATTTACTAAAATTTAATAGCATTAATATTACAATAAAAATAATAGCAAAGATTAATAAATAAATTTTATTTTTTGTACTCCTAAAAAAGCCTTTAACTAAAATCATATTTAATCACTCACTTTCCATAATTCTTGAAATAGATTTTTTTAAGTTTCTAGTTTCAAAATAAGTCGAAACAAAAGTAGTAGTAATTAAAACCGATAAAAATACTCTAATTATATCTCCAAAGGATAAACTTAATCTAAAGCCTAAATATGACAAATTATAAAATAAGATAAATTTAGCTATTAAGAATAATATCAGAAATAACACAAAGCCAACAACAAATTCTAAAATAACATTTAAAAAATTTTCAAAAAAATTAATTTTTAATAAAAGCCTATCATTGTATCCAGAAACCTTTAGAATTCCCATTTCAAACATATCATCATTTTTTTTCTTATTTACATATAATATAGTTAAGAAAAATATAGATACAAAAATTAATATTACTATGCAATAACAAATTAAATTAACTTTATTAACAAATTCATAGTCAATTTGATTCTTTACTTCTATCTCTTCATACCCCATTTCTTTCAAAGTGTTTATAACATAATTTAAATTATTAATTTTATCAACTACAATAGAAAAAGCATATACCGTATTATTGTTGTTAATAGACGACTTAATATCGACTATTTCTTTAATGTTGCTGAAACTTGCATAACATTGATTATTTAAGTTCATATATTTTTCGTTATCATAAGTTCCAATAATTTTAAAACTTTTTTTATAACTTTTATCGGAGATTAATGTTAAATTTTCATCTAGTTTATAAGAGGAATAATAAATTTCTATATTTTTCCCAATAAAACTATTTCCATCTAAGATATCATTGTTTGCTATTTTTATCATACCTGCTTCAGAACTGGGATAGAATTGTAAGGGGCAAATCAAATAATCATTATTTTCGAAATTTTTTACATTTTCTTTATCAACTATTTCGTTCTTTGCTGTTTCGTCTAAATATGTCAATTCCAAAACACCATCAAATTTATTATCTTCAAAATTTGTTTCAACAAAAACCGATCCATATTGAGAACTATAAACATCTTTAACATATTTAATACTTTTTAAATTAGATATTTCTTCTTTTTCTCCTTTTAATTGTACACTAAGAGTTCTAAATCCAATATTTTTGAAAATACTTTTATCAATAAAGTTTTTCAAATTACTAACAAAAGTTAAGGAAGTTAATAAAATAAAAACACAAATTATGAGAATTATTAAATAAAAAATATTTTTCTTATTTCTTAAAATATTTTTTAAATTATAACTAAATATATCATTTATTTTCATTTCTCACTAAACTCCTTATTTGGTTTGACTTTTAAGCATTCTCCCTCATCTATATTATAAATTTCATCAGCATAATCATTAATTCTATCGCTATGACTAACAACAATTACACATTTTCCATTTTGTGCCAACTCTTTTAATCTTGAAAATATTATTTTTTCATTTTTCTTATCTAAATTTCCAGTTGGTTCATCAGCAAGAATAATATCAGGCGAGTTAGCTAATGCTCTTGCGATAGCAACACGTTGTTGTTCCCCTCCTGATAATTCTTTAGGGAAATGGTCTTTTCTATTCAATAATCCCACCTCGTTTAGTAAACTACATGCTAAACTTATTCTATCTTTTTTTTCAATATCTTTATTAATCAACATAGGGACTATTATATTCTCGTACGCTTTTAAATTTTTATTCAAATAATAATTTTGAAAAATAAATCCTATTTTTTTCATTCTTAAATTTGATATTTCTTGATTATTATACTCTTTAATATTTTTTCCGTATAATTCATATTGTCCATTATCACTTTCCTCAATCATTCCAATAATTTTAATTAATGTGGATTTGCCACTACCAGAATGCCCAACGATTCCATATAGTTTATTAGTAAAAAATGACAAATTAATTTCATTTAAAACATTAATTTTCTCATTTCTTAAAGTATAGGACTTTTTTATTTTTTTTAATTTTATAACACATTTACTTTCCATTATTTCACTTCCCTTACATAACTAATATTTATAACAATTATACTATACTTTTATATAATATAAAAATAAAAATTATTGGTTTTTAGCAATAAGGAAACTTATGATTTTCTATTATAACTGATATTTTGCTTTATTTATTAAGATAATTATACCCAATTAAATGAGAATAGCCATACTATCACTTGAAATAATTTTAATACCTGCTATAATCTAATTATCAGTTGATTTAATCGACTTTTGACCTTAATTTTTCGCATACGTGTATCGTTAAGGCTCCATTGAGAAATCTGTCCGAACTTTTATAGTTTAGGACTTAAATATATAAGTATCAATTTCTATAAGAAGTTGGTACTTTTTTAGTGTTTAAGAAAGAAAGGATAGGTTACAATCCTCTAATTAATAACTATTATAAAATATCCAACTTTTGGAGTTCATATCAAAGTCGATGTACTTTTATTTTTGTCTAAAAATATTTCTTGAATTGTTTAGCTAAATTATCAATAGTCAATTTGCTAATTTTTACAGTATCTTCATAGCAATTAAGAAATTTCTTAATAATGAATATATAATTTTTGATAGTAACATCACTTCTACCTCCCATCTTTAAAGTTTCTTCACATTTTTTAACCAAATCTTTTTATTTTTTCTGTGTTCATAAAAAAATCTACCTTCTTTTAACTAGAGAGAGAAAATATATCTTGTAAATTATTTAATTTTGTGTATAATATCAATTGTGTCAAGATTATTTCCTTTCTTTAGCGAGATTTATAATAATCCAACACTTTTTATTTTACAATATTTTTTTGATTTAAAACTATTTGATAAAGTAATGAAATCGTATTGCTACTTTTTCTATTACTTGTTAAAACATTATTAGAAATTGATACAAATAAGTATTAATTCCTAATTTGCGAAAAAGTTTGAAATAACTTAACCTTCACTCCATTCTAAGACAACTTGCGTGCCAATATGGTATTGAAGATTTTATTTTGTATAAAAATATAGTCTGAATCCGTAAATTATTCATTAGAGAGGTATTGATATAAATGAAATTATCAAATTATGAAAAATACTCAATCACAGAAGAAGAAATATTACAAGCAAAAGGAGATATGACAAAGATAGTAAATATTGAAAGACTAATAAATATGACAAATGAATTTGATTTAGTCAGTTTTTTTGAATCAGAACTTAGAATAGCAACAATATTGATAACACCTAATCAAGTTGTAATTAGTTATGGATATCGTATTACAGATCATAGTAGTTTGTATCGTCATATGGTAAAGTGTATACGTAAGGAATGCTTGATGAATCCTATGATAGAAGTGCGTTGTGTGTCAAATACAAATTATGGAGTGTGTTGTCCAGTTTTACATTCAAATTCAGTTATTTTGCAAGAAATGAAAGCAGTACTTATAAAAATTAAAAATCAATTAAGCAAAATCCAAAAAAATATAATGTCGTTCGATATAGAAAGTTTTGAAAAGAAAATTAATGAAAATAGATTGCAAGAAATTATAAGTATTCACCCAGAAAATATAATAGGTTTTTCTCTTTCAGATTATATGAACAAATTAGAAATAGAAGATAGTTTAGTATACTCATTACATTCACAAAAATAAAGTATAAAAAGCTTCTAAAATTTGTTGGATATATAATTATTGTTATAGAAATTGATATTAAACTATTAATTTCTCATAAGTTTGAAATAATTATATAAAACAAATATTATTATCCAAAACTTTAGAGGTAGCAAAAACATAAAACCAATTTAAATGTTTGTGCCACTTCTTTTTTAATAAAGAATAAGAAAATTGCTGGAATATATACAACTTAGTACTGAAGAAAGTTCATACTGTGTGTGATTATAAAGGTTATAAAATTAATAAAATCTGTAAAGATAACAAGACTTGTGCTAAAATTGGAAACCATGGATTAAAACTTGAAGAATTATTAAATTCTACTAAGGGTACAAGATAAGAACTATTATTCTCTTAAAAGAAGGTTATATAGGACAAGATAAAACGAAAGTATTCATTAATAATTAATTTAGTAGTATAATTAAGTTAGCAAATCTTTTACATAGATAGTAATTTGGTACTATAAAAGTGTAAGAAGTAGATCTAGTTAGTTAGATTGAAAATTACACTTCTTTTTATTATGATTGTAGTAGGATTGGTTAACGTATAGTAATTGGAGTTAAAGTACTCGTCCTACAAAGTGTTAACTAACCTCTACATTCAATATTCGATTAAGCAAGTTGAGGATGAAATAATACTCGTGTAAAGAACCAAACTGAGAGATTGTAGAAGTGTTAGAACCAATCATAATTAAAGAATAGGGAGGATTATGAAATGAAGTATGGAGTTGGAATTGATGTATCAAAAGGTAAAAGTACAGTAGCAATATTAAGTATTGAAGGAGAAGTAATTGAAATGCCTTTTGATATTAATCATGATGTCGAAGATTTAGAAAAGTTAGATACAAAATTACAAGAGTTTTCTAAAGAAGATTTAAAAATAGTTCTTGAACAAACAGGAACCTACCACTTACCAATATTAACTTATTTGTTAGATAAGGGATATTGTGTAATTGCAGAAAATGCTTTAAAAATTAAAAAGTATTTAGATAGAAGTTTAAGAAAAGCAAAACAGATAAAAAAGATTCATTAAAATTAGCAGAATATGCTTGTGATAATTGGTATAAATTAAAAGCAAATTTTATTGAAGAAGAAAAGTATAAAGAACTTAAATTTTTATCAAGACAATATTTTTCATTAAATTCTATGAAAGTACAACAAAAAGTAGATTTTTCAGATTTAACAGATATGTTATTTCCAGGATATTATCAACTACTAGAGGAGTGTAATTTTATAGTAGGATTAAAGATATTTGAAAAATTTAGTGATCCAGAAATTATTAGAAAAAAGAAATTAGAAACATTTTTAAATGATGTTGAAAAGATTGCACAAAAAATAGGACAAAAAAGAGCTGGTAGAAATTTAGCTATAAAAGTTTACGAACTAGCTAAAAAATCAGTTCCTTCTTGTCCATCAAATTCAAGCACACAACTTATATTAAATAAGCGTGTGGTTGCTTTAATCAATCTGATTGAAACAACTAATGAAATTATAGCAAAGATGAACGAAATTGCCAAGAGCATGGATGAATACAAAGAAGTAAGAAATATGAAAGGTGTTGGAGATAGATTAGCACCATTATTGATTGCAGAGATTGGAGATATAAGAAGATTTAAAAATGCGGGTAGTCTAATTGCTTATGCAGGAATAGATTCTCCACCATATCAATCTGGAAAGTATGAAGCAACAAATAGACATATTTCTAAACGTGGTAATAAGTATTTGAGAAAAACAGGATTTGAAGTTATGCAATCTATAAAATCATTTTGTAGAGTTGATTGTGAAGTTTATAATTATATAGTTAAAAAGGAAGCAGAAGACAAATGTAAGAAATCAGCCAAAATAGCAGGATTAAATAAGTTTTTAAGGCAATATTATGGTATACTAAAGAAGAAATATATTGAATTAGGTATTTGGTAGGTCTTAAGATTTAATTGTTAAAAAAAAAGACCTAGCAATAGGTCTGCGTTAGCATGTCTAAATTTATAATTAAAAAAAGTTATAAAAATTCATAAAAAGTACTTGATTTATATTAGCAAGTTTATAAAGGAGATTTAAAATATGCTAATGCAAGAGCCAAATGAAGAAATGATAAAAGAATGGCAAGATATTTATAATAAAAACAAAGATAAATTAAAACCTAATAAAAAAGATGGACTAAAAATAGTAGAATACTTAAAAGAAACTTATTCAGTTATAGAAATTGAGAATACAGAATTAGAAAAAGTGGTTTATGATAATATAGTTTTAAATGAATTTTCAAATCAAAAATTATGTGGTAAAAATCCAATAATAAGATTATTTGAAGTAACAGATAAAAATTTATATGAAAGACAAGATGATATTTTTAAAGGAATTAAAATTATAGTTGGAATTGAATTAAATACTTCATATATTTTTGTTGAAGGCAGTAGTTATTTATATGATGAACTAACGGCATTTACAGGGTTAGATGATGAAGATATAACTAATTATTTTTTAGTGGCACAATATATAAAATGCAAGGAAAAATTTAATATATAGTAAGCGATAACTTACAATAAGTAAAGGAGATTCAAAAATGATAAATATTTTAGTTCACGGACTAGGACAAGATGAAAAAAGTTGGAATGAAGTTAAAAATCAATTAAATAATAATGGAATAAATGTAGAAACACCGAATCTGTTTTCTATGGTAAAAAATTATCAAGTAAATTATGAGAATATGTATAAAACATTTGCTGATTATTGTAATAGTTTTAATGAAAAAATAAACCTAGTAGGTCTTTCATTAGGTGGAGTATTAGCCATTGATTATATAACAGAATTTCCAGAAAAGGTAAATTCAATAATACTTATAGGAACACCATACGAAATACCAAAGACTATATTTACTATCCAAAATATTATTTACAAATTTATGCCTAAAAGAATATTTGAAGAGATGGGTTGTCCTAAAAAGGATATGATTAGTTTACTGGATTCAATGAAAAATTTATCTATTCCAGAAAAAGCTCCAAATATAAAAATTAATACACTAATTATATGTGGAGAAAAGGAAAAAGATAATATAAATATGAAAAGTGCAAAGCAGTTAAATAAAGTTATAAAAAATAGTGAATTTAAAATTATCGAAAATGCAGGACACGAAGTAAATATTGATAATTCAAAAGAACTTGCTAATGTAATTTATGATTTTTGGAAAGATAATGAAAAAGATATAAAGTAATGCAAAATTACAATTTGAAAGAGAGATGAAATATTATGGAATTTGGGTGGATAAATGTTTTTGGAATTATAATAGTTGTTATTATGCTGATTCCTAATATTATGTATGCGATAAAAAAAAAGGTGCTGAAAATAAATATAAAAATAAATTGGTGAATATATTAGAACAAATTGGAAGATATGGAGCTTTAATTTTAACTATCTTTCCAATAGGAATAAATGGTTTTGATAGTGTTGAATATATGTTGGTTTATTTAATTGTTAATACTGTGTAACTTTTATTATATTTAATTATATGGGTATTTTATTTTAAAAATAAATCTTTGTCTAAAGCATTATTTTTAGCGATTATACCTACTATTATATTTTTAATATGTGGTATAACATTAAGACATTTGGAATTGATGATTTTTTCTATAATATTTAGAACATCACATATTTTGATGACATATAAAAATAATTGCTAAATTACAAGTATACTTTAAGATGTAAATAATTTAATATTTATATCTTATCAGAGTGTTGACAAAGTCAATGCTCTTTTCTTTTTTTAAGTTTTATTATATAAT
>CAOJRT010000034.1 GCA_948442255.1 uncultured Caryophanales bacterium | reverse complement strand
TTCAATGTTATTTCTTCTGAATATTAATTTTTATTATTTTTATGCGGTTGCCCTAGGATTTTTTTCTGTTTATTTCTCTCCTTTATCTAACATAAGGTGTTTTTCTGTGACTGTTATTTTATTTTCATCTAGCTCTACTTCTAAATATACACCATCTGGGGTGTCTTCTTCATTTGTATTTTCAATAATTGAACCAATTTCAAAATAAGGTATACCATTTTCTATTATTGTTTTGGTCCAATGTTGATGAGCCGTGAATATAGCCATCACATTTTTAGATTTTAGGAATTTTTTTATTTTATTTCTATTTCTTAACATGGCTCCTTCTGGATCTTTTTCATACCAAAAATTTCCTTTTAGATTATCTTCTGCTATTCCAAAGTGGAAAAAAATGAGGCACTTTTTATTCCTTGCTGTTTCCTCTTTTAGCCATATTATATCTTCGTTAGATAAGTATTGTGTTTTATATTGAGAATCCTCTTTGTTTACTTGTGTATTGCAGAAAATTAGATGATATCCTTTTATATCAATAGAAAAGGAAGCTTGTTTATAACCTAGGATTTGGAGAATTTCTTGATTGTTATCCATATTTTTTAATTCATGATTTCCTAATAAAGTGTAACAAGGGACATTTATTTTTCTTAATTTGCTCCAAATGTATTTTAAGTTCTCCATATCTTCTTGTTTATTATTAGAAGCTTGAATTAAATCTCCTAAATGGATGCATATATCTGCTTCTTTCTCTTTGTTTATTTTTTCTATTATTTTATTTACTAATGCTTCAGAATATTCTATTAACTTTTGTTTTATTGGCCAGCTAGGAATTTTGTTTGAATAATGGATATCTGAAAATAAATATAACTTTAAATTATTCATCATTTGCCTTCTTTCTTTTATTATTATATTACACCATTTTATCTAGAAGAAAAAAATTTACAAAATACTGTATATTCTTTTTTTATATCTGTATTTTGCCTATAAATTGTGATATGATTATATTGAGTAAATAGAGTAGGAGGTATTTCTAATGAGTCAGACAGCTTATATTGTATTAGGCGTTCTTTATTATATTGTTAGTATTGTTATAATTGTTGTTGTGCTTAATCTTATTAATAATAAAGAGAAAAAGAAGTATCAAGAAGAAATTACTACTCTAGAACGTGATAAAAATCTAATTATTTCTTCTTCTATATTGAGTGAACTTAACAAGGTAGAAGCATTAATTAACAATGATAAACTACAGGAAACTTATGAAGAATGGCAGATTCGTTTTAAAGAAATAAAAGAAATAGAAGTTCCTAAAATTACGGATGCATTAATTGAAATAGAAGATTGTTTTCATGAGAAAAAATATAAAGAATTGAACGATAAAATAGCGAAAGCAGAATTAGAAATCTTTTACGTGAAAACAAAGGCAAATTTTTTGTTAGATGAAATTAAAGAAATCACTTTATCCGAAGAAAGGAATCGAGATACTATTACAAAATTAAAAAGTAAGTATCGAGAGATTGTCACTAAATATAACAAAAATAAAAATGATTATAAAGATGTTTGTGCTCCTTTGGAATTACAATTTGAAAACGTAGATAAACTATTTGCCGCTTTTGAGGTGGCTATGGAATCGAATAGTTATGAAGAGGTTGGCAAAATTGTAAAAGGAATAGATGATTTAATAGGAAACCTATCGGTTGTATGTGAAGAAGCTCCTACTATTATTTTGATGGGTAAGAACTTGATTCCTAATAAAATGAAAGATATTCGTGGTATTAATGAGAGACTGATTCTAGATGGCTATAATTTAGATTACTTAAATTTAGATTATAATATTAAAGAAGCAGAAAAAAAGATATCAGATATATTTGCTAAATTGAATGTTTTAAATGTGGAAGATTCGATTTTTGAATTAAAGACAATGTTAGATTATTTTGATTCTATCTATACAGATTTCGATAAAGAAAAACAAAGTAAGAAAGCTTTTTTGGAGTATATACGTAAGATTCTTGTTAGAGCTAATCATGTTGAGAAAGTAAATAATAAATTATATCGTAAATTGGATATGATTAAATATAGTTATGATTTGACGGATCAAGATGTAAAAGTAATTGAAGTTATTCGTAATGAAGTGACTTCTATAAAAAAAGATTATAATGAACTTGTGGATGCTCATCGAAATAAATCATTTGCTTATACGCGATTAAATAAAGAGATGGAGACTTTAAGTGTACGTTTAAGTAAAACGGAAGATAAGCTTGAAGGGGCTTTAAAAAGTTTAGGAAGCTTAGAAGAAGATGAGAAAAGAGCTAGAGAACAGTTAGACGAGATAAAAGATTTAATAAAGAAAGCAAAATATAAGATTTCTAGTTACAAGCTACCTATAGTACCTAATTTGTTTTATGTTGAATTAAAGGAAGCAAATGAAGCGATTAAAGAAGTTATTCAGGAATTAGAAAAAACACCAATATCTGTTAAAACATTAAATATCCGTGTTGATACGGCAAGAGATTTGGTTTTAAAATTATATAATACAGCGAATGAAGTTGTGAAGACGGCAGCAATGGTTGAAATTGCTATTATGTATGGAAATCGTTATCGTCCTGTTCATTCTAATTTGGATTCAAGTATTACAATTGCTGAAGATTTATTCTATAAAGGGGAGTATAAAAAAGCTCTTGAAAGTACAATTCGTGCTATAAATGTAATAGAGCCTGGAGTTCATAAGAAACTTTTAGAATCGGTGAAAAGATAGTCTTTTTTCCTTTTTTTTGATATAATCTTTTTCTGTATAGGAGAGATAAGGTTGAAAATAAATAATTAAAATTTAGACATGCAAAAGGAGTTCAAAAATCACAATTTTTTTGAACTTAAGTAAGTCAATGAAGACTATAAAATAAATGTTCTTTGAAATAATAATTAATTATCAGATAAAGTGATATTGTATCCAAGAGAACTTAAATAAGAAATCATTTCTTCTGGTTTAGTAAATGTTTTCTTATGAGATTTAAAATTACGTTCAATTAATTTGTTACAACGTTCACTATCAAATACTTCACCATTTTTAAGAATATTATAAATGCAAGTAAGCATTAATTTTGCAATAGCAATAATTGCAACTTTATGCCCACGGCGTCTTTTAATAGATTCATAACGAAGTTTAAAATAATCAGTAGAATTATCCCTAATAGCATTCAAAGCACATTGGACAAGGAGTGGTTTAATATAAATTCCAGCTTTAGTAATCTTAACAGATTTTTTCTTGTTATTAGATTCATTACAACGAGGAACTAAACCAGCCCAAGAAACTAAATGTTTAGAATCTAAAAATACGTTCATATCAGTTCCAATTTCTGCTATAATAAATATTGCTGAAATTTCTTTAATTCCTGGTATGGTTAATAAAAGATTAATTTCAGTTCTATAATTGATGGCTAATTTTAAAATGTATTGTTCTAAATTATCAATACAAGAATTAATGGCTTCATAATGACTAAGGCAAACAGACATTTTAGAAGTTTGATATTCAGAAAAATTACCATCAATCGCTTTGTAGATTTCTTCTGGTGTAGCTTTGATATTTTTATGAAGTAATGGTTTAATATCGTCCAAAGTTATATTTGGATTGTCTAGAACAGAAGTTAAAATAGATTGAGCGGTTTTACCAAAGGTATCTGTTAAAACATTAGCAATTTGAATATTAGAAACAGTTAAAGAATTTTGAAATCGATTCTTTTCACCTGATCTAATATTAACTAATTTGTTACGATATCTCATTAAATCTCTAAGTTCGCGACTTTCTTTGGGTGGCATAAAAGAAGGTTCAACAAGGCCATGCTTAAACATATCGGCAATCCATTTTGCATCTTTTTTGTCAGTTTTTTTGCCAAGAATAGTTCTAACATATTTAGGATGAGTAATAATACAATGAATTTTTTCTTCTAATATGTTATAAACTGGAATCCAATATTTACCAGTGGATTCCATACAAACGTCAGTAATATCTTTAGACAATAACCAGTCACGGCAGTCTCTAATGTTTTCTGAAAAAGTTGGAAATATTCTTGTTTCATAAGAAGTGATGTCATTATTATCTGTAACAGCAACACATACAGTAATTTGAGTTGAATGAACGTCAATACCAGCACAATTTCTAAAAATAATTTTTAACATATAAAAACTCCTTTCAATAAAATTTATTAAAAGGCCTTAACTGAAAATCTTTTACCTAAAAACTGGTTTGTTTTTAACAAAGATAAGGTTACGTGCTCTTTAGACACACTCATTTGTACTCAAAAGATAATCGACACTTATATTTATGCGGTTTTAAGAAATAAATCTTTTCCCACTCACCCCAACGTGCTCTGTAGTGATTGCCTTTTAATAGTTAATTATTATATCAGAAATTTTAATTAATTTATTTTAATCTCAATTTGTGCCTTTCAAGGACTGAAAGGACGAAGAAAGGAATGTTTTTATTTATGAAAATTGAAAGTTATTTCGATTTAAAATGTTTAATTTCTTATGAAATGGCACATTATGAACGTGTACAAAAAAGAGCAACTTGTTTAAAAAACGCACATTTTCTATTTTCACATGAGGTTTGGAATGGTATTAAAGAGGAGATAGTTTCTACACAAAATAATATGCAATATTATAAAGAGATAATTGATAATGCTACTACTTTTGAAGGTGGCGATTTTGCTTCTTTTTTAACTTATTTTATTTCTGATGAGGATGATTTTCAATTATATCGTATAGAAAATTTGAAGTTAGTTAGATATGATAAAAAGGATTCAAAAGAAACCTTTTACTTTTTTGGCTCAAAAAAGAGCTATAAACGTTTGCTAAAGCATAAAAATGAATTAAATACCTCTGCTAATTTAGAAAAACTTTTACATGAATTACATATTTTTAGAGGCTTTATAATAAAAAAGGAGCCTATTCATTTATCTTTGGATAGTCAACTTGATAGAATGCGTGCCTCCTTTCCAAGATTTTGTTCTGTATGGGAAAGTTTAATTGACTGTTATTTAAAGTATCCGAAAAAGTCTTCTAAAGAAAGATTAGATATGGTATTAAGAGAATACAAAAATCTTTCTTTCTCTTTTCTTCTTAACTTATAAATTCTATAAAAACTAGCTATTTTCTTTTATATGTTTTATAATTAGAATAGGTGGTAAAGATGATATATTTGGATTATTCGGCAACAACACCCGTATCCTATGATGTCTTAGAAAGTTATAATAAAGCAACACGAGATTATATGGGGAATGCAAATTCTATTCATGCATTAGGAGTGAAATCAAAAGTCCTTTTAAATAGTGCAACGAAACAAATATGTGAGTTGTTTCATATACAAGAAGAAGAATTAATTTATACGAGTGGAGCAACAGAAGCTAATAATATGGCTTTAAAAGGCATTGCTATGGCTTATCGAGGAAGAGGTAACCATATTATTGTTTCAAAATTAGAACATCCTTCCATTTATAAAATATGTGATTTTTTAGAAAAACAAGGTTTTTCTATAAGTTATGTTGATAATGATCAAGATGGATTAGTTGATTTTGAAGATTTAAAAAAGAAAATAAAACCAGAAACTATTTTAGTTAGTATTTGTGCTGTTAATAGTGAAGTGGGAGTAAGACAACCTTTAAAAACAATAAGACAAATAATAAAAAAGGAAAATAATAATACTATCTTTCATTCAGATATGACGCAAGCGATTGGAAAAATTGCTGTTAATTTGTTTGATGTGGATTTGGCTTCAATGAGTGGACATAAAATATTTGGACCAAAAGGAATTGGTTTTTTATATAAGAGTAATAAAGTTCATTTAGTGCCTTTAATACATGGGAGTGGGAAGTTTAATGAGTTGCGTAGTGGAACGCCACCTCTTCCTTTGATTGTTGCTTTGTCAAAAGCATTGCGTATTGCACTTACAGATTTAGAAAAAAAAGAAGCGTTGGTTAGAAAATTAAATCAAAAATTAGTTGCTATTTTTTCTCAGTATGAATCAATTTGTATTAATCAGACGAAATATTCTATTCCGCATATCTTGAATATTAGTTTATTACAGGTGAGACCAGAGACTTTTGTCCACGCTATGGAAGAGAATGAAGTTTATATTAGTACGAACACGGCTTGTTCTTCTGGAGATTTAAGCACAGCTGTAATGGCAATGTGTCAAGATAAACAAAGAGCGAGGAGTACGATACGGATTAGTCTATCTCATGTTTCAACCAATGAAGAAATTAGCCGTTTTTTGAATATATTTCAATTAGAATATAAAAAATTAGTGAATTTAATGGAGAAGAGTAAATAATGAAAAAGGTAGTTGTGTTAGTTATACTTGTTTTATTTTTATGTAGTTGTGCTAAAGAAGAGAAAGTAGAAGTAAAAGAAATTTCTTGTACTAAGATGAAAGAATTAGTTTCTAATGGGGCATTCTTGCTTGATGTACGAAGTGAAGAGGAGTACAATATAAATCATTTGCATGAGGCAGTTAATTATCCTTATGAGACGATTGGGGAGGAAATATCTTCCTCCTTATCCAATAAAGAATCTGTAATCATCGTTTATTGTCAAAGTGGAAGGCGTAGTGCGATTGCTGCACAAACTTTACTGGATTTAGGGTATAAACATGTGTATGATTTAGGAGCGATTGGTAATTGCTAATGGCTCTTTTTTCTACACCAGATCAATAAATAAAATCTTAGAAATGCTAGAAAAGAATTTTGCAAACATAAGCTTATTTATATGAAAAAAATTTTTTTGCCTTCTTAAATTTGAATAAAGTGGCAAATTGATTTAAAAGTCTTCTTTTTTCTGTAAAATTTTGATATAATTTTTTTAGGAAGAAAGGAGTGATATTTTGAAGAAAGCTGTTATCTTTTTCTTATCATTCCTTTTTCTTATCGCATTTAGTTATAGATAAATACTCTTTAAAGGGTATTTTTTTAGGAGGAAAAACATGGAAAAAAAATTTATGGAACTGCAACAAATTGGAATTAATGTAGAAAATGTAAATAAGGAAAAAGAATATGCAAATATCCTTTCCAAAAATATATGGGTAAGAAAAGGGGATGAAAGGCCAAATTTTCAAGAGTTGTCTTCTTTTTATCTAGCTAGGATGGAAAGATATGTATCTACTTTGAGAGAGAGGGCTTGCATGGAAAAATGGATTTACCAAAAGCTCATTTCTGATTTACTTGTTTTAAGAAAAAAGGGATACCGAGTTCAGAGAAAAATAGCCTATTCTTATTTAAATGAAAATAAAGGATTTGTATTTGTTGAACCCTATCAACCAAACTCTATTTCGGATGAAGATTTTATTAGAGATGCCTTTGCTATATTATTTGGGAATGGGCTTCCTGCTTATTATGTAGAATTTGATTGTCATAATTTAATTACTGAGGATTTACAATCTCAGTTGCGAGTTAGTGAAAAGAATTGTGCTTTTCGTTTAAAAGAATCCTTAATAATACATGGAGGTTTATCTGCTGATAAGGTAATTCAAATAATCGATGATTGTTTAGCAGAAGCAGATAAACAACCCATGGTAGTAAAGAAAGAGGAGATGGCTTTAAGTATGCAAAACTTTTATGAAACTGTTTTAGAGCAACAACGACTTACAATGGATTAAACTAGGGGTGACATGAGTTATATTTTTGCTTAAAACTTTTTTAGTTTTTTTGAGTACTTGTAGGAAACAAATAATTTGTTTTCTTTTTTTGACTTCTATTTTTCTTTCCATTTTTCTAAACTTTTGATTGACATTTTACTACAAGGGGGGGGTATAATAAAAATAGAATAGAAATAATATGGGAGTGTAGTATATGAAAAGTATAAAAAGAGCATTTTCTAAAAAAAGAATGCTAACCTTAATTCTCCTGATACTTTTAGTGTGTTTAAGTATTGGGTATGCTTATTTGTTTCAAAAGTTAAATATTACTACAACCGCTATTGTAGCTAAAAATTCTTGGGATATTCATTTTGAGAATATAGTGGTTGATGAAAGAAGTGTAGAAGGTGTTCCTGTTATTGGGGATGATAAAACAAGTGTTAGTGTTTCTGTAAATTTACAAAAGCCAGGGGAATTTTTTGAATATTATGTTGATATTGTAAATAATGGTACCATTGATGCGGAGATAGAGAGTGTTTTTATTAGTTCTTTAATGGGGGAACAGAAAAATTATTTGGATTATAAAGTACACTATAAAGCTGGAGGAGAAATAAAAAAGAATGATTTATTAAGAGCAGGAGAAAAAGATACTATAAAGATAGTAATAAAATTTAAGCCAATGACAAATCCTTCTAATTTACCTAGTAATACAGAAACCATAGAACTTGGATGTCAATTAGGATATAGACAAGATAATGGGGGAGGAGTGGAAAGACCATCACCTGTTATAATGCAAAAAGATGAAAATCATGAATTTTGGAGTGAAAGTTTAATAAGTAAGGTACAAACAATTACTTTTGGTACTGAATTAAAACCTCCTACAAATATAGTAAAGTCGTTAGATATTTCTTCTAAACAGGATGGGAAAGTAATGGCTTATTATGCAGTTAATCAAAGTAACCCATCTTTTTATGATCTGTATATACAAGGAGATGGTTCTTTATATGCTAATTCGGCCTCCCGATATCTATTTAAAGATTTTTCAAATTTAACTACTATCAATGATGGAGATAAACTAGATATGTCTTTAACATTTAGTATGACGGGGATGTTTTGGGGATGCGAAAAATTGACAGCATTAGATACATCAAAATGGGATTTAAAAAATGTTAAATCGGCTAATCTTGTTTTTGTAGATTGTAAAGCTCTTTCTTTTTTGGATGTTTCTTTTTGGGATTTGTCTCGTGCAACTGATATATCACAATTGTTTCAAGGTTGTACAAGTTTAAATCATATTGATACCTCTAGATGGGATGTTTCTAAAGTGACAAATATGAATGCTACTTTTGCAGGTTGTTCTTCTTTAACTACAATCGATGTGTCTGGTTGGGACACATCCAATGTTTCAATGTTTTCATATACTTTTCTTGGTGATACTAAGTTAAATTTTGATATTTCGAAATTACGTTTTACTAATGCTACTAGTGTGATTCATATGTTTCAAAATTGTTCTTTATTAAATGGTACATTAAATATGAATGGAGCAAATATTGCTTCTTATGAGGGGATGCTTATTATTGATGAACATGCTGAAGGATTACAAATAACACTTAATTACACTACAAAAAGTGAATCTCTTGTAAATGCGATTTTGGCAGATAGTTCTACTACAGCGCATGTTGTAAAAGGAAGTTTGATTTCTTAATGTTTGTTATTGAATAGAGAGAAAGACTTTTAAAGTTTCCTTTCTTTCTTTTTTTATGGTATACTTTCAATTGTTGAGGTGGTACTTGTGGAGAAGTTAATTTTAATAAAGTATGGGGAGTTGTCTACTAAAAAGGCAAATATTAATTTATTCTTAAAGCAATTAAAAGATAATGTTTCTTATGCTTTACAAGCTAAACATGTTGCTATAAAATTTGATAAAGGAAGAATGTTTATTTCTTTTAAAGAAGATAATTTTAGAGAAGTAGTAGAAGAGTTAAGACATGTATTTGGAATACATGAATTTGAAATCGCTTATAAATTAACAAATAAGGATGCAGAGGATATTGCTACAAGTGTATTAAATTTAGTAAAAAGTAAAGAATTTAATACTTTTAAAGTAATTACTAAAAGGAGTGATAAAAATTTTCCTTTTACTAGTATGGATTTTAGTAAAAAAATTGGGGGAGTTTTATTAAAAAACATACCAAATATAAGAGTAGATGTTCATAATCCGGAGTTACTTGTCCATGTAGAGCTACGTATGGATGCTGTTTATATTTATTTTAATAGTGAAGTAGGTATTGGTGGGTATCCTGTTGGAGTTGCTGGAAAAGGAATGCTTATGCTTAGTGGAGGTATAGATTCGCCAGTAGCTGGATACATGGCAATAAAAAGAGGAGTAAAATTAGAATGTATGTATTTTGAGAGTCCTCCTCATACAAGCATAGAGGCTAAAAATAAAGTAATTGCTCTAGCCCAAAAGTTGGCTCTTTATAATAATGAGATTAAATTACACGTGATTAAATTTACAGATATTCAAACGACTATTTATCAGAATTGTCCTCATGAATACTTAATTACTATCATGCGTCGTATGATGTATCGAATTGCTGAGAGAGTAGCACGAATGAATAATTGTAAGATAGTTGTAAATGGAGAAAGTATTGGGCAGGTAGCGAGTCAGACCTTAACAAGTATGAATGTTATAAATGAAGTTGTTAGAATACCTGTTATTCGTCCCGTTGCTTGTTTTGATAAACTCGAAATTATTGATATAGCTAAAAAGATAGATACTTATGAAACAAGTATCTTACCATTTGAAGATTGCTGTACTATTTTTGTTCCTGAACATCCCGTTATTAATCCAACCTTTGAGAGTGCTAGGGAATATGAAAAATTGTTTGACTACGAAGATTTGCTTTATAAAGCAATTAAAAATCATGAAGTAATTAAAATAAGTGCAAAGGAAAAGCACGAAGAGTTTAAAGATTTACTTTAAATTCTTTTTCTACTATTTCGATTTAATAATCATTAACTTTTTTATAAATAAATTTACTTATGATTTACTAAGTGAATGTTTATTGGAAAGGCAATAAAAAGATATTTTAATTATTTTATAACAAATTTTAAAATTTGAAAATATAGCTATAAAAACTTTAGTGAAAAAGTCAAGAAAAGTGTGAAACGCAAAGTTATTTATTAAAAGAAAAAAAGTGTTATAGTAGTGGGAACTTTTATTAGATGAAAACCATTTTCTGACAGAATTAATTGCTGAAATTATAGGAATAGAAGCTGGCTCTTAAAAATAAAAATAGGCTGTTTTTAGTATAATAATATTTATTTTTTTCATACTACTAATGGGTGAAGCAATATGCGTAGGAGAAATTATGATTATTATTATAAAAGTTGTGATTTAGAGAAGATGAGTCCTTTAGATAAAAAGAGGTATGAATTATTAAATGAATTTGGTTATAATATGGATTCTAATAAAAAAAGAACAGTCGATTATGACATGAATATAAAGAGGCATAAAAATTCAGAAAGTCGATAAAAAGATGGTAAAACCCTCTTTTTTTTTGTATAATAATACAAGAGGTGTGAATAAAGATGAAAATATTATGTGTAAATGCAGGAAGTTCTTCTATGAAATTTCAACTATTTGAAATGCCAGAAGAAAAAGTAATTATTAGCGGTTATATTGAGCGTATTGGAGATTCTGATAGTTTTTGGAATACAAAAATTAATGGCGAAAAAATAAGAGGAGAAAAATATTTAAAAGATTATAAGGATGCTGCACAAGTGTTATTGGATGAATTATTACGTCATAAAGCAGTAGGTAGCTTAGATGAAATTAAAGCAGTAGGACATAGAGTTGTTCATGGAGGAGAGAAATATGCGGATTCTGTTTTGATAAATGAACAAGTTATCCAAGATATTAAAGATTTGACGAAATTAGCGCATTTGCATCATCCTGGAAATTTGGCAGGAATTGAAGCTATGCAAAATGCTTTACCAGGTGTTCCTATGGTTGCTGTTTTTGATACAGCTTTTCATCAAACTATGCCTGAGGAAAACTATATCTATCCAGTACCTTATGAATGGTATCAAAAATATGGGGTAAGAAAATATGGTTTCCACGGGACAAGTCATAAATATATAACGCAAAGAATGCAAGAAGTTCTTGGAAAACAAGATATTAATATAATTAATTGCCATATTGGTAGTGGAAGTAGTATTTGTTGTATAAAAAATGGAAAATCATATGATACGACTATGGGACTTACTCCTCTTGATGGATTAATGATGGGAACTCGTAGTGGTTCTATTGATCCTTCTATTATTGAGTATATTTCTAAAGAAGCTGGTATGGATGTTTCTGAAATTACAGATGTTTTAAATAAAAAGAGTGGTTTATTAGGTGTAAGTCAAAAATATGCTGATCATCGTGATATTGAAAAAGGTATGGAAGAAAAAGATTCTAATTGTATACTCGCTAATGATATGTATGTTAATCGAGTTGTTACTTATATTGCTGATTATTATGTAAAATTAGAGGGAAAAGTAGATGCTATTACTTTTACAGCTGGTTTAGGGGAAAATGCACGTGAATTTAGAGAAGCTATTATTAATAAATTAACTTGTTTGGGAATAAAAATAGATTCTAAAGTAAATATGGAATATGCTTCTTATTGTGATAAGCAAGAAGGAATTGTTAGTACTGCTGATTCTACTATTCCTGTGTATGTTGTTCCTACAAATGAAGAATTAATGATTACGTTAGATACTTATAAATTTGTTAGTTAATTGCTAAGGAAAGGGTGAGGGTTTATGAAACTAGAGATAAAAAGAATTTTAAAACAAATAAAGATATATGACATTATTGTCATTGCTAGACATACTAGCCCTGATCCTGATGCGGTAGCATCGCAGATAGCACTTAGAGATGCTATTCGTTTGACTTATCCTAAAAAAGAAGTTTATGCTGTAGGAGCTAGTGTAGCTAAATTTAAGTATTATGGGGCTTTAGATCGAATTGATGAAACAAGTTTTAATAAAGATGCTCTTTTAATTGCTTTGGATGTCCCTAATATAAGTCGAATAGACGGAGTAGATAAGTCTGCTTTTCGGGAGATTTTTAAGATTGATCATCATCCAAGTGAAGAAACTTTTGGAGATGCTGATTGGGTAGATGAAACTTCTTCTAGTACATGTCAAATGATTATTGAATTTTTATTAGAAACTAAAATGAAGTTTGACAAAAAAATAGCTGAAAATTTATTTTTAGGTGTTGTATCTGATAGTGAGCGTTTTTTGATTAGTTATACGACAAGTAAGACGTTTCGTTTAATTGCTGATTTGCTTGATAAATCGCAAATTCAATTTACAAAACTTTATTCTTATCTTTATGAAAGGCCTTATGAAGAAATAAAGTTTCATGGATATTTATCAAGTAATCTTACGATAACGGAGAATGGATTTGCTTATATTCATATTTCAGCAGAAGTTTTAAAAGAATATAATGTTGATCCGTCGACTCCTTCTAATATGATTAATGATTTTAGTAATATAAAGGGAGTTTATGTTTGGACTTTTGTAACTTATGATGATAAAAATGAAATATATAAAGTGAATATTAGAAGTTGTGGTCCGATTATTAATGAAACTGCCGCTTTATTTGGTGGGGGAGGGCATAAGTTTGCTTCTGGCGTTCGGACAAGAAATAAAGAAGATATAGAAAATTTGCTTAAAGCATTGGATTTAAATTGTAAAAAATATAAAGAGACTCTATAGGTATAGAGTTTTTTTGTGAACAAACGTTCTTGCAAATGCTGTTTCCTGTTGTTATAATGGACATAGGTGATAAGCTATGAAAATAAAGGCATTTAAAAAAGAAAAAGATAATCGCTATACATTACAATTTGAAGATGGTATAGAAATGAAATTATATGACGATGTTATAGTGGAATATAATTTATTAGCAAATAAAGAAATGGATAGTGTAAAGTATAATGAGATTTTACTTTATAACGGACGTTTAGAAGCTTATTATAAAGCTCTTCGCTATCTTTCTAAGAAGTTGCGAAGTGAAAAGGAAATAAAACATTATTTAGAGAGAGATTTTGATGAAAAAACGATTATGGAGACAATTGCGCATTTAAAAAAGGATGGGTATTTAAATGAAGAAATTTATTTAAGAAGTTATATTACAGACCAGGTTAGTTTGAGTAATAATGGTCCTTATAAGATTTTACAAGATTTACTAAAACTTGGATTTGGAGAAGAAAATATTCGTTCTATTTTAGATAATTATGATAATTCTGTATGGCTTTTAAAACTTGAAAAGCTTGTTCAGAAAAAAATTCGAACCAATCATAATTATGGCAGTAGTAAGTTGAAGGAAAAAATTTTGTATGATTTAAGTGGGCTTGGGTATTACAAATGGATGATTGAAGAAGTAATCCAAAATAGTGATTTTTCTAAATCTTCTTCCCTTTTAGAGAAAGAATATCAAAAAATAGTTACCAAATGGCAAAAAAAGTATACAGGAAAAGAACTAGATTTTTATGTGAAGCAAAAACTATTACAAAAAGGATTTTCTTCTTCAGAGATAGAAACTTTTTTAAATCAATAAAAAACTATTTGAATGTTCAAATAGTTTAGTTATTATTGTTTTTATTTTCTTCTGCTTGTTGTGTATAGTAGTTTAGTTGCGATTGAATTGATTCAGCATATTTTGATTGTATATCTGAGTCGATCCATTCTACACCATATTCTTTACGTATTTCTTGTAAAGCTTTTACTTGAGCAATAGGATTTTTTTCTAAATAATTTGACGCTAATGTTTCTTTAATAGAATCTTCCACATCTTCTAAAGAAGCTTTTTCTTTTGTTTCTTCTCTTAAAATAACATGATAACCTAATTCTGTAGTTATTACACTAGTTGAATATTCACCATCTTTTAAATTATAAGCCGCACTCACTAATTCATCATAAGAACTGCTTAATGTGTTTTTATTAATAAATCCTAAGGATCCGCCATTATCTTTTGTGCTTTCATCGTTGGAATTTTCTCTTGCTAAAGAGGCAAAGGCAGCTTTTACATCTTCTTTGTTTGTGTTTTTCAATTCTGTAATAATGGCATTTATTTTTTCCTTTGCTTCGTTTTCTGCTTCTTTTTTCTCTTCAGCGGTCATATCATCGGTTACCTTAGCTGTTATTAGAATATGGTTAACTTTTATATCTCCAACGATTTCTTCGTCGTAGTATTTCTTTATATCTTTTTCTTTTAACTCTGCTTTTGCATAATCTGTTATAGCAAGATTTTGCAAATAGTTAATGTAAATATAATTTTTATAAGCTTCTGCACTTTGATATCCAGTATAGTATTGGATAGCAGATTCTAAATCATCTCCATAAGCTGCTTCTAATTGACTCATTGTTGTATCTGTTGATTTTTCTGCGTCACTTACATGATCTTTATATTTATCCTCTAATATTTTTTTATCAACCATATTTACTAAAGTCTCTAGTGCATATTGATTTTTTAATTCATTATATAAATCATTGGCACTAATTTTTTCACCATTTTTTAGTGTAACAACCGCTTCTTCCCCATTTGATAAAGTAGGTATTCTTTTTCCACAACCTGCTAATAGTAGTACGCAAAGGGCTAACACTGCTATTTTCTTTTTCATGTTTTCCTCCTTAACATACTTATTATTATAGCAATCTACAAAATAAAATACAAGAATAACATTCACATTCTAGTTGTGTTTACCATACAATATAAGTGAAAAGACAAATAAAGGAGGAATGATTTATGAATCATTGTGGAAATAATTTAGGTCCTGCAATTATCTTAGTCTTATTCATTCTATTAATTATCATAGTAGGCGCTTATATTTAAGGTCTTTAAGAAAAAGAGTGTAAGTATTCATTATGTTATAGTATTAATTCTATATATACTTTTCATAATTATACTTGGTAGCTTGTTATTTTATTAAGAGGTTTAACCTCTTTTTCTTTGGTTTACAATTTTTAATAATTATTTAAATACTATAGTTAAGGAAAAAATTTTAAAGAGAATGTTGAATGGAAAAAGAGTTATTTTGTATTTCGATAATAATTAATTTTTACAGACCAAATTAGAAATTAAGGAAAACTTTCTTTGATTTTTTTCATAAGGTAGTATAACTTAGTTGAAAAACAGTTGTAAAAAGAAATAAAAATAACACAAGGATTAAGATGAACTCACGAAAGCTCGTCTTTGTGTTATTTTTATATTCCCTATTGAATTCCAAAAGTAAAATTCCAAGAAAAAGTGGGACTTTACATAAATAATTTACATTATTCTATTTCATTAAATTTTGATTGACATTTTACTACGGGAGGGGGGTAAAATAAAGATATAAAATAAAATATAGGAGAGTAGTATATGAGAAGTAACATACTAAGAAAAGATTCTTTTAAGAAAAGAACTTTTATCTTAAGCTTCCTAATTCTTTTGTTGTGCATAAGTATTGGGTTTGCTTACCTTTCCCAAGTATTAAAGGTAGGAACATCAGCTAGAATTGGCA
>CAOJRT010000033.1 GCA_948442255.1 uncultured Caryophanales bacterium | reverse complement strand
GGTTAACATGTATTGTACATTATCATGTGTTTTAAAAATTTTGATTGACATTTTAATACGAGGGGGGGTAAAACAAAAGTATAAAAATAAAATATAGGAGAGTAGTATATGAGAAGTATAAAAAGAGCATCTTCTAAAAAAGTATGCTAATCTTAAGCCTCCTAATACTTTTGTTGTGCATAAGTATGAGGGCAGTGTAAATGGTTCTTCTACGATAGGAAGTGACAAGATAAGTATCACTTCCATAGTAGAACTAAATAATCCAAAAGAGTTCTATGAAATCTATGTGTATGTAGTAAATAGTGGTTCTATGGATGCCAAACTAGAAAACATAGTCAATACCATCTTAACTGAATCTCAAAAGAAATATCTAAATTATACAGTAACATATAGTGATTATGTAGTTATAAATAAAAATGACTTATTAAAAGCAGGAGAGAAAGAAACCATCCGAGTATTAGTGGAAATGAAAGATGTCGTAGATGCTTCTTATCTACCTAGTGAAGCCGTTGATTTAGTCCTTGAGACAAAATTAAATTATGTGCAAAATGAAGGGGAAGGAGTAGAAAGAAGCAACAATTCTTTATATAACCAAATTGTAAAAGAAACACAGCCAGATACAAATATTAATTTTGGCGCTATCTCAAGTGACACAAACGGAAAAGGTGTTTATACGCTATCTAAGACAAGCAATACCGCATACCCTGTATATTATTATCGAGGGGAGGTAGAAAATAACAATGTTATATTTGCTAACTTCTGTTGGAAGATAATACGTACAACCAACACAGGAGGAGTGAAACTCATCTATAATGGAACTCCAAGTAATGGAGTATGTAACAATACAATAGACTCCACAATAAAAAGCGTAATAGATGAGTGGTTTGCTACCAACTTAATAGATTATCAAACTTACTTAGAAGATACTCCATACTATAATGAAAGAGATTATGTAGAAGGAGTGGGCTTTCCAATTAGTTATGCCCTAAGACAACGTATCTGGGGGATTAGAACAGATACCTATCCCGAAACAGTTCCTAAAACGACAATAAAACTAAGAGCAACAAACAAAGAAGATATATTTACAATAAGTAGTGAGATAGGAAATGGAGGATTAACGTATCCAGTAGGTCTTATTACGTCAGGTGAAGTGGTTATGGCAGGAGGACGAGGAAGTATAAACACTGAAAATCTTGGAAAAATACAAACTATTATTTACATACTGGATCGTTATTCTTAACCCTTTCACCGAATAATTATGGTTCAAGTGAAAAGGCTAGATTAGTTCGTGTCTATCAAGATGGTCATTTAGGAAGTGGAGAAGTTTCTCTTTCAGGAGGCATTAGACCAATAGTATCTCTTCTTCCAAATACAATCTTTAGTAATGGAGAAGGAACATATAATTCACCATATATTGTGTTGAAATAAAGAAGTTAGTGATAAACTTCTTTATTATATGGTATAATGAAATAGGTGAAGTTATGAAACAAGAAGTATTTAGTAAAGAGTTAAACTATATTAAAAATGAAGACATTCGAAAATCTTTAGAGATCATGTTGGCTTATGTGCCTGATTATTTTTTTGCGATTCCTGCAGCATCTACTGGAAAATATCATCCTTTGTATGCACAAGGCGAAGGTGGGTTACTTCGTCATACAAAAGCAGCTGTACGTATGGCCGTAGAACTTTATGGGATTTATAAATTTAATGAAAGAGAAAAGGACTTAATGATAATGGCACTTGTATTACATGATAGTGTAAAAAAAGGGATTGAAGAAAGCAAATATACTTTATTTGATCATCCTCTAGTTGCTTGTGAATTTGTAAAAAGTCATAGTGGGGAGTTACCTATTTTTAAAGAAGATATTGATTTCTTATGTGAGTGTATTAGTTCACATATGGGAAGATTTAATACAAGTGATTATAGTGAAGTTATTTTACCAATACCCAAAACTCCACAACAAAAATTTGTCCATATGTGTGATTATTTAGCGAGTAGAAAAGTCATACAAATATCATTTGATAAAGATAACAATATTATAGGAGATTAAAAAAGCCGATATGATGCAACTTTTTTACTTTTAACTAAAGAAGTGAATTTTTTGCCTCCTACATGTTTATAATTCATAACTATATCTATATTATTTTATATTCCAAAGTCAAGTGAGTTACGTAAATTTATCTTTGGAATACACTATTAATGTAAGTGGGGAATTATTATATGTTAGTTTTATTAGGAATATTACTTCCTTTTGTTGGAACTTGTTTAGGTTCTTTTATGGTTTACTTTATAAAAAATTTGAATAAAAAATTTGAAATTTTAATTTTAGGGTTCGCAGCAGGTGTTATGATTGCTGCATCTGTGTGGAGTCTGCTTATTCCATCTATTGAAAGTGGAGGAATCATACGTTGTAGTCTTGGTTTTGTCTTTGGTATTCTTTTGTTTTTCTTTATTGATTTTGTTTTGAATAAAAGAGAAAAAAAGGGAAAAGTCAATAAATTGATGCTGGCTGTTACTTTACACAATATTCCAGAAGGAATGGCGGTAGGAGTTATATTTGCTTCTTATATGATGGGAAATGTTATTTTAGCAGAAGCGATGACTTTGAGTTTAGGGATTGCTATACAGAATTTTCCAGAGGGGAGTGTAATCTCTTTACCTATGTATAAGGAAGGATACTCCAAACATAAAGCATGTTGGTATGGTGTCATTTCTGCTATCTTTGAATTAATGGGTGCGGTTATTACTTTGTTATTTACACGTTTTATCGTTATTGTTCTGCCGTATTTACTTGCTTTTTCTGCAGGTGCGATGATCTATGTTGTCGTTGTTGAACTAATTCCAGAAAGTGATAATAAAGGAAATTTAAATGTACTTGGGTTTGCTTTTGGATTTTTAGTTATGATGGTCCTTGATGTTTTGTTAGGATAGTTGTATAATTCGATACTAGGAGCGTGATGTTATGAATCGCTTTAAAGCAGTTAAACGTGCTAGTTTTGTTGGAATATTTGGTAATATATTTTTACTTCTTATTAAAGGCACTATTGGATTTCTTACGCATAGTCAAGCTATGCTAGCTGATGCCTTTAATAGTGCAACAGATGTATTAAGTTCTTTTATGACTTATGTAGGAAACCAAATTGCGAGTAAAGAAGCAGATGAGGATCACAATTTAGGTCATGGAAAAGCAGAATACATTTTTTCTATGTTGATAAGCATTACTATGTTTATCTTAGGTTTTGTCGTATTAAAAAATGGAATTCAATCTATTTTTATCTCCTCGTCTTATATTTTTTCTAAATGGCTTATATTGGTTTGTTTAGTTACAATAGGATTAAAATTTTTTATGTTTCTTTATACAAATGCTATTGGAAAGAAATATAATAACTTATTATTAAAAGCCAATAGTAAAGATCATCGTAATGATTGTGTAATTACGCTTTTTAATTTGCTTTCAGCAATTTTCTCTTTTTATCATATCCATTATGTAGATAGTTTTGTAGGGATAGGAATATCCTTATGGATTCTATATACAGGCGTTAAAATATTTATAGAAAGCTATGATGTTTTAATGGATAAAACAATTTCGCAAGAAATTAAAAATCAAGTGATGGACATTATTAAATGTTATGAAGAAATCGAGCAAGTAAAACATTTTAATGCTACACCAGTGGGCTACTTGTATCAAATTTCATTTACAATTTATGTTGATGGAAATCTTTCTACCTTCGCTAGTCATGAAATAGCTAATTCTCTAGAAAAAGAAATTGATAAAGAAGTAGAGGAAATATATTTAACCATTATCCATGTAAATCCTGTTGAAAAATCTTAAATACTTTTCGTGGTACTCTTTTTTATTCTGTGATAAAATAATGTATATAACATTTGGTTAGGTGATATAAATGAGTAGAATTACAGATGAATTTTATAGTATTTTAGGAAAATCTTCTAATACAGAAAGAGAGCAAAAATTTATTTATATCAAAGAGTTAATGGATAAAGAAAAATATAATGAAGCCATTCAATTATTACTTGCTCTTTTAGATGAAGATCCTATGGATATAGATGCTTCAATATTACTACTTATATGTAAAATTGATATTACTGCTGATACGGACACTTATAGTCTATTATATGAAAATCAAAGCGAAGCTTTTATTCAATATATCCAACAACTCATTTTTCTTTATGAAAAGATTGTTACTTATGATGTTAATGGAAAATATAAAAAAGAACTAAAAGAATATTTATTATTTGTGGAAAATATGAAAAGTATTTTAGAAAAAAAGCTAAAATATGTGGAAACAATAAAAAATAATAAAATTCTTTTATTTCAAAGTGTATATGGGCCAACTTATCCCCTAATCCGCAAGAAAGATAAAAGACGTATTGCTACCAAATATTATATCGATACTTTAGGGATTAAATTAGATTTTCATCATATACATGAAATAAAGTCTGATTTATCTTATGGGGAACAAATGGTTTGTGGAGTTTCTTTTGAAGAACTAGAAATATTTTTTAAAAATTCTTATAAAGTATTAGATAAAAAATATAAAGCTCTTTTTATAAAAAGAATTTTTATTCTGATTATCCTTATTATAGGAATTTTATGTCTTTTCTTATTTAAATAGTATGAATAAAGAAGTAAAAAATATTCTTTTAAATAAAATAAGGCAATTAGAAAAATCGAAATTTAGAAGCCAATTTCACCTCAACGAAAAAATGATTCTTTATGTCCAAGAAAAAGGACTCGAAAAAGTTCACGAGCATGCTAAAGATTTTGTTAATAAAAATCTTAAAGCCGCATACCCTTTGCATGATGGCAAACAAACACCTATGTGTAATCATCCAGTTTTTATAGCACAACATGCTACTGCTACCTGTTGTCGAGGCTGTTTAGAAAAGTGCCATGCTATTGGAAGAGGAAAAGTCTTAACAAATAATCAAATGAATTATGTGGTAGGACTTATCATGCTGTGGATAAAGAAGGAACTAAAAAAGAATGAAAAAAGTTAAGAAAAGCAATCTAATTTTGCTTTTTTTTGTGGGCTATGTTATAAAATAATGTAAGTAAAAAGGAGGGTTTTTATGGAAAAAAAATTTTCTTATGATAACAAAAATATAGAAATATTAAAAAAGATACTTATAATGCTTTAGTATTACAATTGCGTCAAGATATGAATCCACTTTTAAAAAATTTACATGAATCCATTGTTGGAGAAGAAAGAGCGGAATTTATTTTTATATCAGCCCAACAAGAACAAAGTCGAGTAAAGATAAGAAATGAAAAGGATTCTTCTAATAATAGTGTGTTACATTCCTTTGTAAATGATATTTATCAAATTGTGAAAGAAAACGCTTTTACGGAAGAAGAACAAGAAAAAATTTCTCTTAAGATGTACCAGATTATAACTAGATATTTAACTTCTTTAAAAGATGTTTCTGCTGAAGAACAAAAAAGGTTAGAAAGAGAATTATATAAAGATATGGCTGGTATTTTATTAACCTTAAAGAGCTATGAAAAAAGAAAAAAGGAATATTCTTTATATAACTATTTAAGTATACATACTGCATAAAAAAAGATAAATTTTCTTTTTTTTTACATCTTTGGTATAATCTCTAAAGATGGAAGTGGGATTATGGCTAATTTAGAGACTTATTTGAACAATTATGGCGATATGCCTTTTTATAGAAAACCATTTAATGATATAGATGCTGCTATTTTATCCAATATTTCTTACATGGACTTAGAGGGAATTGTGCCAGAGGATAAGAAGACTATCTCATTATATGATGCTATTAGTAAGTTTATTTATTTTTGTGACTATAAAGAATTTTTAAACAGGGGATTTATACAGAAAGATATTTATCGGTTGGCTAAACTTTTGTTATCTAAAAAAAGGTATACGAATATAAAAATGCAGCTTTATGCTCGTAAAGTAGATGAAGTAGAACAATTTTGTGCCATGTCTTTTCGTTTGCCAAATAATCAATTGATTGTTTGTTTTGAAGGAACAGATCATCATTTATGTGGTTGGGAAGAAGATGTTCGAATGGCTTACGAGTATCCTGTTCCTTCACAAATAGATGCGATTTCCTATTTGCAGAAAGTAGTTGGCTTTTTTGATAGGAATGTGATTGTTCTTGGACATTCTAAAGGAGGAAACCTAGCTTTGGTGGCTAGTATGCATGTACCTACTTTCATTCGAAAAAAAATCAAAGTCATTTATAGCTTTGATGGACCTGGATTACGTAAAAAAGAATTTGAATCTAACGCGTTTAAAAAGATTGAAAATAAATTAAGACACATTGTTCCTAATTATAGTGTGTTTGGTCTTCTCCTTCGTCATAATGATTCTTTTGAAGTCATTCGTTCTTCACGCAAAGATTTATTTGCTCATTCTATTTTTACCTGGCAAGTGGAAGATAATCATTTCGTTCCTAGTAAATTAAGCCGTTTAAGTAAAAATCTGGATGAATCTATTATTATTTGGTTAGAACAACATGATGATAAAACAAGAGAAAAGCTATCTAATGCACTTTTTCAACTTTTAAGAAAAAGTGGAATTACCAATTTTATGGAAACGAGGAAGTTAAAAAATATAATTACTATTTTAAAGAATAGTAAGAAAATAGATGGGGAAACAAAAAAACTTTTAATTCATTTTTTGAAATTTAATATTTCTTATTGTTTTACGAATCGAAAGGATAAATAGGGGGATTTTATGAAAAAAAATATAGATACTGAACGTATATTGAATCCTAAGTTTGCTTATGGGTCAAATATAATTTTTGGTGATATGTTCCGTTTTGAACCAGTGCATGATTTAAAGGAAGGATTAAAGGCGCATCCTTTATATCTTAATGCAATGACTGATAGGAAGGGGAATCGCTTTGAGAGATTATGGGTTACCCATTTTTTAGAACCTTTAGCAAAAGGAAGAAAAGAGCTGGAAGAACTAATTTTACATTCTTTATCTTTTCCTTCTTCTGTTGCTTTTCAAAATGTTTCTAAAGAGGGAAAAGATCAACGTGTTTTTTCTATGGCTTATATCAATTCTATTTTTTATATGTTGCAGTTTTTAAAACCAAATGATCGTAAAAATTACTTAGATGCTTATATAAAAGAAAGGGGAGGAATGAATTTTTCCTTTGGAGAACATTATCGTGACTTTGACTTTTTTATGGCGAAATACATTTATCAAAAGTTAGAAGAGATAAGGAGTGAGTTGCTTGATATAAAAAGTAAAGGAAAAGACTCTCCTGCTTATAATGTATTATGTTCTTTATTTTCTGAAAAGAAAGATGGTTCTGTTTCGAGGGGCTCTATCAATTTGGAGATTGCCAATTATGAAAAACTATCTTATGTCGCTAAAAATATTGTGAGTGCTTTAGAAGAAAAAGTGAGTCTTGATATAACGAGTGAATTACTTGCCTGTTATGATAAAGATAAGTTTTTGCTTCTATTTGCGAAGTTCTTACTTGACTTTTTAATGAAGAGAATTGAGGAAAAGAAACTTAAGGAATCTGAAATCACTTTGGAAGAATTTTTCCCTATTGTTTCTTTACGCAATTATTTGGAAGAAACAAAAGACATAATAAATTATAACCCTGTTATCCGTTATTTTTCTGGAAAAAAAGAAACTTTATATACTTATAAAAAATTTGTAAAAGAGTACCAACGCTTTCTCGTTGAAAATAAGAAGCTTTTTCCGTTTTTAGAAATAACAGATGAAGAATTAGATTATCTTTCTTGTTCTTATCGTGTAGAAGAAGTGCAGGCTTTATATAAAGTAAAATATAATAATACAAATCAATTGTTTCTTCCAGGTTGGGAGATTTTACCTCAAGGAGAGCTTTTAGAACCTAGAGTAGTAAAGAATTCTTCTAATAGAAAGACAAAGAAGAGTATTCAAGGGGATACAAATGAAATAATTAAACGAAAAATGCTTTTTGAAAAGTTAGGACCACATGTACAAATATTAGGAAAAGGAAAATTTGCAGAGTATATTGGCTACATTTACAACAATGGTTTAGTTGTTTTTGAAAAATTTTATGAAGATGAAGCGCAAACTAAACAAGCGAAAGAAAAAGCAACTTATGTAATGAACTATAAAAATTTTAAAGATTTATGTTTACTTTCTAAACCAGAAATCATGGATTATATTAAGAAAACCGATAATCCCAATGTGAGAAGAGTTTATCACACAGATACTTGGGGTGCAAGAATGGAAAAAATCATTAAAGGAATAGAGTATAACCCTGCTATAAAAAGAGAAATTGATCTTTTATTAGGAATCATGGATTTTACTAAAAAATTAAGTTAGGAAGATAATTATGGAATTAAAAGATACTTATTGTTATATGGTAGGTGCCTATTATGGCATAGAGGAAATGGATAATTATGAATTAAAAGAATTTGTTTTAAAGGATATAGAAAATTACATTTGTGCTTTTGTTCATGATAATGCTCTTACAAATAAGTTTGATTTGGTAAAGGAAGCAAATCAAGTGAAAGAGGATTTATCTTTAAAAACAAAATTGCAAGATAGTTTACTTCTCTTGCCAAAAGTGGGAGCTACTCTAGAGCTTATTTTACTAGTTAAAGCTAAGTTAAAAGAAATAAGAGAAGAAGAGCTAGAAAAATTGTAGTTTTTTTAGGAGATTTTAGGAGGTTTAATATGAAAAATAGGATGAATTATGAAGAATTTGAAGAAGCTATGCGTATGTATGATTTTATAAATCCGGTTGTAAGTTATGAAGGCGAAATTTTTCTTTCTTCAAAAGAAAGTTACACTCAATCTTACTACGATAAAGAAAAGGATATTCTGTATTTAAATGCTAATCAAGATAAATACGGAAGAAATATGTATATGGAGCTACTTAAACATACTTTTTATAATGGGTTAAGAGAGGATTTGTTAGATGATAATTTTTTTTGCACGCCCTTATTTTATCCTGCATTAAAAATAAGATTGTGTCAAAATCGGAAAGGAAGAGAACTTTGTTATTCCTATCAAGATGCTATTTTAAATTTAAGTTCTTTAACGCGAGCTAGTCTTCCTTATGTTGAAGATGAAGTTGACCCTTTATTGGCACGTATTGAACATTTAAGAAAAATTTTAATAAAACAAAGAAATGATTTTTTGAGCATCTCTCGTGAAGGGAAAAATTCTCCTTATTATGAAGAATATATGAAGGGAAGAGAAAACATTAATGTGAACAAGACAATTGAAAAGTATAATTTGATTATTCCTTATATTCGCCTTATAAAGAATATTCTGTTAGATGTTAAAAATGGAAAGAGAAGTTTAGTTATCGATTCCAAAAGATTAGAAGAGTGTTTTTCTTTTGATAGTCTTTTGATGATTATTTCTAAATGTATTCTTGCTAATCAAGCAATAAGTGATAAAGCAGGAAATTCTTTTGTAATACCAGCTGTAGCACAGATAGAACAATATGTTTTTTGGATAAAGACTTACGGTGTAAAAGGATATAATCCAACAATCCGTTATTATAATGAGGAGCTTCAAAAAGTAGTTCGTTATTCTTTTTTAGAATTGGAAAGCGATTTGAAAAAATTGTTTAGAATACACTCTGAATATAGTTCTGTCCGTTTTGATATGTCAGGTATGGAAAAATTGGATGTAGTTAGAGATGTAGATGGTATAGGACAATTGACGAGAGTGTTGTCTGAACAAAGTAAGCAAGCTTTAAAAGTTGGATGGGAAATTCTCCCACAAGGGAAAAGAGAAGAAGCATTACCTGAAAGATATCATACTGAGGAAGAAGTAGCATCTTATGTAAAAAAGAGAGAAAAAAATATAAGTGTAACAACAGAGGAAGAGATTCTATTTCGAAAATGCATGTATGAAACAACTGGGTATAAAATGAAAATTGTAGGAAAAGAGGATTTTCTTGGTTATGTTGGATATGTATATGAAAATGGATTAATCTTTTTTGAACGTTTTTATGAAGATGATGCAACTCGTGTTCCTGCAAAAACTAGAGCTACTTGCGTAATGGATTTTGAAACTTTCTTAAAAAAATTAACAAGAAAAGAATTTATGGATTTAGTTCAATCAACGGATAATCCTTCTATTTGTCGTTTATATCATACGCCGACCTGGCACTTACGTGTGAAGAAAAAAATACAAAGTATTGCTTATACACAAGAGAGTAAAATGTTAATAGAGTCTTTGTTAGAAGAAGTACAATATAAAAAGGAGTTAAAATAATGTGGTATTCTTATTTAAAAGAAAGATTGATGGAAGATAGAGAAAATGTATTGCGATTATTGCTCATTGATGAAGAAATACAAGGTTTCTCTATGGTTTATCAAAACATTCTTTCTTTTGTACATGGGGAATATCCTTCTCTTTTCGAAATGGCCGAGGAGGGGGACACCTATATTTTAGAAGGAGATAGTAAAGATTTTATCCGTCTCCTAAACGAACCTTTTTCTAAAAAAAATCAAATTATTGTTGAAGAGACGAATCTTGGTTTCAATAAATGGATTTATAAAATATATAAAGAATTTTGCTCGATTTATTCCATTTCTTGTATTCCAGTCCTTTTTAGCAACACTTATAAAATTACTGAGGGCAGAGTTATTTTAATCGGCAGTGATGCTTTTTGTGAGACGATAAATATTACTTTACAAGTACCTAGTGTAAAGATAAAAACTTCTTAGGAATGGTATTGACATAAAAAGAAGTCGTTGTTATAATAAAGTTACTTAATAGTAGAGATAATATAGAGGACACTAAAAAAAATAAGGCCTTTATAAATTTAAAAATTGATTTAATGGATTTTTAAATTTCTTATTAAGTTTACAAAAATAAACTTAGCTTATGTCTTATCAAGTGTTACGCTGAGCAGAAACGGAATTAAGATTCGAAGAGAATGCTTGATACGTTTGATTTAGTGAAAAGTCTTTATTCCTTTTTCTTGTCAAGCTATTAAGGATATACGTATATAAAGCGGATTTAAATTGACAAGGTTTGGGTAGCTTATCTGTCAATAGGTTATTCATTCGATTATACCGCGAAAAAAAATGTTCTTTTGACAGAGAACTTTTTTTTTGCCCAAAAAAAGAACGTTAGTTTCGTTCTTTCTTCTCTCTTTTTTTATTGAGCCAATTTTTTCCATCAACGATTCTTGCTACTAGCATACTAGAAGAAGTGTCTCCTACTACGTTTAACATAGTAGCTGGTGGATCAATTATTGTAGCGATAATTGTTAATATAGGCAGAGCCGCTACAGGGAATCCCATCATGCTAATAATCATCATTTCAGATATGGTTCCCCCTCCAACAGGGACAGCTGTAATGAGTAAGTTAGCTAATAAGGAAACACCTATTACTTGTCCTATAGATGGATTAGTCCCAAATAAGTAAACGAGGAACATGATTTTAAATACACTTCCTATAATGGAACCATCTTTATGGAAACTTGTTCCTAGTGGGATTGTTGTTTCTGCTATATCATCAGATACGCCAATATTTTTAGCACATTTTATGTTGATAGGAATAGAGGCGGCCGAAGAGCAAGTTGATATAGATGTTACAGTTGCCAGAATACAGTTTTTCCAAAATGCTATGACTCCTTTTTTTCCGCCAGCCACAAAAGCATAGAAAGAATAGAAGATAAAGTAGAAAATAAGAGACACAACGAGATAAATAATAAACGTTTTGGCATAGCCGATTGCTATTTCAGCTCCAAATGTTCCAATTAAGGCAGCGAAGTAACACCCTAGACCTATTGGAGCGTACAGCATTATGAAATCTAATAATTTTAATATGACTTTATTTGCACTTTCTAAACATTTTAAAAAAGGGTCTGATTCTTCCTTTGTTTTATAGATGGCAAGCCCTACTAATAAAGATATAATGACTAAAGCAAGAATATTTTCTTTTGACAAAATTTTACTAAAATCATTTACACTAATGGCAGAAACAGTTCTTTCTAAAATATTTAATTCTATTTTTTCTTCTTGGATTCCTTCTTCTAATGTTTCTAAAATTGTGCTAGAATCACTTGGACTAACTAATTTTGTTGCATAAGTAGAACCAATTCCCACGATAACAGCTACAAGAGAAGTAGCAATAAAGACACCAATAATGGTTATTAGTACCTTTCCTAACCTTTTTGGTTGTTTTATTTTAGCAATGGATGTTGTTATTGTTAAAAAGATTAGGGGAACAATAATAACAAACATCAAGTTCATGAATAAATCTCCGAAGGGGCTTAAAATAGCTGCTTTTTCTTTAAAAATGAGCCCTATTGCAGTACCAATCAGTAATGAACAAACTAATATAATTGTTTGTTTATAATTTGACCATATTTTTTTCATAGTCAACCTCCTTTACTAAATCATATTCTTAATATCTGAAAAGTAAAAGTTATCATATTCCACAGTGTTTTTTCTTATTTTGTTAAAAGTCCACAAAATTGTGCTATAATAAAAGCGGTGATGTCTTTTGAAAAAATCTTTTGTCAAAATGAATGTGGATGATACACAATTAAGTTTAGGGAATCTATGTCGCATTATAAAAGAGTTATCCGTTAATAAGTTATCAGCTATGCAAACGGAAATCTTTTGTCTGCTTTTTTTAGTTGATCATGTCCATGAAACGACTGTTAATAATTATTGTGTTGGTTGTCGAGGAATAGGGAGTGAATATAAGCAAATCTTTTTGAATCGGAATAAACGCTATTTAAAAGAAAAAGAAGAATTTTGCGATACGATTCTTTCTTTTCTCAGTATCATTGATGGAACTTTATATGTTCATATAAAAAATAGAATTCTTTTTATTAATACAAATAAAAATGCTGTTCTTTTAACGAAGAAACTTTATAATTTAGCTAAAAATGATTCCGAAGTTTCTTCTTTGTTTGTGAGTAAATTAAATGATTACATATATAACCAAGATTATTATACTTGTATAGTAGAAATCCTTTTATATATAGTATTAGAGCATAGACAACCTATATTTGAAGAAGGACTAAAAAAGGAAGTTTTTGAAAATGTTTTAAATGATACAAGTATTAGTAGCGTGGATTTACAGGCGTATTTGTCTTTAAAGTTGCGTGAAGGGATTAATTACGAAAACTCTTTAAAGAAGTTGGCTAACACTGGAAACTCGTATGCAAACTTTGAACTTGGAAGCGATGAATACTATGGCTATTATAGTGGGAGTCCTAGATATGATAAAGCTTATAGCTATTTAATTAAAGCAGCAGAAATGTCGCATGCCCCTGCTAGTTATATGATAGGTAATATGTATGTACAGGGACTTATAGGAAGTAAAAGTAAAAAAGAGTTATCTTTAGGTTTCTCTTATTTAGAAAAATCGTATCAATTAGGAAATGTAGCTGCTTGTAATATGTTAGGGAATATGTATAGAAAAGGAATATATCCGGTAAAGAAAGATTTGGCAAAAGCTATTACTTATTATGAAGAAGCTAGTCAAAAACAATTTTCATTTGCTAAAAATAATTTGGGGAAAATATATGAAGAAAAAGGTGATTTAAAAAAAGCCTATTCTTATTTTTTAGAAAGTGCTGAAGAAGGAGAAAGCTGGGCTTGCAATAAAGTGGGAGAATATTTACGACTTGGCTTAATTGAAAAAGAGGAAAGAAAAGCCTATGTCTATTATATGAAAGCTTTAGAAAGTAATCATCGTACTTTATGTTATTATGCTTACTATAATTTGGCAAAGTATTATTACTTTTCTGGTTGTTTAGATATTGTCTTAGTTCCTGATGAAGAAAAAGCACTTGCTTATTTTATAATTGCCAGCCAACATGGTATAGTAGATGCAACAAAAGAGTTATTTTATTACTACCTAAAGCTTTATTTAAAGGATAGGGAGGAAACCTCTTATCAAAAAATCATGCTTTATAAAAAGGAGTTAGAAAAACAGTTGGATAGAGAAGAAGACTATTTAATAATTAGGAAAGAAATTGCAAAATTACAAAAGAAAATGCTTGTACTTGATGTCTAATTTTGCTTATTTTCTTTTTTTTATGCAAAGAAATGGTATAATAAAAATGGTAAAGGTAGTGAGTGGTATGGAAAGTGTTTATATACATATTCCTTTTTGCAAGAGTATTTGTTCTTATTGTGATTTTTGTAAGGTGTTACATCATGGTCCTTGGGTCACCCAATATTTAAATGCTTTACTTTTAGAGGTGAATGATCGTTATAATGGGGAACCTATTAAGACGCTTTATATTGGTGGTGGAACACCTTCTTCTTTACAAATGAAAGATTTAAAATATTTATTTGATATTTTAAAAAAGTTGGATTTGCGAGAGTTAGAAGAATTTACGTTTGAATGTAATTTAAATGATTTGGACGAACGCTTGTTACAATTTTTGTTTACTAATGGAGTGAATCGTTTAAGTATTGGAATTGAGTCATTTCAAGAAGAAAAGTTAGCCTTTATGGAAAGAAGGCATACTTTCTCGGATGCTCTACAAGTTATGGATTTAGCACGAAAGATAGGCTTTACTAATATTAGTTTAGATTTGTTATATGGCATACCAGGAGAAACATTAAAGGATTTAAAGAAAGATTTGGATTTATTCCTAAAATTGCAACCAGATCATATTAGTACTTATTCTTTAATTGTAGAAGATCATACCAAAGTGGGAAATGCGGGAATTATTCCAATTCCTGAAGAGCTAGACGCTTCTATGTATGAGTATATTGTGTCTAAATTGGAAAGCAAAGGTTTTATACATTATGAAGTTTCTAATTTTGCGAAAGAAGGAAAAATAAGCAAACACAATATGCAATATTGGAATAACGAAGAATACTATGGATTTGGCTTATCGAGTCATGGCTATATACAAGGGATAAGATATCAAAATACCAAGAGTCTAACTTCTTATATAAAAGGAAAGTGGTTACTTAAAGAAGAAGTTCTTTCTAAAGAAGATAAAATGTATAATGAAATTATGTTAGGTTTTCGTAAATTAGAAGGAATTTGTTTAAAAGATTTTTTTGATAAATATGAAGTCAATTTACAAGAAGTCTATGATTTAAAGGGAGTTTTACGTCAAGAAGAAATTCTTTATGCTGATGGGCATCTTTTTATTAATCCACGTTATATTTATGTAATGAATGAAATACTAATTAAAATACTTTAATTTGTATTTTTTTTATGTTATGATGAGTCTAGAAAAGAGGATTGATATAGTGAAGAAAAAAGAAGTGGAAATTAAGGAAGAAGAGAAAAAAGAAGCGCCTGTTGAAAAAGAATTAGTGGTAGAGGAAAAGGCTCAATGTACTGGTAAAAAAAGACAACGATTTGGCGTAGGATTCCTGTTTGGACTTATTGTTGGCGTTTTATCTTGTGTAGGGATTCTTGCTTGGCAGGGATTTACAAAAGATATAGAAGAAACCAAGAAAGATAATGATGTAATAGAAATAGAGGATAAAGACAAAGAGGATTTCTCTGCGGATACAAATTTAGAGAAAGATAGTGAGATTGCTAAATCTTTAATGAAACAATTAGAGACATATGATGCTTTGTCTTATTTTTACTTTGAGCTAGGAAAAGAAGAAATTACAAATCAAGATTTACTTTATTTTGCTTTGAAACAAATTGGATATAAGGATTCCTTCTCATTAGCAGAGGTAGAGAAGGTTATTTCTTCCTACTTTGATTATTCTATTACTCCAGAACCAATTGCTTGTAGAAAAAGTTTTCATTTAGAAACAGAATATTTGTATACGTATGATGCAACGAGTAAGAAATTTATTGCTAATGAAAAACATGGTGGACATGGGGCAGGGCATACTATGCCTTATGGTATTTATAATCGTTTTGTAAGCTTGAAAGAAAAGAAAGAGGATACAAAGGAATTAGAGTATCCCGTATATGAACTAGTGGTTTATAGAGCTTACTCTTCTTTAGCAGAAGATACAGGAATCGGAGAAGAGGCGTACTATTCTTCTTATGAAGATGCTTATAATGAAAAAAATGCTTTGTTTAAGATAGAATATGATGACGATTTTGAAGTGAAAACAGATGTTTTAAAGGAATTAGATAACATAGATAGTAAAAAGTTATCCAAAGAGACGTTTACTTTTGTCAAAAAAGATAATCTTTGTTAATTTAAATCTGAAGTGCAACAAAGATGCATTGAAAAAGACACATGAAT
>CAOJRT010000032.1 GCA_948442255.1 uncultured Caryophanales bacterium | reverse complement strand
AATTTAATCAATAGAAAACCCATAGAAAAAATCTATGGGTTTGTCTACACTCTGAGGACTTTTATAATAAAAGTTCTTTTCTTCATTTTTATCCCTCCTTTCTTTCTCAAGATTGGAGGACGACACCCACAACAAATGTTCCTAATAGAATTATATAATATATATTGTGATAATACAATCAAACAACTAATTTTTAGTTAAAAATATTAAAAATTGTGTTATATTCAGTGATTGATTCTTATATCAATTTTCTTTGGTAAAGTTGTAGATAACTTCTCCAACGGCACCATTGAGGTTAAAAGTCGCACTTTTGCGATTTACTATATAAAAAGCTCATAGTATTTAATATTGTGGACTTTTTTTTCATTGTTTAAAGTGCTATAATTAAAATATAAAAGTTACGAATCGAAATAGGTTGTAGGGAGGAATAAGCTATGAATTTAAAAAACAAAGTAGCAGTTGTAACAGGCGGAAGTAATGGGATTGGTGAAGCTATTGCAAATAAGTTAAAAAAATTAGGTGCTAAAGTAATTATATTTGATACAAAAGAACCCAAATCTTCATATGAATATTATAAAGTAAATATAACTAAAGATAGCGAAATAAAAAAAGCTGTTAATCTAATAGATAAAGTAGATATATTAGTTAACAATGCAGGAATATATTTTGAAAAATATATTGAACAAACAACTGATGAAGATATAGATAATATGGTTGATGTAAATATAAAGGGAACATTTAAAGTTACAAGGAATTTAATTGATAAATTAAAAGAAAATAGGGGATGTATTGTGAATATCGCTTCTTGCTTGGGGTTAGTACCAGAATTAACATCACCTTTATATTGTACGACTAAAGCTGGAATTGTGATGTTTACTAAATGTTTAGCACAAGAATATGCAAACTTAGGAGTTAGAGTCAATTGTGTTTTGCCAGGGCCAATTTTAACAGAATTATTGGAAGCAAGTTTTAAAAATGAAGAACAAAAAATAAAATGTGCAAATAGAATTCCGATTAAACGAATTGGAAATCCAAATGAAGTTGCGAATGTAGTTGCTTTTTTAAGTAGCGATGAAGCTTCATATGTAACAGGAGGAATTTATACGGTAGATGGTGGAGTTTCTACATCTAGTATTTATTCTAAATAAGGTTACGCTAAGCTTGCTACATAATAAAGAGCCATATTATCAGTTTAGATGGAAGAACAGAAAAAGATTTAAAGTCGATTGATTAATTTGTTGAATTAAATGCAATGCTTATTTTTCTTGGTATTTATTGAATTCCTATAGGTTATCTTAAAGTATTGCTAATACTAATGTGGAGTTTAAATTATAGTCCTTTTTGTTACAATAGAGTGGAGTATTTTGAACTTTTTATGAAAAGTCCTAAATAAAAAGTAGGTCTTTTTTTATTTGAGAAAAGAATGTTATAATGGGTGCTAATAAATGAAAGAATATTTAAGTATTTTTATAGATAAAGACTACCCAAAATTTATTGATAAATATTTAACTACTAATTCTTTAAATGGATTAAAACATATAACACAATTTTGTGGATGTGATTATACAAATTTATATTCTCCATTATTTAAATATACGAGGTTTGATCATAGTTTAGTTGTAGCGAATATGACGTGGCATTTTACTCATGATAAAAAAGAAACGATTATGGCACTATTACATGATATTGGAACAACTTGTTTTGCATATTGTATTGATTATGTCTTTGGAGATTATCTCAATCAAGGATCTTCCGAGAAAAGTATGACAGAAGTAATAAAAAAAAGATAAAAAATTACAAGAGCTTTTAAAAGAAGATAAAATATCTGTAAAAGATTTTGATAATTATCTAAATTTTCATATTTTAGAAAATAAAGCTCCAAGACTTTGTACTGATTGACTAGATGGTGTTTTACATACTTGTTATATTTGGTTACACACACATTCTTTGGAACAAATTAAAATGGTTTATGATAATATAATCATTTTAGAAAATGAAGACAATAAACCAGAAGTTGGATTTAAGGATTTAAAAATAGCCGAGAAATTTGTATCAATGGTTTACAATTATGCAAAAGATCTACAGGGGAATACAGATAAGTATATTATGAAATATATTTCAAAAATTGTGAAATTAGCATGTGAAGAAGGTTCTTTCATTAGATGATTTATATGACAAAAATGAGGAAGACCTTTATAATATTTTTTCCATTAATATTCCATCATGGAAAATATTTAATAAAGCAAAGACTTTAATTAGAACAGAAAAAGAACCAAATAATAGATTTTATATTTCTTTTGATACAAAAAAAAGAAATACAATTCCTTTAGTTCAACCTACTATTGGGGATAAAAGAATAGTTGATGTTTCTAAAATTGCTAAAACTATATACGATGAATTAAAAAATTATAAAAATAGTACTTATACTTATATTGAAGAAATAGAAAATCTTAGAAGTACTCAAAATTTGTAAAAATGAAAAAATACCAATTCATACAATTAGTATTTTTTAAATATAATTTTTTTCATGCTATAATATTATAAGAAGGAAACACGTATATGAAAATAATAAAAAAGTCTGGATATGAAGTATCTAAAGAAGAAGCCCATGGGGGAGCGGCAGCAGAAAGCTATACATTTCTGACAATGAATTTGGTACTGTTCAAGGAATGACATATGGTTGGCTGCCTGTTGGAAATAAATATGCTTGGCATAATCATGAAAGTATAGATGAAATAATGTATGTTTTAAAAGGGACAGGAATAGTTAAAGATGAAGAAGGGGAATACACGTATAGTTCTGGAGATGTATTTATGTACCCAGCAAATGTATATCATGAAATCTATAATAATGGAGATATTGAATCCGAATATATCTTTGTTAGAATTCATAATAAATAAAAATTAAAGGCTACAAGGAGTAGAAAAATGAATAATCAAAAAAACTTACACGCAAAATTAAATAGTCATATGGAATTAAACGAAATCCAAGCCTATATAAAAAATGTGATTGAAATAAGAGGCTTTGGGAATCAACCTGTAGAACAAGCTATGTTGCTTCTTATAGAAGAAGTGGGAGAACTTGCTAAAGCAATTAGAAAAGAAAAAACAAATATGTGTATTGATAAGAATAAAATAAAAAATTATGATACGGTAGAAGGAGAAATAGCTGATGTTTTCATTGTATTAACTTCCGTTTGTAATTTGTTAAATATAAATTTATATGATGTTTTTTATGAAAAAGAAAAAATAAATGTAGAAAGAAATTGGAAAAACGACAATAAAAACAATGAGTAGCTTAAATAAAAAAGAAAATAATTATTTACATGTTAGTAGGAGGAAATATAGAGTATGAAAGTAGAATTGGTTAACAAAGAAAAGAAAAAATTAAACGCTTTACATAAGAAGTGCTTAAAAGGGACTGAATTTCCAGATTATATTGATATGGATGACGTACTAAAGGATTTTAATGTCTATCCCGATAATAATATTAAGTCGGGAAGGGGGTACAATTGAAGCCTGTCTAGCCGAAGAAAAAGCTGGATTACAAATAATAAGATTTAAGTCTTTTAACAAAGATGTACAAGAAAAAGGGGCGATTTTAAAAAGTTTTATAGAATATATATGAGATGTTAGAAATATGAACCATATTGTCTTAGCGATTCATATATATTGGGTAGGAAGTGGGTTAGATGAAAATATTTTGATGCATCTTGGCTTTGTTTCGTTAGGAGGAATCGGTACTCCTACATACACTATTTTAAACCCATCTTTTATGGAATTAGTGAATACTTTTGCACCTGATGAGGAAACTAATGAAGCCTTAACAGCATATTATAATCTGTATCAAAAAAGAAAAAAAAGCGCGGTTAAATATTTTAGAAAGTGAGCTAAATAAGTATTTGAAATTATTAAATGACCTTGAAATAACAGAGGATAAAGAAAGATTTGAAAGAAATGTTAAATATTATAGAGAATGTATAGAAAGCCTTGGGATGGAAAGCGAAAAAGAAAAAACTTTATAAGATTTTCTACTAAATAATTGGAAGAAAACATACAAAAAGGGAAGAAGTGTTGTAAAATAGACATTTCTTTTTTTATGTGTCTAGTATTTTTTTCCTTATTTTAGTATTCTTTTTTATAGAAAGCAGGGATAATGATGAGTAAAAAAAGTGACTTAGCCAAAATTGCATTAGGAGTTTCATTAGGTGTAGGAGCAGGGGTATTACTTGCACCTAAAAGTGGAAAAGAAACAAGAAAAGAATTAAAAGAAAAAATAAGTGAATTAGCAGAAAAAGTAAAAAATATAAAAGTAAAAGATATCAAAAAGGAATTTGATAAAAAAATAAAAGAGTTAGAAGAAGAGATCAGCTCACTTGACAAAGAAAAAGTTTTGGATAAGGCAAAAGAAAAAGCTAACAAAATAAAAAAACAAGCAGATTACCTAGTTGATATGGCGACAGAAAAAGGGAATGCTATGCTAGAAAAAACAACTAAAGAAGTTAGAAAAAAAGCTATAGAAGTTTGTGAATCTGTAATTTCAAAATTAGAAGAAACAAAATAGAAAAAAGAAAAAAATAGATAGTATAAGTAGTATTTATACTGTTTTTTTACTAATTTTTGACCGAATGCGTAAAGAACTTTAGATAACAAAGAGGGTAAAAGGAAATAAAGAATAAACCTTATCAATCTAGTCTTCAATTAATAAGTGTACTTAATAAACAAATGAATTTTACAATATTATAATCGAGAGAAAAGAAGTATTGTGCTATAATGAAAAAGAGGCGATAGAATGAAAAAGATTCTAATAATTGAAGACGAGAAAGTTATTTGTATAGAATTAGCTAACCTTTTAAATCAGGCAGGGTATGAAACTATTATTTTACAAGATTTTGCAATGTCTGTAGAAGATATTATTGAATACCAGGCTGATTTGATTCTATTAGATATCAATATACCTGTTACAAATGGAGAAATCCTTTTGGCAAATTTACGCAAAAAATCAAATGTTCCAGTTATCATGGTAACAAGTCGCAATAATGAAATTGATGAAGTTTTATCTATGTCTTATGGAGCCGATGATTATATAACAAAACCATATAATCCGACTATTCTTTTACTTCGTATTAATTCTATTTTTAAAAGATTGGAGAACATTAGTGATACAATTATATATAAAGATTTAGTTGTTTATATGCAAAAAGGAATTATTAAAAAAGGAGAGCAAGAGATTACATTAACAAAAAATGAAATGATTATATTAAACTATCTTTTGACGCATCAAAATAAAATTGTTACAAGAGATGAATTAATGACAGACCTTTGGAATAATGATGAATATATTAATGATAATGCTTTAACTGTTAACATTAGCCGTTTGCGAACAAAATTAAAAGAAGTTGGTCATGCAAAAGCTATTGAAACAAGAAAAGGAATTGGGTACATCTTATCATGAAATTAAATAAATTTTTAAAAGAAAAAGGGTATGTCATACTCTCTTTCCTTATTCTCTATTTTGTTCTTCTTCTTATGTTTATGGCATTTAAAATAGATTCATCTCTCCTTATTGCAACAACCATTCTTTTGCATGGATTTTTATTTAATATTTTAATGATAGAGTACTGGAGAAAGAGAAAATTCTATACTGATTTAATAGAAAATATAAAAGCTTTAGATAAAGCATACTTTGTATTAGAAACTTTAGAAAAACCAGAATTCTATGAGGGGGAACTTCTTTTTAACGCTCTTTATGAAATTAATAAGTCAATGAATGAAATGGTAAAATTAAAAGAAGAGCAAATGAGAGACTATAAAGAGTATATAGAAATGTGGATACATGAAGTAAAAATACCTATCTCTTCTTTACTTTTAATGGCACATAATCATGCAAAAAAGTTTGATAAAAAAACAATCGAACAAATACGAAGAATCAATGACAACGTAGAGCAAGTTCTTTTTTATGCACGGCAAGAATCTGCTGAAAAAGATTATCTCATCAAAAAAGTAACCCTCAGCAAAATTATTAGTCTAGTAGCTTTAAAAAATAAAGATGATCTTTTAGAAAATAAAATTGATTTTCTTGTAATGCATGTGAACGAAGATGTCTATACGGATGCCAAATGGTTAGAGTTTATTTTAAATCAAATAGTAAATAATAGTATCAAGTATCGTAATAAAAAAGGGGCATATATTCGTATAAGTTCAAAAGACGAAAGTGATAGAATAAACCTCATTATTGAAGATAATGGAATTGGAATTGAAAGTGCAGATTTGCCCCGCGTATTTGATAAAACATTTACAGGTAAAAATGGACATAATCTTCCTAAATCTACTGGAATGGGTTTATTTATAGTGAAAAATTTATGTACGAAACTAGGTCATAAAATAGAAATAACTTCGAAAGTGAATGTTTATACAAAAGTAGTCATAACTTTTTATAAAAATCAATTTTATGCAGTAGTTAAAAAGGAAAACAGATAGCTCACATCTGTTTTTTGAATAGATTGCACAAATATTGGTTACAAAAAATCGTTTCTTACAAATTTGTAATAATAAACAAGATAAAAGAGGCGACAGAATAAAGAAGATGTTTTATAGTGAAAAAGAAGGGAGAAAAATTATGGAAAATATTTTAAAAATAGAGAAAATTGAGAAATATTATGGTAGTCGCTTTAGTTTAACAAAAGCAATTGATAATATTTCTTTTGAAGTAGAAAAAGGAGAGTTTGTTGCTATAATGGGTTCCTCTGGAAGTGGAAAAACAACTCTTTTAAATTGTATTTCTACGATTGATAGTGTGACAAGTGGACACATTTATGTAGGTGGAGTAGATATCACAAAATTAAAAGGGAATCACTTAAATAAATTTAGGAGAGAAGAGTTGGGGTTTGTCTTTCAAGACTTTAATTTATTAGACACTTTAACTGCATATGAAAATATAGCTCTTTCGTTATCTATACAAAATATACCACCAAAAGAAATGGAAGAAAGAATTAAAAACGTAGCGGATAATTTGAACATTAAAGATGTTTTAAAAAAATATCCTTATCAAATGAGTGGAGGGCAAAAGCAAAGAGTCGCTTCGGCAAGAGCAATCATAACGAACCCCAAACTTGTTCTAGCAGATGAACCAACAGGGGCTCTAGATTCAAAATCTGCTAGGATGTTACTAGAAAGATTTAATTATTTAAATAAAGAGTTAGAAGCAACGATATTAATGGTAACCCATGATGCTTTTACAGCTAGTTATGCAACTCGTGTTATATTCATCAAAGACGGAAAAATATTTAATGAGTTGCATCGTGGAGAGAACACTAGAAAGGAATTCTTTGACCAAATTATTGATGTGGTCACTTTACTAGGAGGAGATTTAAATGATGCTTTGTAGGTTGTCTTTAAAAAACATCAAAAAAAGTATAAAGGATTATGCTATTTATTTCTTTACTCTAATTCTTGGTGTTGCTATCTTTTACGTCTTCAATGCCATTGATTCGCAAACAGTTACCATGAATGTTACTAGTTCTACACAAGAAATTATAAAGCTTATGGTTAATATGTTATCAGGGGTAAGTGTCTTTGTTGCTTTTATTTTAGGTTTCTTAATCATCTACGCAAGCCGCTTCTTAATTAAAAGGAGGAATAAAGAGTTTGGTATTTATCTAATCCTTGGGATGAGTAAAAGAAAAATATCAATGATTTTATTTTTAGAAACACTATTTATTGGATTGCTATCCTTAATTGTTGGCCTTGCTCTTGGAACTCTTTTATCACAATTAATGAGCTTAGTAGTAGCGAATATGTTTGAAGCTAATATGACAAAGTTTACTTTTGTATTTTCAAAAAGTGCTTGTATAAAAACAATCCTTTACTTTGCAATTATGTATGTTTTAGTTATGGTATTTAATACAATCATCATTAGCAAGTGTAAATTAATTGATTTATTACATAGTAATAAAAAAAGTGAAATAATAAAATTAAAAAATCCTATTCTTTGTGTTTTCATCTTTGTAGTTTCTGTTTCTATATTAGGATATGCTTACTTTTTAGTAACAGCAGGTTTTAAAAACTTAGATTCAGCAGATAAAATATTTAAACCAATTATATTAGGAGTAGTATCAACTTTTTTAATCTTTTGGTCTTTATCAGGTTTGCTTTTAAAAATAGTAAAAAGTTTAAGAAAAGTATATTATAAAGGCTTAAATAGCTTTATTTTAAGACAAATTAGTAGTAAGGTGAATACAACTGTTTTTTCTATGACAATCATCTGTTTAATGTTATTTATTACTATCTGTGTTTTGTCTGCCTCTTTAACTCTTAAAAATTCTTTACAAGCTAATATAGAGAAACTAGCTCCAGCAGATATACAGATAACAAAAAGAATGAATTGGGTAGACGAGGGACATACAAAAGAAGACATAGAAGATGCAAAAAAGGATTTATTAGAAAGCTTTTCTGATAGTCATTTTAATATTAATGATTATGTTAAAGAACTTGTCGAGGTAAATATTTATGAAACCCAAGATTTAACTTTAAATCATACTTTAGGGACGCTTCTAGAAGAGATAAGAAAGCAATACATATTTTTAAGATACGATGAAGAAGAAACAATCATGAAATTAAGTGATTACAATAAAATCGCCAATCTTTATGGAAATAAAGAATATTCTTTAGAAAAAGAGGAATACCTTATCGTAGCTGATTTTGCATCCATGGTGGAAGTAAGAAATATCGCCTTAAGTAAAAAAGAAACAATTACTGTTTTTGGTCATACATTAAAACCCAAATATACAGAATGTCAAGATGGATTTGTGGAACTTTCTGCTCAACATATCAATGCAGGAATTATTGTGATACCAGATGAAGTGGTGGATGAGAACTATAAAACACATAATGTTTTAGTTGCTAATTATAAAGTAAAAACAAAAGAAGAGAAAATGGAAATTGAAAGCATAATGATTAAAGCGAGTGAGAATATACCAAGTATTGTTTATTATAATACAAAATTAGATATTGCAGAAGCAAGTATAGGACTTGGAGCTTTAGTGACTTTTATAGGATTGTATCTAGGCATTATTTTCTTAATTAGCAGTGCCGCCATTTTAGCATTAAAGGAATTGTCAGAAAGTAGTGATAATAAAGAAAGATATAATATGTTGCGTAAAATAGGGACAGATGAAAAAATGCTAAATAAGGCATTATTTAGACAAATAGCTATTTTTTTTCTAGTCCCACTATTACTTGCTATCATCCATTCTATCTTTGGAATTACATTCTCTGTAAAAATCTTAGAAATGTTTGGCAATGAGGAATTGCTTCCATCTATTGTTATGACATCTGTTTTTATAGTAATAATTTATGGAAGTTATTTCTTAATCACCTATACGTGTAGTAAAAATATAATAAAAGAAAGGCGTAGATAAACGACTAAAAGAAGAGTCGTTTTTTTATAAAACAAGTGTCAAATAGAATAGATTGTGGTACAATGAGTAAAATACATAAAAATGGAGGATTTTATAATGAAAGAGACATTGCATAACTTAAAAGAAGTCTACAAATACGGAAGAAAATATAAAAAAAATCTAATTATCTTTACTATTATGTCTATCTCTTTTATTATTCTAAATATTATTTCTCCTATTATTGCTGCTAAACAACTTGTTTATTTGACTGACTCATTATATCAAGAATTATTACTTGCTTCCTTATTTATTTTAGGAATTAATTTTATCGCCGCAATAAACCGTTGGATCCTAAGGCGAAATACCCAAGTCTTTTTTAGAGGAACAACTAAAAACATTCAACTAGATGCAGCAAAAGAAATACTGAAAATAGAGATTAGAGATATAGATAAAAGTACAAGTGGAACATTCATTCAAAGAATAGGAAACGATACAGACGAAATGTCTAAAATTTTTACGAGAGGTATGGGATATTTAACGAATATTTTAACTGATGTAGGTATTTTCGTTGCTATATTTGTTATTAATAAAATCGTATTTATCTATTACTTTTTAGGTTCATTATTACTTACATTGATCCATCTATGTAAGGTAAGAAAAGTAAATGAAGAAGATAAAAAATATAGAACAAGAAGAGAAAAAACAAGTGGACTACTTGGAGAACTTGTTCGAGGCATACGTGATATTAAAATGCTTCATGCGAAAGACTCTTTTATTGAGGAAGTAGAAAATAATATTGATGCATTAACGCAAAGTCAATTTGCGATGCGAAACAAAGAAATGGATTATGATACCTTTGCATCTTTCTGTAGTGGTTTTATACGTTTTGGTTTAGTTATTTTATTAATCGTTTTATTATCTAATGATTCTATAACAATAGCTACTGCCATCATATTATATAACTATCGTACAAGAGTATTAAATAACTTAATTGAACATACGGGTAATCTAATGACAGAAGTAAAAGGATTTAATTTATCTTGTAATCGAGTATTTGCTCTTTTAGGGGAGGAAGAATTCCATAAAGAAACGTTTGGAAAAAAACATATAGATAAAATGAAAGGAGATTTTGAATTTAAAGATGTGTATTTCTCTTATGAAGAAAATCAAGTGTTAAAAGGTCTTAGTTTTAAAATAAAAACAAACGAAACTGTTGCGTTTGTAGGAAAAAATGGTGTAGGAAAAACAACAATATTTTCTTTACTTTGTAAATTATATTCTGTTGATCAAGGAGATATTTTGTTAGATGGAATTAGTATAAAAGACTTAGATGAGTACTCAATTCGTAATAATATAACAATCATTTCCCAAAATCCCTATATTTTTAATATGTCTATTAAGGATAATTTAAGATTAGTAAAAGAAGAATTAACAGAAAAAGAAATGTTAGAAGCTTGCAAAATGGCCTGTTTACATGATTTTATTGAGAGTTTACCCGAAAAATATGATACCATCGTAGGAGAAGGAGGAGTAACTCTATCAGGAGGACAAAGACAACGTTTAGCGATAGCAAGAGCTTTCGTCCAAAAGACAAAAATCATTTTATTTGATGAAGCGACTTCCGCTTTAGATAACGATACCCAACATTCGATTCAACAAGCAATAAACAATATGAAAGATAATTATACGATTCTCATTATTGCACATCGTTTGTCTACCATTGTAAATGCCGATAAGATTATGTTAGTAGAAGATGGCCAAATTACAGCAACAGGTACCCATAAAACTTTATTAAGTAAAAATAAAGCATATAAAAAACTTTATGAAAATGAGCTTTTAAAATAATAATATTATAAAAAGGTTGTGAAAAAATTGAATTTAGTTTAAATTGGATAATTAGCCAAATCTTTGCCTTTGTTGGACTTATATTTGTTGTTGTTTCTTTCCAAGCAAAAAGCACAAAAATGCTGCTTATATTACGAAATATAGCAACACTTTTTGTTTTCACTGGTTTGTGTTTTTTTAGGGAATATTTCTGCTGTTGTAATGTGTGGAGCAGGAGTAATTAGAAATTTGACCTCTTTGTATTTTGCTTATAAACCTAATACAGCGAAGATGCTTAAAATAGTCGCGTCAAGCATGATTGTTCTATTACTTGTTGTTCTAAATATTTATTATTGGAACAATTTGTTAAACCTCCTTAGTATACTGGTAGGAACTTTAAATGTAGTAACCTTTATGCAAGAGAGGGCTGCTACGATTCGAAAGCTTTCTGTTATTTCCGAATTAGCAGCCATTACCTATTACACTTTATTAGTGTCTCCAATTAATACAGCGATAGAAATATTGGGTTTTGCAAGTGCAATAATTGGAATTATACGTTTAGATAGAAAAGCAAAGAAAGTTTGATTGTCAGCTTTCTTTTTCTGCTATATAATAAAGGACAGGTGATGCTATGGACATCTATTCTACATTAAATGAAATAACTTTATATATTGATACTCATTTAAAAGAAAATTTAGATATGAATTATATTGCCTCTATGATGGGAGTCAATGCTTATACTATGCAAAGAATCTTTTCTTTACTAGTAGGGGAGACGATTACTCTATATATAAAAAAACGAAGACTAACGAACTCCGCATTGGATTTATTAGAAGGAAAAAGTGTAATGGAAGTCGCTTTAGATTATAGATATAATAATGCCACTTCCTTTTCAAGAGCTTTTCGCGAATTTCACGGAATGAAGCCGAGTGAAGTAAAGAAGAATAATAAAAAGTTAAAACTATTATCGTAAGACTTTCCAATCTTTAGAACAAAAAGATTCTTCTGTAACTTACGATATTGTTACGTTAGAAGAAAATATTTTATATGGGATTGGGATAAAAACCGACGAAAAACATATTGGAAAAGATGCTCCTTTATTGTGGAAGAAAATGACAAAAGGATTTAAGAATCTAGAGCATATAAAATATGCAATGGTAACTTATTCAGGGGCAGCACACGAGTGTTGCGATGGATATTATATTTTATTTCCAACGTATAAAGAAGGATTAGAAAAAATTAGTATTCCAAAAAGCAAATGGTTACGCTTTATAATTCCTTCCCAAGAAGCCAAAGATATTCAAAAAGTCTCTCATCAATTCTATTTTCAAATTTTACCAAGTTGTAAATTTAATTTGAAAGATATTCCCGAATTAGAATACTATCATGATAACATAACAGAATTTTTAATTCCTATCTATTAAGTGACAAAACTGATTAGAAAAAAATCAGTTTTTTAAATACGCTTTATGTTAAAGTGAAATTGGTGATAATGATGAAAAGTGAAATTTTAAATTTTTATTTAAAAACAAGTATGTATACTAACTATTTACCATACAAAGATTATTATAGAAGTCTACCAGATGATATCTACGAACTAGCTAATCTTTTACATCATCAAGTAATTCATCGAAAAGAACTTTTGCGTGCTTATTTAGATGTTCCATACGAAAAAGAGCTTGCCCAAATAAAAGAAAACTATCCATGGTATAGAAATCGTTGTGACGATGATATTTTACTTACAGCACCTGCTATTACGGCAGAACTTTTTCGTCAAGATGATCGTGGTTTCACACTTGGTAGAGAAGTAAAAGATAGAGTTGTCATTACTTGTCGTTACGTTTCTATTCTTTTGGCTTCTATATTAAAAGCAAAGGGTATTCCTGCTAGAGTGAGAAGTGGATATGCCAATTACTTTTTAATTAAAAGAGAAAATGTTTACTTCGACTATTGGATTGTTCAATATTATAATCCGACTGTTAATGATTGGGTAAGTGTCGATGCTGATGGTGAATATGATGTACATTTTGATATTTGCGACATCCCACATGCTGAATTTAAATGGGTTGCAGAAGTTTGGCTAGATGTTCGTAATGGAAAAGATTGTTGTGAAAATTATATTCATGGTTTATCCTTAAACAAAAGGTCCAATTTAGCTTATTCTTTAATGTTTGACTTTCATAACCTAATGAATGATGAAATATCTTATCTCTTTTTTCCAACAGAATTTGATTCAGAACATGAGTTTTCTTCTATGAGAGAAGAAGATTTAGCAAAACTAGACTATTTAGCTCATCTTATGTTGGATCCAGACAAAAACTTTGATGAATTACGCTATTTATTCCGTAATGATAAATGGTATCGTTTAATTAATACTCCTTTACTAACTGATAATGACCACTTAGAAAAATAAAAAAGAGGTATACCTATGTTTTATGAAATATTTTTAAAAGAAAAAAAAGCTTCACCAGAGGATTGGAAAAAAGTGATTGATAAAATAGGGGCTATGGCTGGTTACTTATCTTCTTTAGAGATTTATATCTTTTTTGATTCTTTTTTAGTTAGTTATTATATAGAAGTAAAAAAAGCACTTCCAAGTACAATAGATGGCATTTCTTCCTTCTTTTTTAAAAGATGTGACAAACCTTTATTTTCAAAAAGAAAAAAACGTTTTTTTCTGTTGCCTATTCTAATGAATTATATGAGTTTACGTGACTATATAAAAAGCAAATATCAAGAAAATGTATGTTATTACAAACTACATATTAGGAAAATAACGGAAGAAAGATATATAGCAAGAGGAACGTGTGTAACAGAGGAATACGAATATCAAATGCCTTTAACATTTCCCTTCTTTTACTTGGCAGTAGATTATAACCAAAACACGCATATAAAAACCAAAAGTATTCCTGCGTATTTTGATTTAACTAAACATAAAAGCGAGTTAAAAGCAAAAGGGGATAAAAATATCCTAAGTATTTCTGGATTCCCATTTAGTGATAAAGAATATTATTATAATATAGATTCCTTTTCTTTTTGGAAACATTCAATTATCTTTGGATCTAGTGGCTGTGGAAAATCAAAATTTATTAGTTCTTTTATCTATAATTTATATCTTCATTATAAAGATGATTATAAAGTAATACTAATCGATCCTCATGCTTCCTTAGAACATGAAATTGGTGACTTAGGGCAGGTAATTCGTTTTATAAATAACAATCGAATTAATTTGTTTTCTGCTAATAAAGGAGAAATAATAACTAATGTAGAAATATTAATATCTTTATTTAAAAATGTGATTGCAAATTACAATGCAAAGCTAGAAAGAGTATTAAGATATAGTATATTTTTGTTATTAAAAGACAAGTCTTTTTGCTTTACAAACTTAAGAAAACTTATTTTAGAATTAGAATATCGTAACAAAATAATAGCAAAATACAAAGAAGAATTACCTGATAGTGTAGTGAGTTTCTTTTTAGTAGAGTTTGCCAGTATAAAAACACAATATTATGGAGACGCTATTTCGCCAATCATTGGTTTTATAGATGAAATGGAATTAAATCCTGTTTTCAATAAAGAGCAAGGATCAAAAAGTTTATTAGATGAATTAAATAACAATTTCTTAACCTTATTTTCTTTGAACAGAACAATATTAGGAGACAATGCGGTAAAGATGACTTCTGGACTTTTAATGCAACAATTAATGGATATTATAACGAATCGTGAGTTAAGCGAGCACATTATTTTTATTATTGATGAAGTTGCAGTAGTGGAAAATCCGATTTTGATTCGTTTTCTTTCAGAAGCTAGGAAATACAATTTATCTTTAATTATGTGTGGGCAATATTTTAACCAATTATCTTCTTCTTTAAAAGATTCTATCTTTGCGAACGTTGTGAATTATTTTTTGTTTCGTTTATCGTATTTTGATGCTGAAAATTTATCGCAAATGATAGGACTAAAACTGGGGATAGAAGATAGTAAAGAGAAAAGGTACGAAACATTAAATCGTTTAAAGGCAAGAGAATGCATTTTTAGGGTAGAAAAGGAAGGAACTCTCCTTCCTCCTATAAAAGGAAGAACGCTTGATTTTGCAAGGGAATGTACAATTACATTTTCTAAAGAAGAAATAAAAATAGAAAATACCCTCCCTAAAAAAGAGTTTTCTTTTTCAGTAGATGGAGGTGATATAAGAAAAATGATGGAAGAAAGTTCATCAAGTAGGATGGTGTAAAAATGAAAGAATTTAATGAAATCGCAGAAAAAATAGAAGAATCTGTTTTTCAACAAAAAATGAACTGGACATTAGAAGAAATAGAAAAAAAATTTGCCTTTGATATAAAGTTGCCAAAAAAGGTAACAGATTATTATACAAAGGAAGAAACATGGGCAGACTCTATTCATTGTGGAAAATACATAAAAAGCCAAACATCGGAAGAAAAAGATACTAAAACAGGATGGTTTATGCCTAGAAAAGAAATTCATTCGTTACAAGAAATTTTAGCATTATGGGAAGAGATAAATCTTGTTACGACTGAAAGAGTATTTAATTCTACCTCTGTATTCCAAAGTGATACAATCTATCGCTGTAACCAAATCTTAAAAAGTACAAACTGTAATGATAGCTCTAACTTACTTTTTTGTGACTCTTGCAGTGATTCGGAATATTTATTAGCTTCTCAAAGGAGCTATAAATGTTTCTTTTCTATCCGTACAGATGATTCAGCCAACTGTTCAAATTCGTATAATGTAATCTGCTCAAGTAAAATTAGTAATTCTATTTTTATTCAAGATTGTAGTGATTTAGAAGAATGTATGTTCTGTGCTCATATAGCAAATAAGAAATATTGTATAGCGAATATGCAGTTTGAAAAAGAAGAATATTTTTATATCAAAAAACAAATCATAGAGTGGATTTTAAAGAGTGTATAAACTCTTTTTTTGTTAGAAAATTTAACAGTCTAAAAATATAGTTAACAAGAACTAAACGTGCAGAGAATTATTTTTTATTACGCTCAGTCTATTTTTATGTACTTGAAAATAATATTTTAAAATAAAGAAGAATATGGTTTAGTTCTAAACAGGATGAATTGTAAGGAATACTTTAAATGTTTTATATGTTGTAGAAGTTGGTTATTATAATTCCTTTTTGGGTTAACATGTATTGTACATTATCAATGTTTTAAAAATTTTTGATTGACATTTTAGTACGGGAGGGGAGTACAATAAAAGTAGAATAAAAATA
>CAOJRT010000031.1 GCA_948442255.1 uncultured Caryophanales bacterium | reverse complement strand
TTCATGTGTCTTTTTCAATGCATCTTTGTTGCACTTCAGATTTAAATTAACAGTTTTTTATTTATTTGACTTTTATGAAAAAATGAGTAAAATGTATTTATAAGTGAGGAAATATAAGTTTTAAAAGCGAGCTATTTCGGGTTAAAACCTACACAATTATTTAATTAGTTGGAGTCACGAATCTCTTTATTCGTGATTTTTTGTCTTTTAAGCACGTATAAAGTGGCTGAAAAACATATAATTGTATTTTATTTATAGTAAACATCTGTGTATGTATATTGTTAATTATTATGGCCTTTCTTTTATTTTATAAAGGTTTAAAAAGATATTCTTCTAGTAATTTAATGAGTGCAAGGATTTAAATTGTTTTCATCGAACTATGTAGTTAAGTAAATAGGAAATGCTTTTGCATAGGATCATATATACTTAAAAAAATAAAAAATTTTAGATTGCAAAAAGTATTCAAAAGAACCATTGGGTTCTTTTTTCATATATTATTATAGAGGTGAAACGTATGAAAAAGGTTGTTATTGATGCGGGCCATGGAGGATACTGAAAAATCCAAAAATAAGAGAATGGCTATAAAGATAAGTAAATACAAGTAATTAAGGTACTTCGATAGGAAAGTATCTTTTTTAGTTTAATAAAATTGAAATACATTTAATTAGTTTATGATATAATATAAATAAAGATTTGTTTAAAAATAAATCAGTTTATTCTAGAAAAGTTTTGGTAAAGTGTAAATATTTTAATAATTATTTGAAAATAAAATTAGAAGTAGGCATTTAATTAATACTTTTTATAATTTATTATTAGAGAAAAATAAAAGATGCAATTTATAATATAATATTTACAATAAGGAAGTGGAAGTAATGGGAATAGTAAATGCACTTATGAATAGATATGTGGATACAAGATATAAGACTTTAAAGGATCTGCCAGTTAATGCAATAATGAAATTAGATGATAAGTATAAAATAGATAACACAAAAATACTAATAATTGACGATGATAAATTGGATGTTGAAAATACTTTAAGAAGAATCGGATATAGAGTATCGTGGAAAACTGATATAGACGAATTGATGGATGTAGAGAGTTATTCCGTTATTGTTTGTGATTATAAAGGTGTTGGATTAAATTTTAATAGTGATCATGAAGGATTAAATTTAATTAAATTGATTAAAGAAAAATATCCGAATAAAATTGTTTATTTATTATCAGCGGCTTCATTTAGTTCGCAAGTTAATGATTATTTGAAATATGCTGATGAATTGATTTTAAAAGGAGAAGAAGAAAAGTTGATAGAGTACATTAAACAAGATATAGAAAAGTTTTTTAATCCAGTAGAATCTTGGAAAATGTATAAAAGGATGCTATTAAATAAAGGGATAACTGAAAAAGAGATTATGAAGCTTGAAGACTTATATGTTAGAAGTTTTATTGAAAAAAAAGATATATTATCTAAAGATAAATTATTTTTGGAAGTTAATAATAATTTAAATGTAAAATTTGATATTAAAGTAGGTATAATCAATATATGAAAAATTTAGTTAATTTTTATGAGAATGGAGAGTTTTTTGAAGGAATAATTACTCATTATTGTGATTTTTGCAAAAATAATATAAAAAACGAAAAGTGTTTAAAATTTTATTCTGAATTTTTAACATCTACTAAGGATGAAAGTATATGTCCTTATGGATTCGCTTGTAAAAAAAGCTCTAAGAGAATTTATAATGGTTTTGTTTTGAAAGATAAGTGTAATTTGAAAAAACTTAAACCCAAAATAGATAAATCTATAAGTAATTATAGTTCAGATGATATATTTAATTTGATAAATATAGATGAAGAACTTGATGTTATTTCACTTGAAAATGATTTAAGAGAGAAATGTATAAACGATTTCCTTCATGATATTAATAAATCTAATAAAATAATAGAGGAAAATATAAGACAAATATCTAAAGGTAATTTAGTTAAAAAGGATAGTAACAGGTTATTAAGTGCTATTCAGCTTACTGGATTTTTTAAAAGAAGAGTGGAATTATACAAATATGTAAGCAATCCATTTTTAGTTCAAACAGGAAAATTAAGAGAAAAAGAAGCCTTTAAATTATTTGATATGTATAGAAAGATATTTGAAGAAATTGGAAAAGAAAGTAATATTAGAATTGTTCTTAAAAATATAGATATAAATACTATGGAAGACTCTAACAATAGTACTAAGTTTGAGGCCAATGATTCGATAGACGTGTTACCATTTATTATAATTGATAATGCTTTAAAATATTCTAAATCTGCTTCAGAAATCTATATAAATGTTTATCAAAATAATGGGTTGCTTACTAAAGTTGAAATAATTAATTCACCATCATATATAATTACAGAAGATGTTGAAAACTTTTTTTTGAGAGGGTATAGATCTGAAAATAACACGTCAAAGAGTTCTGGAAGCGGATTAGGTTTGAGCATTGTTAAACAGATTTGTGAATATAATCAGATAGAAGTAAAACTTGAATTAGATTTTGATAAAGAAGGTAAACAATTATTTAAAGTTATATTACAAATTATGAATTAGATGATTTTAAGCGGAAGTGATTTGATGAAAGAATTAGAAAAATTTTTAATTGCTGAAAAAATAGATAATGATTTTTATGACAAATCTGTAAATAGTGTTAATTTTAATCTTTTAACTCAAAAAATTAATACTAAAGAATACCAAAAACTTATTAATCAACTTTTTTGGTTAAGTATGACTTTATATAGAATTTCTTTTATGTCATATTTTGAATCAATCTCATCTGAAAAAAATGGATATTTAAAAAGAAATAGCATTATTGTTTATTACCCATTTTTAACTTTTTCTAGTGAAATTTGTAGATTAACAAACGATAAATATATTTATTCATCTTTACTATCTACCATTGCTAGACAGATAATTGAACAAATATGTGTTGTAAAAGAAGTTGATAATGAAAAAATAGCTGATGATATTATCGTAAAAGCTATGATAGAATCACATAACAAGCATGTTGGGGCAGAATCTTTAAATATAGAAGGTCTAAATACTAATAATGATGGAATATTGAAAGTATTTAATACTGGCAGAAAATTTGGAAACTTAGCTAGAAAATATAATTATTCATTTTTATATAATTTATATTCTGGAGATATCCATCATATTTCAACAATTGACAAAATATTGCCACAAGTTAATTTCCCATCTAATAACTACAATGAAGCTTATCTTAAAACTCTAATTGGACTAATTAAGGAATCAATTATGTTTGTGAATAGTTTTTGTAATAAATTGACCAAAAAAGATATTGAATTAATCAATAAATATGAATTTGTAGATATAAAATGTTGAGTACCTTATGGTGCTTTTTATTTGAAAAAATTGAAAGAGAGGAATGATATATATGAATTATGGAATATTTAGAAGTCAGCCAATAATGACTATAAATGATTTAGCACAAATTGGATCGCACAATAAACGAGATAAAAAAGCATATAAAAGCAATCCTAATATTAAATTAGAATTAACTAAAAATAATATAGAATTAGTACCCTTAGCAGAAAAGTATGTTAAGGGTTTTAAATTGCTTGTAAAAGATTATGAAAAAGAGCATAATGAACGAATGAAAACCGAACGACCTGAAAGAAAAAAGACCTTTAATGAAATGTTAAATAAATCTAAAAGTGTTATAGCTGATGAACTCATGTTTACTGCAACACATAAATTTTTTGATAATATGAGTAAAGATGAAATAATGAGATGGGCAGATACTTGTATGGATTTTGTCTATAATGATTTAGGTTATAAGAAAGAACAAATATTACACGCAACAATCCACATGGATGAACTAACACCACATATTCATTGTGTAGTTGTACCACTTGTTAAAAAGTTAGATAAAAGAACAAATACTGAAAGATTAACTATTTCTAAAAAGCAATATATTAGGGATAATATTCATTTGTCAGAATTACAAGATATTTATAATTTGAGGTTAAGAGAAAATGGCTTTGAATTAGAAAGAGGCATAAAGGGTAGTGATAGAAAACATCAAAAAGTAAAGGATTTTAAGAAAACAACTAGATATTATGAAAATAAAGTAACTACTATCAACAAAAATCTTGATAATGCTATGAATGAATTTGAAGAAAAAATGAAAACCACTAAAAATACTTTAATAGATAAAGAATATGTAAAAGTACGAAAAGATACTTTTGATAGTATGCAAAATGTAATAAAAGAAACTAAAAAGGTTATGGAATTTCAACCTAAAATGGAACAATTATTTAATGAGGTAAATACTTTTAGTAAAAGTCATCAAACATTAGAAAAAGAAAATGCAAATCTACAACGAGAAGTAAAAGCACTTACTACAAGAAATCAAAACTTAACAAAAGAGAATAGCCATCTGAAAGACTATTTAAAAGCCATTTCGGAGACTATAAAACACTTTTTTAGGGAATTACTACAAATTGGTAATGAACCTACAAAAGAAGCCACTTCAACTGAAATAAAAGACTATTTTGATAACAATGATTTTGATATGAATGATGTTGTTGAAATATCAAGAGGAACTACAAAAGAAGATGAATTATTTGATTATGTAAAAGCACCTAGTTATTTAAAAACAAATAAAAAAACTCATAAAGAGAATGGCAAAGATGATTTTGAAATTTCAATGTAAAATACTTTTGGAGTGGATGAAAAAGTGTGTAAAGTGTGATATAATTTTATAGAAGGGAGTTAATGATTATGAGCAACGATTTAGAAAAGTTATTAAATGAAACAGATGAAAAAATTAAGAAACTAGAGGATAATGAGATTGATAGTGTTGATAAATTAACAAAACACATAGATAGAGAAATTGATAAGTTAGAAAATCCAAAGCAACCTATTGATGAATTATTAGATGATATAGATGAAAAAATAAAACAATTAGAAGAAAATGAATAGGAGTATTTAATTATGTTTATAGAATTCGACTCTAATACACTAGAAGAATGGAATAGTTTGTCTGAAGAACAACAAAAACAAGCAATAGCAGAAGATGAAGTACAAATTGCAGTAAATGTTGACATAAAAATAGAAAGTCATCAAAAAGTATCAGAAGAACACAAATATTATCAAGCAACAACTTATGGAAGATTAATTAATGATATTACCATATCTAGTATAACTGAAGAAGAAACAGTTCTTTCTATAAAGACATTTAAAGGTAATAATGAGTCCGAATCAATCTCAATAAAAACTGATGAGGAAAAAGAGGTTGAAGTTGGAAATAGTCCATATACCAGTATTTATAGAATAAAAGTGTATAATATTAAATATGGACGAGTTGTAGAATTATAAAAAGGAGATAACTATGAGTCAAACAGATCAAATAGAAAATATAATGTCAAAATTACAGAATTATGCTACCATTCCTAATGGAATAATTACAGCTGAGGAAATTGAAAAAGCATTTAGAAATTATGGGTTAAATCCTATTGAGATAAATAAACCTATCAGTGAACATACAAGAACTGAAATATTCGATATGCTATTACAAAAAATGAATGATGGTAAATGTACTTCATCACTTGGTTTTATTGATGATGGTTGGAATTTTTTTGAAACAAACTATCCAAGAGATGGAAGAATTCCAAACTTTTATTGGAAAGTGTATATTCCTATAAAAGCTGAACATTATGGTTTTGCTGCTAAGAATGTGATTTCATTTTTGTGTAATAATGGAATTGTTTCTTCGTGTAAATTATCTGGTACTATGAGAAGTGACTCAATGATAGTTAATTTAGAAAATGCAGATGATGTTACAAAGTTAAATGAATATCTTGATACAATTCCATCTTTGAAGTCTTGTTTAGGAAATCATCAGCCTTTTATTCCTGATTGGAATGGAATTGGTGTTATTCGTGGTAATGATGTTAAAACAAGCTATACTGAAAGATTATCAGGATATCTTGCTCATTATATTAATGTTTGTAAGCAACAAAACCGTTTAGATTTAATAAATGCTGAATCATTTTTAGAATCTATGAAAAATGCATTAGCAAATGGAATGGTTCAAAGACCTGATGAAATTCAGCAGATAGTTGAACATATAGACATAATATTGAATGATAAAGACTATGTTCAATATGACGATCCTGAAAGTCAACACAAGTTGTAAAAACAGAAATCCAAAAAAACTATGTAACTAATGGATTTCTGTTTTTTTAACTAACTTATTAAAAAGTTAGTAACACACTACGATATTGGCAAGCCAATAACGATGTGTGCCAAGGGAAACTTCCCTTTGGAAACCCTAGGAGCAACATATATTACAAAGTTTTACAATGTAATATAGTTGCCTTTTTATTTCACTATCGTTACATAAAAAGAAAAATGCTATCGCCACTTTCACTTGCTAAAGTAAACAAAACGTGCCTCGCCTTTTTATAAAAAATAGTCTAATCGCTAATCTTACTAAAAGCGAAAAGACTATTTTTTCTTTGGTATCAATTCCTTAATTTGCCTACTTGTTCTATCAGTAATGTATATAAGAAAAATCCATAAAGCAAGTACAACTAAATAAGATATTAAGTATGCTACATAGTTTTTTGAAAATGTTTTTTCAAACATACCAATAACACACATTAACATTCCAACAATGAATACTGTAAAAAATGAAATATCACTATATTTTCTTGTTAAATTTTTCTTATAATCTTTGTCAATTCTTCTAAACCAAGTAATACCATCAACACTCCATTTTTTTTAGAATATGGCATCTCCAAGTAAATGAAGTGCTAAAAATCCCCAACCAATACATACAAATTTATTATCTTTAAGAAATGGAACAAGTATAGCTATAATCGTTGCTCCAATAATACCGATGACTTGGGTTTTATTTATGAATCTTTTAATTCTTTGCATTCTTTAATCGCTCCTTTATCATATTACTTTCTAATAATTTGATAATTTCATTGTTGGTATTACTTTGATATTTTAAATCTTCGATTGTTTCATATAATACATCTTCTTCATCTTGAGTTAATTCTTCACTATCAATTCTTTTTTGTAATGAGTCAATAATTAAATCGTTATTTTTAATACTTGCTTTAGCAATAGTCCATGCATCTTCTAATTCTTGACCTTTTAAATGCGAGTAATGATCTAATAAAAAAGGATTTAAAGGACTAACTTGAACTCCTAGACCAATCATATACATTAAATCATTGTAGTTTAAGTCTATATGTTTACTAATTTTTCTTAATGTTTTAGGGTTAGGAACTTCCCGTTCTCCTGATTCAATTTTTGATAATTCAGCATTACTAATATTTGCTTCTTTCGCAAGTTGTCTTTGCGAAAGTCCTTTTTCTTCTCTAGCTTCAGCAATAACTTCGCCAATCTTTTTTTCTTGCATTGTAATACACCTCACAAATACATAATAGCATATATGTTAACTAAAATCAACAAATACGAATAAATTGTTTCTAAAAGTGTTGACAATATAGTAATTATCTTGTAGTATAATATGTGTTTCCAAACATTAACATTAAAATAAAAATGTTAACAAATAAAAGAAAGGAGAAAAAGTATGAATGAATAAAAGACTACAAGATATACCAACTAAAATTTTGAAAGATAAGCGAATCAAGCCTGAGGGAAAACTGATATATTCATATATCTATGCTAAAGGTCAAGATAGGATTATCACGGATCTAAATGTTGGAGAATTACAACAAGTAGTAAAAATAAAAAATAAAGGTTTAAAAGGAAATCTTGAAAGATTAGAACAATTAAAGTATCTAATTTACAAGGAATACGATACAGGAATGTACACAATAAATTTACTAGGTTGTTAAATAACTCCTAGTAGATAAGGTACAGTAAGATATAGAGGCTTATGTTAGTACCTTTTCTATAAAGATAGAATAAACTTCATTTAATCCTAGGGACAGGATTTAAAATAATGTTCTAGGGATAACTTTGCCTATTTTTATAGGCTAGAGGAAAGTCCAAAATCATTTTAGATTTAAGGAGAATAATCATTTTAAAATTGACTAGTGAATTTATCATAACTCCACGAATATTATTTAGAGATAAGAGATTATCAAGAACTGATATTGATGTTTTAAGTCTTATCATATCACTTGCCTTAAAATATGGTTATTGTTATGCTACTAATGATTATCTAAAAGAGTATATAAATTCATCAGAAAGAACGATAAGTTACTCATTGTCTAAATTAAAGAAACTTGGCTATATCATAGTAAAATTTGAAAATAGCAAACGAAGAATATATCTAAATATGGAAAAGATACCAACAAAAGTTGCAGATGAAGATGCAGAAAATTGCAGTAATGAGGTTGCAAGTAGTTGCACCCATAATATAAATAGTAATAAATATAAAAAGAATAATAAAAGAAAAGAGATTCTTCCTTATTGGATGGAACATCCTGAAGTGTGTGTTTCGATTCCATTAAGTGAAGAAGAACAAAAAGAAATGGATGAACTAATGAAAGATTATAAATGAAAGGAGAGATGTGTATGATTGGAGGATTTAGATTATAGAATATGAAAAAAGGGGGCAGTAAGAAAACGGAGGTAGTATATAATGTAAAATATAAATTTAAGACAAATGAAAATAGAACTGATGATGAATTTAAAAGTATATTTAATAATAAATTGTTAAATGTCATTATGATTTTAGAAAATCAAAAACTAGCATTTAAAGAATCCTAAATATGAGATATAATATACTTGTATTTATAAATTTTTATGGCTGTTCTTCAGTATTGGAGGAATGGCTATGATAGAAAAGGTAGGTGTATATTGTAGATTATCTGATGAAGATAGAGATAAGTTAAATAAAAATGATGATAGTGATAGTATAGTAAATCAAAGAAGTATGTGTTTAAAATATGCTAATCAAAATGGATGGAATGTTGTAGATATTTATTCTGATGATGACTTTTCAGGAGCAGGAACTTATAGACCTGATTTTGAAAGACTTATCAAGGATTGTGAAAGTGGAAAAATCAATTTAGTTTTATGTAAAAGTCAATCAAGATTTTCAAGAGATATGGAAGTCATTGAAAGATATTTACACAACAAATTCATAGAATGGGGAGTAAGATTTGTAAGTATTGTTGATAATGCTGATACAAGTATTGAGTCCAACAAGAAATCAAGACAAATAAATGGGCTTATCAATGAATGGTATTTAGATGATTTATCAACTAATATCAAAAAGTCTTTAAAGAATAAACGAGAAGATGGTTTATTTATGGGAAGTTTTGCTCCTTATGGTTATGATAGAAGTGAAGAAGATAAACACAAGTTAGTTGTTGATCCTGTGGCAGCTGAAGTAGTTAAAAAAATATTTCAAATGTATGCAGAGGGAAATGGCTATCATAAAATATGTGAATATCTAAATAACAATAATATTCCACCGAGGTCAGTATATAAGAAACAAAAAGGCAGTAAATTTGTATGTTCTAATTGTGATTATAAAAATGTAAGATGGAATCCTGATACAATAGCCCAAATGTTACGAAATGAATTTTATATAGGTAATTTAGTTCAAGGAAAAATTACTTCAATGGGTTATAAAGTTCATAAGTTTAAAAAAGTAGCAGAAAAAGATTGGTGTAGAATAGAAAACTCACACGAGCCTATTGTTGATATGGAAACATGGAATAAAGTGCAAAAGATACTAGGTACACATCAAGAACCGATTAAGACAGGAGAAATACATTATTTAAGTAGAAAAGTGTATTGTATGGAATGTGACAAGGTTTTTATGAGAAATGTGTATAATGTTAAAGGAGAAAAGACAGGTAAAAGAGCATATTTACAATGTAAGGGTGCAAAGAAATACCACACTTGCGATAATAACAAAGCAATTAGAATGGATGAATTGGAACAAATATTACTTAATGCAATCAATGATTTACTAGATAACTACTACGATCAAAATGATTTACAAGAGCTTTATAACAAAAGAAATCAACAAGACACAAGTAATTGTGAAATAATAAAAGTTTTAGAAAAAGAAAAGCATAACCTTAATAAAAAGATAGAAGATAATAAAACCTTTTATAGAAGCCTTTATGAAGATAAAGTAAAAGGAACTATTACAGAAGATATGTTTAGTATGATGTCTAGTGATTATTTAAGAGAAATCGAATCGATGACAAAAAGAGCTGAAACAATCGATAGTGAGATAAATAATCTTCAAGTTGTTAAAGAAGAAAGAAAACAAGCAGATGAAGTATTAAAGAAATACAAGCATATCAAAGAATTAAATAAAGTAATAGTTGATGAATTTATTGATAAGGTTTATGTTGGAGTTTATGATAAAGAAACGAAAACACGAGATATTGAAATAGAATGGAACTTTGAATTTAATAATTAAAAAGATAATTGGACTTTTCTACAAAATAAGAAACACAGAAAAATAGGAGGTAATGGATGAACGAAATCAAAGAATATAATGAAACAATATTTGAAAGTATTAGACATATTGATGAGTATGGTGATGAGTATTGGCTAGCTCGTGAATTGCAAAATGTACTAGAATATAAAAGATGGGATAAATTTTGTAATGTAATAAAGAATGCTCAAAAAGCATGTGAGAATAGTAATTATGAAGTTTTTGAACATTTTTCCCAAGTGGGAAAAACATCAAAAATGCCCAATGGTGGAGTTAAAAATTTATTGGATTATAAATTATCAAGATATGCTTGTTATTTAATAGTACAAAATTCAGATCCTAGAAAAGAAGTTGTTGCTTTAGGTCAAACTTACTTTGCCGTACAAACGAGAAAACAAGAACTTACTGAAAAAGAATATTCTATGTTAACTGAAGATGAAAAAAGATTTTATCAAAGAAGTTTGACTAAAAAAGGCAATTATTCCTTAAATCAAGCAGCTAAAAAAGCAGGTGTTAAAAACTTTGATCAATTTCATAATGCCGGTTATAAAGGATTATATAATGGTGAAACTGCTGATGATATTGCTAAAAGAAAGGGTTTAAGATATAGAGAAGATATTTTAGACAATATGGGCAGCGATGAATTAATTGCTAATCTATTTAGAATCTCTCAAACTGAACAAAAATTAAAAAGAGATAATATTCAAGGAGAAAGAAAAGCTAAGGAAACTCATTATGAAGTAGGTCAAGAAGTTAGAAATACTATCAAAAGGCTTGGAGGTGTCATGCCTGAAGATTTGCCAACACCAAAAAAATCTTTAAAAGAATTAGAAAAAGAAAAGTCAAAGCAAGAAAAAATAGGAATGAAATAATAAATTTGGATTTAACAGATTCCTCCACATGGAGGAAATGATGGTGGAGCTACTGGAAATGGTATTATAGAGAAAGAATATACTTTGAAGATATCTCAATACATTCATGAGAGATTGGATCAGTTGGGTATCCCTAATGAGATGACTAGAGTGTCAGATGAGACGTTAGAACCTGCTGATAGGGTAAAACGTATACTAGGATTTTATGGAAATGGGAAGGACGTTATTGTTTTGAGTAATCACATAAATGCAGGAGGTGGCGATGATCAAAGTGTAACAAATAAATGTATAACAATTAAAGCCAAATAAATAGAAAGAAATGGAGAAATGTTATGAGTATTAGTTACACTAAAATCGGTGATTATCTATTACCAAATTTAAAATTAAAAGAAGGAAAACAATACAACATTGGTAAATATGGGTTGTTAAAATTAAGATATTTAAAGGAATATAATAGAGGATTATATACTGAATTATTAATGAAAGAACAATTAAATACTTATCTTTATGAGCTTGAAAATTTAGTTAAAGAGAAAGTAAATGAACTAATTATTTCACTGGCTGAAAAAGAAAACATTAATGAAAAACTTAAAAATGATAATCAAATTCTATGGATAGGACTTATGAATAATATAAAAAGCCGGGCTGAAAAAATAATTATTAGAGAATATATTTATACTAATTTAGAGTAATTTTAAGTAAAAAAAAGACTAGAATTTAAAACTTTGTTTAAACCTTTATGATTAAGCAAAGTTTTTTTGATGTGATTTTAAGAAAAGATTTAAAGATTTTAAAAAGTAATATTTCAACAAAGTTAAATTTATTGTCCTAGCCAGCACTGAAAACTTACTCCCGCAAAGTTTTCTATTGTTGGAAAATTCCCAAACCCTTTAAAAAAAATTTTTGACAAATTAATATATTGTTATTTACTCTTGTTCCACAAAATGCTATAATGTAGGTACAAGAGTAAAGTGGTGAAAATATGAGTAATAAAGAAAAAGTAATTGAATTTTTAAATAGTAATCATGGATATATTACTACAGCAGAATTTTTAACATTAGGTATGAGTAAACCATTAATTCAAAAATTTTTAGATGAAGGATTAATTGAAAGAGTAAGCTATGGTTTATATATGGATAATAAGATATTAAAAGATGAATACTTTATTTTACAAAAAAAATATCCATTAGCAATATTTTCTTATAATACTGCCCTACACATTCTTAACTTAACAAATAGAACACCAATGCAAATAGATATAACTGTACCTAGAGATAAAAAAGTAAGAGGAAATTATAATATTCACAGAGTTTCAGAGAAGTTTTATGATATTGGAATAATCGAAGCCCTAAGTCCAAGTGGAAATCCAGTAAAAATATATAATGCAGAGAGGTGTATTTGTGATATGTTAAGAACTGAAGGAGAATTTGATTTAGAACTTCAAAATAGAGTTTTAGATTATTATTTTCATAGTAAAGATAAGGATGTTGATAAATTATTAGAATATGCGAAGGTTTTTAATATTTACGATAAGGTTAATACAATTGTGGAGGTAATGATGAAATGGTAGAAGAAAAGATTAAATTAAAAGCAAAAGAACTCGAAGATAAGTATAATTTAAATTATTATGAATCATTACAAAGATTTATGTTTGAAAGAATATTAGAAAGAATATCTGTTTCAGAATATCAAGATAACTTTATATTAAAAGGGGGATTATTACTTGCTGCAATGTTTGGTGTAGAAAATAGAACAACCAAAGATATGGATACTACAATTACTGGTATAGATATTTCAAAAGATAAAATGGCAAGTGTTTTAAATAAGATACTATCTATTAATTTAAATGATGGAGTTAAATTTGATATTGTAAGTATTTCTGATATAAGAGAAGAAGATGAATATGGTGGAAATAAATACCGTATTACTGGTAGAGTAAATAGTACTAAAGTGAATTTAGAAATTGATGTATCAACAGGTGATAAAGTAACGCCGAAAGAATTGAAGTTTAAATATCCTTTATTATTTGAAGATAGAAGTATTTTAATCAATAGTTATAATATAGAAACTCTACTAGCTGAAAAAATTGAAACTGTTTTAAGACGTGGAAAGTATAATAGTAGAATGAAAGATTATTATGATATATATTTCTTTTTAACAAAACTAAGAAATGAAATTAATATAAATATATTAAAGGATGCAATTTATAATACGTTTACTAAAAGAGATTCTTTTGAATACTTAAATGATTATAGTGAAATTATTAAATCAATCATTGATAGTGATAGAATAAAAACAAATTGGAATCCTTATTCGAAGAAGAATAGTTATGCAAATAATCTCGAAGTAGATCAAATAATGCTTTTGTTAAACGATTTTATAAAAGAATTGAATTTAGAATTAGTAGAAGTATAGGGATTGGAAATATTCCCATAATATGTGAAAAGTGCTAGTGGGAGAAACTTTTCAATACTTGCTAAGTAAAGAAGGTGAAGTAATGAATGAGCAGTATTTAGATTCTGAAGTCAATGAATATAAAGAAATAAAAAGTGATAAATCTGATTTAGAATCAAAATGGGAAATGGCAATTGGATTACAGCAGGTTGATGATTTAACACCATCTGAATATATGAAAAATTTAGTAAAATTAAATATTAAGAACAAAATATTACTTGATGAATTAGAAAACAGACTAAAGAAATATTATGACGATTTAAATGATAGTTATAATAGAGATGAGTATGAATGTGATTTTGTATCATTAAGAATTATGCAAATGTTACAAAATAATATGTTCTTTTTAACAATTGATTTTTATAAATATGTTCATTACTTTCTATTTAAAGATGTCTATAGGTTTGCCGGTAAATTTAGAGAAGTTAACATTTCAAAAGATGAAGAAATATTGAATGGTAATACAGTAGTATATTGTGACTATAGTCGAATTAATGATTATCTTATTTATGATTTCTCAGAGGAAAGAAAAGAAAATTATGATAAATTAAATGCATCAGATAAAATAAGAAGTATATCTAATTTTATTTCTTGTATTTGGCAAGTGCATCCTTTTATGGAAGGTAATACCCGTACAACAGTAATATTTATGATTAAGTATTTAAAAGATTTAAGTTATAATATTAATTATTCTTTGTTTAAAGACAATTCAAAGTATTTTAGGAATGCATTAGTTAGAAGTAATTATAGTAATGATAAATTAAATATAAAAGAAGATAATAGTTATTTAATTAGTTTTTATGAAAATTTGTTACTAGTTAAAAATAATAATTTGAAATTAGAGAAATTAAGTGTAGGAGGTAACTAAACATGGAGAAAGCTATTCAAAATAAAATCGACGCAATATGGTTAGATTTTGCAAATGGAGGTATGACAGATCCATTATCAGTAATTAAACAAATGACTTATTTGTTGTTTATAAAAGGATTAGATGAGGTAGAAACTAATAATGAGCAAACGGAACAATTGCTAGGAGTTAAATTTAATAGAATATTTGATGAAGAACATCAAGACTGTAGATGGAGCAAATTTAAAAATTTATCAGCAGATGCAATGTTTAACTTAATGACTACTAAAATTTTTCCGTTTATTAAAAATTTAAAAGCGGGAAAAGATTCATCTTTTTCAAAATATATGGAAAAAGCAATGTTTATGGTTCCAAGTGCTCTAGTGTTAGAAAAGGTTGTAACTAAACTAGACTCTATTCCAATGAAAGATAGAGATACCAAAGGAGATATTTACGAATATTTACTTTCTAAACTTGCAACTGCAGGAAGAAATGGCCAATTTAGAACTCCTAGACATATTATTAAAATGATGGTTGAATTAATTAAACCAACTCCAAATGATACAATATGTGACCCAGCATGTGGTACAGGTGGTTTTTTACTAGAATCTAGTGAATATTTGAGAGAAAACTACCCAGATATATTTAATAGTGAAAGTGCAAAGTATCATTTTAATAATGAAATGTTTTATGGTTTTGATACTGATGATACAATGTTAAGTATTAGCGCAATGAATATGATAATGCATGGAATCGATAATCCGAATATCGAATATAAAGATTCTGCTTCGGGAGAAAATACAGATACTGATAAGTATTCAGTAATATTAGCAAATCCACCATTTAAAGGATCTATTGATGAAACGACAATATCTCCATCTCTATCAAAAATTTGTAATACCAAGAAAACAGAATTATTATTTTTAGCATTATTTTTAAGAAGTCTAAAAATTGGTGGTAGATGTGCTTGTATAGTGCCAGATGGTGTATTGTTTGGAAGTAGTAATGCACATAAATCAATTAGAAAAGAAATAGTAGAGAATAATAAACTAGATGCTATAATTTCTATGCCTAGTGGAGTATTTCAACCATATGCAGGTGTATCTACAGCAGTAATGATATTTACTAAAACAACTACTGGAGGTACGAATAAAGTATGGTTTTATGACATGACAGCCGATGGTTTTACCTTAGATGCTAAAAGAATTCCAATAAAAGAAAATGATATTCCAGATATTATAGAAAGGTATAATAATTTATCTGCTGAAGAAAATAGACAGAGAACTGATAAATCTTTCTTTGTTACAAAAGAAGAAATACTTAAAAATGATTATGATTTATCAATTAATAAATATAAAGAAATTGTTCAAGAAAAAATAGAATACGAAGATCCTAAAGTAATATTAAAACAAATTATGGATATGGAAGAGGAATTTCAAAAACAACTTAAAGAGTTAGAGGAGTTGTTATAGATGAAAGTCAATTTATTAGAAATATGTACACCAAAACAATGGAAGACACTTGCGACATGTGAATTATTAGAAAGTGGAAAATATGATGTATATGGGGCAAATGGTATAATTGGTAAATATGATGAATACAATCATGAATTTCCAACAGTTTTAATAACCTGTAGAGGCGCTACTTGTGGTAATGTTCATTTGTCTAAACCTTTTTCTTATATTAATGGAAATGCAATGGCTTTAGATAATTTGGATGAAACAAAATGTTTAAATAAATATTTATATTATTATCTAAAAGGGATTGACTTATCAAATTCTATATCTGGAAGTGCTCAACCACAAATTACAATACATGGATTAAAAAAAATAAATATAAAACTATATGATTTAAATAGACAAAATGAGATTGTTACTAATTTAAGTAAGATAGATAATCTAATTAACTTAAAAAATAATCAAATTTATAAATTAGAACAGCTAGTCAAATCTCAGTTTGT
>CAOJRT010000030.1 GCA_948442255.1 uncultured Caryophanales bacterium | reverse complement strand
CCTCTTAGACCTTTTCAAATTGTTGTTTCTGATATGACTGCCTTTTGGGCGAACACTCATTATTATGAGTTAACTCTATTTATGGATTTATTTAACAACGAAATTATTGCTTATTCTTTCTCAAATAAAAAAGTCGATTCCAACGCTTACCATCTTGGATTAGCTCGCCTTATTTCAAAAAAAGAAGAAAATTACAAAGACTTAGAAATGATTTTCCACTCAGACCAAGGCTCTGTTTATTCTTCAAAGAAATTCAATGAATCTCTTCCTTTATATAATATTATACATTCTATGTCTAAACCAGGAACACCTACTGAAAATAGAGCCATGGAAGCTATTAATCGTTGGATTAAAGAAGAACTATTTATTAATTTTAATATCAATTCTTCTAATGATAGTTTTAGAGAAATTGATAATTATATTTATTATTTTAATAACGAAAGACCACAAGCAGCTTTAAATTATTTAACTCCTTCTCTATTTAATCTTTAAATTATATTAAATAATTGTCTACTTTTAGTTGACTAATGCAATATGTAACTTATCCTATAAAAACACATAATTTCAGTTATATCTCCAAACAAAATAAGTTTTTATCTTTATTTTTTGCAAGCTTGTACAGAAGTAATAGCTATCACACCGACAATATCTTCAACTGAACATCCCCTTGATAAATCATTCACTGGCTTGTTTATTCCTTGGGTAATAGGGCCATATGCTTCTGCTTTTGCTAGTCTTTGTACTAGTTTATAACCGATATTTCCCGCGTCTAAATCAGGGAATATTAAGACATTAGCATGTCCCGCAACTTTTGAATCGGGAGCTTTACTTTCTGCTACGCTTGGAACAATCGCTGCATCAAGTTGTAGTTCTCCATCGATATTATATGTAGGATATTCTTTCTTACAAATTTCTAAGGCTTCTAATACCTTGTCTACATCATTATGCTTTGCTGATCCCTTTGTTGAATGCGAAAGAAGGGCTGTTACAGGTTCTTCTTCTGTTAACAATTGAAAGGAATCGGCGGATGATACCGCAATTGCAGCTAATTTTTCTGAGGTAGGATTCTGTTCTAAACCAGCATCTCCGAAAATAAAAGTTCCCTCTGCGCCATATTCACAATTAGGTACACACATTAGGAAAAATGCAGATACTAATTTGGTATTTGGTGCTGTTTTAATAATCTGTAAAGCAGGACGAAGGGTATTTGCTGTTGAATGACATGCTCCTGATACTATGCCATCAGCAAAGCCTTCCTGGACTAACATGCAAGCATAGTACATATAATCTGTTTTGATTAATTTTTCAGCCTCTTCTTTTGTAAGTCCTTTTTCTTTCCTTAATTCATATAAATCTTCTATTAGTTTATTGGTTTGTTTATTAGTAGTAGGTTCTATGATTTCTATACCCTCTAATAAAATATCGTCTTCTTTTGCTAAAGAAATTATTTCGTTTTTTTCTCCAATTAATACAATATCCGCAATACCTTCTTTACTTGCTAAACTTGCTGCTTTTAATATTCTTTTATCCATTGTCTCTGGTAAGATGATTCTTTTTTTATTTTCTTTTGCTCTCTCTTTTATTCTCTCAATTCTATTCATTTTTACTCATCCTTTCTTTATTTTATTCTATCATTTTTGACAATAAAAAAGAAGCTATTTTGCTTCTACAATTAGTTTAATCGCTGTTTTTTCTGATCCTTCTATTTCAATATCTGTAAATGCAGGAATACAAACTAAATTAACTCCACTAGGTGCTACAAATCCTCTTGCAATACAAATTGCTTTAATTGCTTGATTTAATGAACCAGCTCCAATTGTTTGTATTTCTACACAACCTTTTTCTCTAAATATGTTCGCAATAGCTCCTGCTACTTTACTTGAATTTGATTTACTAGATACTTTTAATATTTCCATATTATTTATTCCTTTCTTTCTAGTTAACTATATGTTCCTATTTATTATTTATTCCACTCCTTTTTTACTAAAGGATAATTTGTAAATCTTTCTTATTTATGATAAGATAACCCGCAAGAAAAGAGGGATATTTTTGATAAAAACGCAACTATTATACAACGATATTCGCTTGAAAAATTGTGAGCTCCTTTGTCCAAATATTTCTATTGACCCTTTTTCTAAAACACTCTCCCTTTCACATATTCGTACTGTTAACCAATTATTAGTTGCTTATGAACAAGGAGATATTCATTTAAATCAATATGCTTCCCAGATTCAGTTAGATGGTCTTATTGAGCTCATTAAATATCAATACTTTAAAGTGAAATCTGATGAAATTATTCATATTTTAGATACAAAGATTATGAATTCTTCTTTTACAGATGTTTTAATATTAACGCAAACAGAAGAAAACTTATTACGTCGCTTAGGTTTTAATGCCATTCAGATTAGAACTTTTGTCGAAGTTGCTAGAACAAAAGAAAAAGGGCAAAAAATCATCTTTTATCTTCAATTAGATGAACTTAAAAACTGTTTTAAAAGTGACCAAGCTACTATTTCTTTAAAATGTAAAATCTCATTATTAAATGATATGTATTTAAAAAAAGATTGGATAGAAACAGAAAAGAAAGAATTATCTACTTCCGTTATTCCTTTTGATGAAAGAGATTCTGGTATTTTAAAAATACGTATAGAAAATTTTGGCTTTTTACCTATTCTTATGAATAATGATAGTCCAGTTTATAAAATATGTATGATGAAAGGTTATTATACAATTGAATCTATATTCAAGGCTTATAAAGAACAAAATTTTCATTTTGAAAATAAGGAAGATTATCTTTATTTGGAAGGAATTATTGATTTAATTAAATTTCAATACCATGAAATAGAATCGGAAGAAATACTTTCTATTTTAAATGAACCAGTTACTTTAGAAAAAGGGCAAGATGAAAATCTTATTCTTTCTTCTAAAACCAGACGTCATTTAAAAAGATTGGGATTTTTTAAAACTGCTATAAAGTGGATAGAAGAACATCTAATTGATTTACTAGGAGAAGGTAGAACTATAAAAATCATTGATTTTCTTAAGCAAAAGCAACAAAATCCCTATTCTTTCTCGTTTAGTACAAAAGAGCATTCTTACTATTCAATTATTTCTGTATTACTAAAAATGTATCAGTTTTCTTATTTGCCAGAAAGAAAAAGAGTAAACGAAATTGCTGAATTAAAAAAAGAGTTAGGAGATTTAGTTGATAATGTAGCTCTCCTTAACTATAAAATACAAGAAGTTCAAAAAAGACTGGGAACTTTGCAAAAGCAAGAAGAAGGAATGAAATTTCAGAGAGGAAAAAACAAATGACAATACAAGAATTAAAACAAATACCTATTTCAGAATGTGAAATTATTTTACCAGAAAAAGATAAAGATCCGGTGTATTCTAAATGTATTAAGAAAAATCTTCTTACTATTGGTGATTTTCTATATTCTTTTTCTACAAAAGGAGAGTCACCTTGTATATTGATGCAATTAAAAGGAATTTTTGATTTGTTAGCATTTCGTTATTTTGAAAATTATTCGCAAGAAATAATTTATATTTTGGAAAAACATTTCATCTTGTATATAAACCAAACTCCTATTACTTCAATTGATTTATTTGCTCGATTGGGATTTTCCCCTAGAGAAAGAGAATATCTTACCACTTATCTGCTTGAAAAAAATAAAGGGATTGTTTCCGTTGAAACACTTATTTCTTATCTAGCTAATTTTTTTTATGAAATAAAGACGAAACAGACTACTATTCCTTTTTCTTTACAGGAGGGCACTGTTTTTGAAAATAAAATAGTTCTTTTAATTAATCTTTATCAAAAATATATTTTTTCTAAAGAAGAAGGAAAAGCGGAACCTATAGGATTACAACAATTAAAAATGGAGAAGCATTAAGCTTCTCTTTCTATTTCTTCTTCTATACGAAGTAATTGGTTATATTTACAAATACGGTCTGTTCTTGATAGAGAACCCGTTTTTATTTGACCTAAATTTAGTCCAACAGATAAATCCGCAATTGTTGTGTCTTCAGTTTCTCCACTACGATGAGAAAGAACTGTTGTATAGCCATTTTTATGAGCTAACTCAACTGTTTCTAGGGTCTCCGTAATTGTTCCTATTTGATTTACTTTTAAAAGAATAGAGTTCCCTGCTTTTTTATCAATTCCCATTTGTAAACACTTTTTATTGGTAACAAATAAGTCATCTCCTACTAATTGGATTTTAGCTCCTAGCTTTTCTGTTATCTTTGTGAATCCTTCCCAATCGTTTTCATCTACGGGGTCTTCTATAGAAATGATTGGATATTTATTTACTAATCTTTCATAGAAAGCGATTAATTCGTCTGTTGAAAATTCTTCACCAGTTGACCAATGGAATTTATATTTTTTCAAATTTTTATCATAAAATTCAGAAGCTGCTACATCTATTCCCAAACAAACGTCTATTCCTGGTATGTAACCCGCTTTTTTGATAGCTTCTATAATAAGTTCAAATCCTTCTTCGTTACTTTGTAAATCAGGAGCAAATCCTCCTTCATCGCCTACAGCAGTAGAAAGTCCCTTCTCTTTTAAAACTTTCTTTAAATTATGAAATACTTCTGCTCCAACTCTTAATCTTTCTTTGAAGGTATCTCTTTTAGGAATTATCATAAATTCTTGAAAATCTACTTTATTATCTGCATGAGCTCCACCATTAATGATGTTCATCATAGGTGTAGGTAACATTTTACCATTCCCAATATATTGATATAAAGGTTTTCCAGCATTGCTAGCACTTGCTTTTAAGGCAGCCATTGATACTCCTAAGATAGCGTTAGCTCCTAATTTCGCTTTTGTTTCGGTTCCATCTAAATGAATCATAGCATAATCTATTGCTTTTTGGTTTTCAACATCCATTCCCACTACTAAATCTTTTAAAGGCCCATTTACATTGGCAACTGCTTTCAAAACACCTTTTCCCATGTATCTTTCGCTACCATCACGAAGTTCCAATGCTTCTCTTTCGCCCGTAGAAGCACCAGATGGTACAGCTGCTCTTCCAATGATACCATTTTCTAATATAACATCTACTTCGACAGTTGGATTTCCACGAGAATCAAGAATTTCGCGGCCAATTACATTTTTTATTTTCATATTGTTTCTCCTTTTTTACCTTGCTAGGTTATACCTATTATATACAAAATTGTAGTCTTTGTGCAACTTAATCTTCCTTTTTTAATAATTGGTACTTTTCTTTGGTTGTTGCTGTTATTGTTTTTAATAATTCATCCACCGCAACTAGGACCTCTTCCTCTTCTATTTTTTCCAATTTATCCCCTACTAGATAGGAAGAATAACAAATTATATTATTTTCTTTTGTATAATCATAATTAGTGTAGGTAATTACTTTTTTTCCTCTCATTTCTAGGCTACAGAGAATTGTATATTCTTTTTCTTCTCCTATATTATTTTTTATGTATATTTTCTTTTCCATCGTTATCTCCTTGCATACATGGCGGCTGTGACATTGTCTTTACCAGCATTAATCTTTCCATAAAATATTTGGTCTTCCCCTTCTGCTCTGTATTTTGTATTAGTAAGGGCTTCATTTACTAGTAAAGTTGTCACTTGATCTTTATTTGCGTAAGTAGAAATCCACTTAATTCTTGCTTCGGTTAAAACATCAGTTACTCCGTCTGTTGCTAAAATAAGTCGATGATAAGAATCATTAGGTACGACAAAAGCTTGCTCTACGCCGCGCCCAAGACCAACACAATTTTTTAATTGATTACTTAATCGTAAAAATTTTAACTGTTCTACTTGCTCTTCTGTTGGATTATTTGCTACAAGGGCCCAAACTGCTGATTCATCCTTCGTGACTAAATAACAACCTGTTTGATTCACTTTGTATATTCTAGAATCTCCTATGTTGGCTAGAATTGTCTCTTTTTCCGCTATAATTGCTCCAGAAAGAGTGGAACCAGAAAGAATTCTTTCTCTGTTATAAGAAAATGCTATATCTTTATCAATTGCATTTATTTTCTCACAAAATAATATTTTTAATTCCTCACCAAAGAAAAAATAATCTAAAGGTAAGTTTAAAAACCACTCACTTAAATCTTTCACTATCTTTTTGCTTGCTTCTTGTCCATACATAGAACCTCCCATACCATCGGCGACAATTATTATTTTATATTTTGGATTAGCTGGGTGCTCTAGGATTAAGACAGAATCTTCTTGTTCTTTTCTTTTATATCCCCTATCTTGTATAGCATATAATTCCCCATTAAGGGCATATTCATTTCTTTGATTTTTTAATGCAGAACCATTTAAAATATCGTGCAAACATTGGTTTATGGCATAACTATTTACTTCTACTTGGCTTATATTACTAAATAAAGTGCGGTCTTTTTTTACCTTTTCAAATAAATCAACCATCTTAATATTATCTATATTAGACGAACCGATACCCTTACTTTTTATAAAAGAACGACTATGCTTATCTCTATTTAAGTAGTTTGCTATGATGAGACTAAGGGAGTATAAATCAACCATATTACTTTTAAAATACGCAACACTATTTATTGTGTCTTCACTTACTAATTGAATTAATTTTACTGTTTCTGCATAATAAGGATATTCAGTAAGTAATTTTGTATATTTTTCATTATACGAAAGGTATTGCATCAAAGTTGTGTTGAAATAGAAAAGAGCAGCATTATACTCTGCTATCAATATATTTAATCCATATTCAAGCATGTCATCGGTGCTGATTGTTTTCATACTTTCACGAGCATTAGCTTCTCTAGTAAAATTTTCCAATACAATTTCTTGCATGTTTTTAAAAAAGATTTCGTTTATGCTATTTTTCAACTCTGGATGTATTTCTATAGTTCGAAGGAAGGCATTTTCTATTGTTTCATTCATATCTTATTCTCTTTTCTTGTGTTTATTTTTTCCCATCTTGCATAGATACCACAAGGTAGAAAAAGTTCACTATCTTTCATTGGTAACCCTATTTCATCACTACTTATCATTCCCTTTTTTTTCTTATTTATGGTTAAGTTTAAAATATTTTCTAAGACTGTCATCGAAAGTCCTGTTGTATAAGAGTTTATTAAAAATAAAAGAGGATCATCTGATAATAGTTCTGTACAAGCTTCTACTAAGGAATATAAATCATTTTCTATATCCCATATTTCTTTATTAGCCCCTCGACCAAAAGAAGGGGGATCCATTAATATAATATCATACATATTTCCTCTTCTTATTTCTCTTTGCACAAACTTTACAACGTCATCTACAATAAAACGGATAGGTCTATCCTCTAAGTGAGAAGAGCGGACATTTTCTTTCGCCCAATCTACCATACCCCGAGAGGAGTCCACATGTACCACACTTGCCCCTGCACTTAAAGCAGCGATAGAAGCAGCACCTGTATAGGCAAAGAGATTAAGAACTTTTACTTCTCTATTAGTGTTTTTAATTATGTCGCGAATTAAATTCCAGTTATAAGCTTGTTCAGGAAATAAACCAGTATGTTTAAAACCCATCAACTTTATATTGAATGTTAAATCTTTATAGTTTACTTGCCAACTTTCAGGAAGTCTTGGATTTTTTATCTCCCACGAACCGCCTCCTTTGTTACTTCGGTGGTATATAGCATCTACTTTTTCCCAAAGATTAGGATTCTCTTTACACTTCCATATAATTTGTGGATCTGGTCTTTGTAAACATTTACCATTCCAACTTTCTAATTTAAATCCATCGGCCATATCTAAAATCTGGTATTCTTTAAAATCATTTACTATTTTCATGAGACACTTCCTTCTTTTTCTATTCTTTTTTGGTGATGAGATTTATGACAATGGGGTCTAATAATTCTAAAAAAGAATTAATTAGGAATAAAAAGCCCATGAGTATAATTTGAATTTCTTCTTTATGAAATAAATTTAAAGAAATAATAACGCCACTTACAAGAAAGACAATTAAATGAAATATTCTAATTTTCCACATATTGCTTTTTCTATCATGATAATAATCAGCTTTTTTTAACTTTATTAAAGATGCAATAGTAATAAAGGTAAGTAAATAGAATGACAGATTTTTTGCTTCTTTTAGTTTCATTACAAAAGTTAATATAATCATGAGTAAAAATAGGCAGACGTTATATAATCCTTCGTAATCTTTTTCTTTTTTTAAAATCAGAAAACGGATGACGTTTAAAAGCAAGAAGAAAGAAAAAGCACCTAAGCAGATTCCTTTTATATTGTTATTTATACTTGGTAAAAAGATAATACATATACTCATTAGCGTGGATAAAATGGCAAAAACCAGTTCTATTTTTTGTGTTTTATTCATTCTTTCTCCTCCTTTAAAAGCAATTCTTCTAGTAGCTTAGCTACTCCTTCTTCTCTTGCAGAAGGAATTATTCTTTCTACACTTCTTTTAAGCGTGTCGCAAGCATTAGAAACAGCAAAACTTTTTTCTACTACATCTATCATAGGAATATCGTCATACCCATTGCCAATAGCAATCGCTTCTTCTTTTTTTATTTTTAAATAATCTAGTAATTCTACTATACCAGTTGCTTTTGTTATATGATTAAATACAATATCGTGATAGTATTCTATATTTTTTCCTCTTTTTCGTTCTACTAATTCACTAGAGGAATGCACAATGTGAATAGAGGGGAATTTTTCTTTAAAAAGGTTCGGAATCGTAATCATTCTTTCATAGTTTGTACTTGTTATAACTATTTGGTTAATTTGCTCTTTTTCTAAAATAGTATCTATGTTTTCAATGGAAGTTATGTTTTCCCCTGGAAGAGTGGCAAAACGTTTTTCTATAGTATTTAAATAGATTTCCATTTCATGTTCTTTTGCATATAAATAGATTTCTTTTACTATCTTCTTAGGAAGATTGCATGTTCTAATTATTTCTTTTTTGTTATAGTCATAGATTTCTGAACCATTAGAACTGATTACATAATTAGAAAGGTTGGCTTCTTTACTCTTTTCGATTGCATAAGAGAGATGTCTTCCCGTATCGACTACTACCATAATTCCTTTGTCTTTTAATTTTGTCATGACTTCCTTTGTCTTTTTTCCTACCGCTTGATCTAATAGCACTAGGGTATCATCTATATCGACAAAGACAATTTTATATTTCATACTACCACCACTACCTTTATTATGGCACATTATGTAAAGAAGCGTGTATATATTTCGCTTACTTTACGTAAAAAAAGAAGAACTATTGAATTCTTCTTCTATTTTCTAGAAAAGTTACAATAAAGAAAGTGATGATTCCAATTCCTGAAAGAAATAAGGAGATGTCTTTCAATGGGGCTTTGTATTCTATTTTGATGCTATGATTTCCTTCTTCAATTTTAAATCCAATAAAAGCTTCATCTACTTTTTCGTATTTAATTTCTTTATCATCTACTTTTATAACAAAACCTTTATCATAAGGTATGGTTGCCATAAAGTATCCAGTTTTCGTAACTTCTATATTTCCGTATATGATATCTCCTTTTGTTTTTTCGCTATCTATATGGAAGGTATCTACTTTTGTATTTACATTTTCTATTGTTGCATAATCTAGGGAATATACTTCAAAATCAGATAAATTATAATGTCCTTTAGTTAAACTGATTGTTAAATCTTTTAAATCCTTTTCAGCAAGGACAAAATCAAAAACTTCATTTCCATTGTAGTATTTCCAGGTTTTACAAGTTAATTTGTTTTTTACATTGTTTATCTTGATTAATAAATCCCCTTCTGAGCAACTTTGAACATAATTCATTTTAAAACGAATAAATAGAATTTTATCTTGTAATGTACTTGGTAGCTCATAAGTATATTTTAGGGTTTCTGCTGTCTCTATTGTTATACTTTCATCATCTTCTACTTTTACTTTATCACCTTCCAGAATTTCTCTAAAGTCAATATTTTCTTTCTTTACAGAAGAGCCAAAATTATTATTTGATATGACATCCGCAACAATGACATTTAATAAGGCTTCCTGTTTAGTTGGATTATTTAATTTAGCAAAATCTTCATAACTCATTACGTTAGAAGTTGCAAAACCAAGTGGAAGAACGTTTTCATTTTTATACGTATAGATACCAGAATCATTTACACTTACTTGCTCATATCCTTGTAAAGCTTTATTTCTTGTGATTAAGTACTTATTATTAGTAAATAATAAAGACATAATATTGTTCGTTGTGACAGTTAAAGCTCTATTTCTAGAAGGAATATTATTGTTCATTACATCAAAGTAGAACCTATTATATTCTTGGTTAGATATAGAGGAATAAATAGTTGATTGATAATATCTTTTATTACCATAGGTTTTATCAACTGTTTCAGAAATATCAAAGTCATTAGCTATACGGACGATATCTTCTTCATTATCTGTTACGTCCTTGATTAAGCCTCCTATTTCTGCCTCATTTAAATTAGCTGTATATTTTAAGACTAAATTATCTGTTTTATTTACTGAAAGGCACATAATAAATGCAGATGCCATAACAGGAATCATAATAAATAACTTTTTATCTAATTTATTATATAGAATAATGCTCATTAAGATAATGCCTATTTCTAACAAATACCACTCTACTTTATAATCGTTTAACATGACAAAACCAGAAACAATTAAAAGAACAGGAATAAATAATTTAAAATTAATTGTTTTCGTAAATATATTTTTTAAAAATTCTGCTATTGTTAAAATATAAAGAGGTAAAAATGGAATTAAAGTCTTAGCATCAATATACATAGTACCATTCAATATATAATTACATATTGGAAATAGAACGAGTAAAGATAAGGTAATACCTAAAAATAGATTTTCTTTTTTCTTTTTAAAAAATGCAATAATAGCAGGTATAGCAATTGCTCCTAAGCCTAGTCCATAACTATCATATAAAATATAAGAAGTATTCATATTAGGAAATAAAATATCTTTTAATGTTAAATGAATATTTGAATCAGCTCTATTATTTAATAAAGTTGCAAAAGTTGGGAATATGATAATAGAAGAAGCTAAAATACCAATTATAATAGGAATCAAAAAGGAAAATTCCGTTTTAAAGAAATCCTTTAAAGTCATCTTATTTCTTTTACTTAAGTATTTAAATATACCATAAATTACAAGGGTGACAATTCCACCTATACTAAAATAGTAACTTGTCATAATCATTAAGAAGACAGATAAAGAAAGTAACCATCCTTTATTTTGCTCTAACTTTTTATCAACACCATATAATCCTAAGATTAAAAATGGCATATAGTTTATAAACATGATGTGTCTATGGGAATGTAAAGTAACAGAGGAAGACATGATATAGATAAATGTTGCTACGAAAGAAACTTCACTACTATAATTTTTCTTACGTAAAAATAAATATAATAATATAGCACTTATGATAACACATAGTATTGTCGATACTATAATAAAAGTACTCATACTCACTTTTGGCATTAGATAAGAAACCATAATGATTGGGCTTAGGAAACCATAATAAGATAAATTATATATATTTTGCCCACTTCCTATATTGGCAGCGAAATCAGGGAATAAATCTTTTGTACTATAAAATAATGTTCTAAAATAATCAGGAACACTCGCATGTTCTGCATTCCAATCCAGTTGTGAACCATATAAATACATTGTATTTGATATGACGAACACAATAACTAGGAAAGCTATTACCAGTAGCCAAAGATAAGCTATGTCTCTCTTTTTAAAATCTTTTATCATTCTGTTTCTCCCCATTCTTCAAATGATTCCCAATCTTCATAAGCAAACATATGGTCAAAGGACGTTTGGATAAAATACTGACTTTTATATAATCCTAAAATATGTTTTTTCTCTTTTAAATAAATATCGTTTATTGGAACCATTGTATTATAATAAGCACTTATTTTCTTTTTACTATGATATCTGCCAAAATAATAGAGACGCTCTTTTTCTGTTACTACAGACGTTGTAATACTACTTGTCATTTTATGATGAATATGACCATATTCTCCCTGTGGGTTATGGGTGACAATTAGTTCCCAATCTTTTAAATTTACAATCTCTTCTACATCTTTTATAATATCTTCTCTTACAAAATCCCAGTTATCTCTTTCCCCATTTGTTTTATCTGGATATCCTAGCATAATATAGCGATCATTCGTCGCATTCATAACAGAAATAAACTCATTTACTCTCTCTTTTATTCCTCCACAAGTAACACAGACAACTAAATAATCATCTTCAATTAAATGTGCACCACCCCATAACATTTCATCATCTGGATGTGCTACAATCATTAATTTATTATAGCCTTCTAAATCAAGATTAGAAAAATTTTTATCTACTTTATATGGCTTATAGTAATAATTTAATATAGATATAGTTAGTCCTATTAAAATGACTAATACACAAATGATAGATAACCAATGTCTTTTAATAAAGTTTCCTATTTTTTTGATACTTTTTTTCATATTATTCTCCCTCACTAGAATTAATATAAATCTAAAGATATTGTATATCTAGCAAGTCTATTTGTCAATGGATGGAAAATCCCCAAAAATTTCTTGTATAAATAAATTTCTATGAGCGAAAAAAAGACTATTGTCAATTATTCTTTTGTCAATAGTCTTAAGAAAGTGTATCTTTTCTTTTTATATACTCTAATATGATGTATTCGTAACCTGTCTCTTCTTCATTATATGTTGATACTTCATAGTTATATTCTACTTCTGATGTTGCATCTGGTTTTGCATTTGTACTACCTACTAATTTCCCATCGTAATAGTTAAAGTATCCTGATACTTTTTTGACACCAATTCCCGTAGTACCTATTCCTTTGATTAATGGATATTCTGTAGAAACATTTGCAAACTCATTTCCGTAGTTAGGACTATCAGAAGATTCTTTTTCTCCTACTGTTACAGTTCCATTATTGATATAGATTCCATAAGATGCAGTCGAGTCAGTTGCTTCTATTGTACCACCATGGATAGTGACTATGCTATTCGCTCCATTAGAGTATATTCCATAATTAGTACTACCTACTGCTACACAGATATTTGTGTTATTCAATGTTGCATTTCCTGACCCTGCATTATTAAGTCCATAATTTATACTGCTCGTAGTGAAATTCGTTGCATTAATGGAACTATTATTTATTTGTAAAGTCCCTATATTATAAATAGCTGTTATACTTCCCGTTTTTTCTACACGATTGAATTCCATTTGCATGTTATTAATCTCTAAGGTTCCTGTATTTGAAATAAAGGTACTTAAGGAAGATGAATAATTCGTTCCTGATAAATCATTTATAGTCATCATTCCTGCATTATTAATGCTACCACTCGTTTGAGTTCCTCCATTAATAGCTAGTGTTGTATTTGAGCCTGATGTTGCAATATTATTGTTTAGTGTACAGTTTTCTATTATAAGGCTTCCTTTATTTGTCTGTAACTGATTTAGTGTAGAGTTTGTTATGATTGTTTCATCTGTGGATGCTTTATAAAAAGAACCATCTATTGTTGTATTTTTTAAAATATTGTTTTCTGTTCCACCATTTAACCATACAGCATAATATGTGGCGCTTTTTAAAACTCCACCATCTATTTCTATTTGGTTGGCACTATTGATTCCTATACCTGTCCCTGTTGTATCAATATTTGTATCTTTTAGTTTTAAATATCCCGACTGGTTATCAATTCCATATATTGCGTTTACGAAGGAATTTGTCAAAGAAATGTTACCATTATTCTTATTTGTCATTATATAAGCAGAAGTTGTATTTGATAAATAAATATTATTTATATTTAAAGTTCCTTCATTAGCTATAAGATTTACTGCTGCGATTGTTTTTAAGATGGATGGGGTTTCTGACGAATTTATTAAATTTAGCGTTCCTTGATTTAAAACCCCTTTTGTAGTATAGATTTCATACCCATTTAAATCTAATGTAATTTCTTGCGTATCTGTAATAGGTATCTCATAATAGTTTGCGATATTGTCTATAACTTTGATTACATCTCCATTATTGCTTTCCTCTATCGCTTTTTGAAGCGTCTTATATTGTTTAGATGTTGTACTATTTTCGACAATATAGTTATTTGGTACTAACTTATTCACAACATACTCAGCTTCTTCTATGATTTCAATTGTTTCTCCAATTTCTGTTTCTTCTTCTATTTCACTAATTACTCCATAATATCCTGCTGTCTGTCCTTTTATTACTCCATCATAGAAATATACTTTTGCTGTTGCCAAACCGTTATATAATCCATATTGTTCTCCTATTATTATTGGTTTTTCTGTATTTACTACTCCATCCTTTTCTCCAATGTTTATTGTTGTTGTGACATTTTTTTCTGTCCTAGTTTGTATTCCGTAGCTTGAACCATATATTTCTCCGCCAAAGATTTCTCCATCGAGAACATTTGCCCCTATTCCTGTTCCTGTTTCTGAGATGGCGACAATAGTTCCTCCTTCCATAGTCAAGTTTTTTCCATTCATTTTTACTCCTGTTGCTTGACTTGATACTGTTCTTACGTTAATATTTCCTCCTGTAATAGTTCCTTGTGTATAGATTGTGACGCCTGTTCCAGAGCCATTTGTAGTTGTATTTACAGATATTTCTCCATTGGTCATCGTAAAGTAATAAGCTTCAATTCCTTCTGTACTACAATATTTAGTTGTACAATGAGCAGTCGCATAACCTCCATTCATATGAAAAGTAAGAGTTGCTTGAGAACTCCCAGAGTTATTGACAATAATGGCTGTTCCCCCTATCAAGTTTCCACCATTCATCGTTATAGTAGGCCTTCCTAAACTGTTAAAAATTACACGACTTCCAGATTTTATTGTTCCATTATTTAATGTTATTGACCCTTTCTCATTATATATAGCTCCATAATTCGTAGCACTTGGATATTCAATCGTTCCATTATTGATTTCTAATTTGTTTTTATTACTTATAACATATGTTGCACTATTTAAAATTCTTCCATTTTTTTCTATACTTGTATCATCAATGATTAGAGTTCCTTCGTTGGTTATACTTGCACTCAATTGTAGCTCATAATTATTTAAATTGAGAGTTATGCTCTTGCTCTCAGGAATCGTTACAACGTCTCCTACAATGGTATTTGCAGTTACTTCGATAGTTCCTGAATCTTCAATAGAATTTATAGCTTTGGTTAATGAATTATACTCAACTTCTCCCACACGTAAATAGTTTTCTTCTTCAACTAAATAATTTGTTTTATATTCATATTCCTCTATTATTTCTGTTCCATCAACTATTTTAGTACCATCTTCAATTCCCGTAATAGTTCCATAGTAAGGGGCAGTTTGTCCTTTTAATGTTCCATTATAAAAGTAAACTTTCGCTGTTGTCAAGTTATTATATATTCCATATTCCCCTCCAGCGATGATTGGTCTTTCGGTAGTTACAACTCCATCTTTGTCACCAATAATTATGTTTGTATTAACACCATTTCTCCAAGAATCTGCTTGAACTCCATAACTGGAACCAAATATTTCGCCCGCATGGATTTCTCCATCATACACCTTTGCGCCTATTCCTGTACCAGTCTCTGATTTAGCAACGATAGTTCCTGCTGTCATGGATAAAGTTGCATGTCCATAATTATATGATCTTGCATTTATGCCTGTTGCTGCTCCATTCTTTGTGTTTACTTCAACTCTTCCGCCTTCTATTATTATTTCACCATTTATTACAGAAACTCCAGTTCCTGAACCTCGATTACTATTTGTATTTACAATAATCTCTCCACCAGTCATGGTAAAGTTGCTTACTTCCACTCCACTTGTACTACAATTATTTTGTATGTCGTTGCACTCTGCGATTGCTTTTCCGCCAGTCATGGTAAAAATAGTATTCATATAGCTTGATTTACCACCTACAATGGCTGATGATGCTATTATTTCCCCGCCATTAATAGTGATTTGTGTGCCACTTGTATTACTATAGATTCCTGTGCCTTTTGATTTTATCAATCCGTTATTTAACAGTATTGAGCCTCCCTGATCAAATAGGGTGCCATTGTTACTCTCAATTGTTCCGTTATTAATTTCTAAGGTGCCATGGTTTGTTATAGCATAGGTTGTATTATTTATGATTTTTCCGCCTTTTTCTTCACTTGTGTCGTCTATTATAAGGGCTCCATTATTTGTAATAGTAGAACTAAATTGCAATTCATAATTATTTAAATCAATTGTAATGTTTTTATTTTCTGGAATCGTTACGACATCACCCACAATATTGTCTGTTATAACGATTATCGCTTTTTCTCCATCTGCATCTTCTATCGCTTTAGATAAGGAATTGTATTCTGTATCTCCTACTTTAACAAAGTTATCTCCTTCTACTAGATAAGCTGTCTTATATTCTGCTTCATTAATAATTTCTGTCCCTTCAGAAACTTTTGTTCCGTCTTCTACTCCAGTAAACTCTTCGTTATGTCCAGCTGTCTGTCCTTTTAAAATACCATCAAAGAAATATATTTTTGCTATAGTATTATTTTTATATACTCCGTATAAATCTCCTGTAATTTGTGGGAACTCAATACTTACACTTCCATCTTTTTCCCCTATAGTAACAGTTCCTCCAACATTTATTCCATATTTAGAGCCGTTAACAATTCCTCCAATAATTGTTAAAGTTCCATATTCATTCGTTTCTATTCCAATATCTTCTCCCACTATATTTCCACCATTAATTGTTGCATAACGAAGGATTGTACTCCACATACCAAGAGATCCTTTTGCATCAACACCTATTTTTCCGCTTATGCTTCCTCCATTAACAATTAAGTTAGTAACAAAAATACCTGTTTGTTTGGCAATAATGGTCCCATTATTAATAGTAGCAGTACTGCCTGAAACTCCTGTTCCTTCCGACTCGATAAGTCCCCCATTCATTTCAATAGTGCTTCCGTAAATTCCTGTACTAGTACCAGTTATTGTTCCACTATTTATGATAATTGTATTGTTATAGATTGCTGTACTTCCTTTTATCTCACCACCATTTATGGTTACTTTGCTATTATTCTGAATCCCATAAGAAGTTCCTCCATCAACATTGGCATCTTCTATTACTAAGATTCCGCTATTATTTATGGCAAACCTGGATTTTCTTGTTACTTTTACGCCACCATCTAACTTTAGTTGTTCTTCTTCATTTTTGCTATTCGCTCTTTCATTGGCTATTCCTTCTATATTTCCGCCATTTATGACGAATTCGCCATCTGTTTTGTTATATAAGGCATATTGATTCGCTTTTAAGTATGTATTTTCATCTAATGTTAAGTTTCTTCCTCCTGTATTGGAAATAGCATACCCATCCAAAGCCGTTAATGTACTTGCTTTGATGTTTAAAGCTCCTTGAT
>CAOJRT010000029.1 GCA_948442255.1 uncultured Caryophanales bacterium | reverse complement strand
AACTATATTTAAATTATTCTATTTGTTGCACTTGACTTTTTAATTTATAAATTTTGGTTCTCTTCTGCATTGATCTCTTTTAAAGAAATATCTAAAAAATACTTTCCAAAATACAATTCTAAAAGACATAAATAAAAGCAAATTTTATCTGTATTTTGACTAATAGAATAATCTTTTTCGATAGAAAGCTGAAAATGTTTCGCAACTAATTGGAATGATTGCGTAAGAAAAAGACCTTTATATGGAGGAATCACAATATTATCAAAATCAATAAGATAAGGTACTTCATGTTCATCTATCAATACATTTCCAAAATGAAAATCACCAAAAACAAATCCTTTTTTATGCAATCTACGTAGTAAAGCATCGACTTTCATTGCAATGAAAAGTATTTTATTAGAAAAGTAATTCTCAAAATTACAAGAATTAGGTAAATAAAGAGTTCTATAAGCATAAAAATCATTATTTTTTTGATATAAAACATCTGGAAAAAGAAAATGCTCATCAAATTGCATAGAATAATCTAAAAGTATTTCTAGTCTTTCTTGGATATAATGGTATTTATCATAGTTCTTAAAAATTTTATAACAATACATTTCATCCGTATATATAACACGCATCTTATTTTTAAAAATTATTCGCATTCCTTTAGTATTTATACAAAAGGGTTCTAAATATGCCACAAAATCACCATTATCTATTATAACAAATGTAAGCATAACTTGTCCACTTTCTCATATAGTTTACTAGGAGGAAAAGTTATGAGAACAGAAGGATTAACGGAAAAAGAAGTTGTAGAAGCAAGAAAAAAGTGTGGATCCAATAAGATTGCAACAGCCAAAAGAAACACCTTTATTAAATTATTCATAGAAACCTTAGGAGATCCTATTATCAAAATACTAATTATTGCATTATTTATTAAAATTATCTTTTTATTCAAAGACTTTGATATGTTTGAAACATTTGGAATACTTCTCTCTATTTTAATCGCATCATTTGTATCCACTTTGAGTGAATACGGAAGTGAAGCGGCATTTAAAAAATTAGAAGAAGAATCATCCAAAATAAAGGTCAAAGTAAAAAGAGACAAAGAGATAAAAGAAATTGATATTGAAGACATTGTTGTTGGGGACTTAGTATTATTAAATAGTGGAGATAAAGTACCAGCAGACGGAGTCTTAATAAAAGGAACAATGGAATTAGATGAATCGGCTATAAATGGAGAATCAACAACCAAAAATAAAGAAGTTAATGAAGAACTATATCGAGGTACAATTGTTACAGGTGGAGAAGGAATATTAAAAATTACTAAAGTGGGTATAAATACTCTATATGGTTCTATAGCAAAAGAATTAGGAGAAGAAATACCTGTTTCACCTTTAAGAATTCGTTTAACAGAATTAGCAAAAAATATTTCCAAAATCGGGTATATGGGGGCTTTACTTGTTTCACTTTCTTATTTGTTTTCAAAAATATGTATTGATAATAATTTTAATTTTAGTTTAATGCTAGCGGATATAACCAATATGAAATTAATGTTTACTTATCTTTTACATGCACTTACTTTATCTGTTACACTAATCGTCGTCTCTGTTCCAGAAGGACTACCTTTAATGATTACTTTAGTGTTATCTAGCAATATGAGAAGAATGTTAAAAAATAATGTCTTAGTAAGAAAGTTAGTGGGAATCGAAACAGCAGGAAATTTGAATTATTTATTAACAGATAAAACAGGAACACTTACTCTTGGTAAACTAAAAGTAGATGAAATCATTTTAAGCAATTTAGCATCAATAAAAAGTATTGATAATACGAAAATAAAAGACACTTTATACAAATCTTTATATTTTAATAATTCAAGTAATTATGATGAACTTGGAAATCCAGTAGGCGGCAACAGCACCGATAAATCTTTATTAAGTTTTATAAAGGAAGATTTAACTTATAATCCTAAAATAATAAAATATGAACCCTTTAATAGTCAAAAAAAGTATTCCTATTGTATTTTAGAAGAAGAAAAAAAGGAAACATTTATTAAAGGAGCACCAGAAAAGTTAATAAAAGAATGTACAAAATGTATTAATGAACAGGGAGAAGAAAGGTATTTTGTGCATAAAGGGGAAGTTATTAACAAATTACAAGAACATACTAGAAATGGAAGTCGAGTAATTGCTTTAGTAAAATCAAATACTTTCCATATTACAAATAATTTAACAAATTTAGTTTTTATTGGCCTTGTTATTATAAAAGACCAAATAAGACCAGAAGCAGCTCCAAGTATTAGAACAATCAAAAAAGCAGGAATAACACCTATTATGATTACAGGAGATGATATAGCTACAGCTACTTATATTGCTAAAGAAACACATATTTTAACAAGTAAGAATGAAATAGCTATGACTTCTACAGAATTAAATTCTTATACAGATGACCAGTTAGCTAGCATAATAAAGGATATTCGTGTTGTAGCAAGAGCACTTCCTAAAGATAAGAGTCGTTTAGTCAAAATATTAGAAAATTTAAATTATGTAGTAGGTATGACAGGAGATGGGGTAAATGATGCTCCAGCTTTAAAAAAGGCCGATGTAGGGTTTGCCATGGGAAGTGGAACAGAAGTAGCCAAAGAAGCAAGTGATATTGTCATTTTAGATGATAATATTGAATCCATTACAAAAGCAATTCTTTATGGAAGAACCATCTTAAAAAGCATTCGCAAATTTATTATATTTCAATTATCCTTAAATATATGTGCTATTATGATTTCTATTATTGGTCCATTCATTGGAATAGAAACTCCTATCACGATTGTGCAAATGTTATGGATTAACATGATTATGGATACATTTGCTGGAATTGCTTTCTCTTATGAACCTCCTTTAGAAGAATATATGGAGGAAGCACCTCTTTGTAAAAAAACATCGATTATTGATCGATATATGAAAAGCGAATTTTTATTTGCCGGTATTTACCAAGCTATTATCTGTATTCTATTTTTAAAACTCCCTATCTTTAAAACACTTATTAGAACATCTCCCGATAACAAATATTTAATGACAGCTTATTTTTCTTTATTTGTTTTTATGGGAGTTTTCAATACATTAAATGCTAGAACCAAAAGAATCAATGTATTTGCTAATCTAAAAAAGAATAAACCTTTTATCATCATTATTTCTTTTATCTTAATAACGCAACTTTGTATAACGTATAAAGGAGGCAACCTATTTAGAACTTATGGTCTTACCTGGAATGAATTATTCCTTGTCTTAACGATTGCTTTAACAATAGTTCCTCTTGACTGGTTAAGAAAATATATCCTTAAAAATAAAAATATAGTATAATAGTTTCACTAAAGAGGTGGTTTAGATGAAAAAAGTAGAAGAAAAAAGTCCAAAAAGAACTCTAATGAAATTGAGCCTATATGCTGTTACGGGAGCCATAATTGCTAAATCTTTAAATGTTTTAAAAACACACAAAGATGATATAGCAATTGCTTTGAATACAAATGATGTAACAACCTCAATCTTTCATAAGGATAAAGGCGAAGAAATAGCGAGTATTGTTGAAAAGATGTTAAAGGAAAACAAAGCATTTCAAGAGGAGTTAGCATCTCTGTCTTTAGTTCCTCCTAACGATTATTTTTTCTCTTCTTTAACTTCTTACTTTAGAGAATATGGAGAATTCTATTCACCAGAACAAATAATGAGATTTACCACAGGATTAAAAGAAATGGAAAGATATGATGTAGAAAGTACATACATAGATCTTTTATATTACGCAATAACAGGAGAAGAGGGAGTAACAAATTCCTTTGCCTACTCTTATGCATACTCTATCATCTTTAATTATTGTAGAGAGTATCCATCTTATAAGGGGTTAAATGGAACTTTTGAAAAACTAATTGCTTATCTCCCTAGCGACGAAGTAGCTTCTTATATAATCAGTAACGATATAGAAGGTTTAAAGAATGCATTAAAAGAGTGTTACTCTTTAGAAGATACCAAAAAATTAGATATGTTAGAATTCTTTTATAAAGAATATGCTATAGCTTCTCATAAAGAAGATGAAATTAGGCTGACTTATATAAGAGAAGAAATAAAAAGAATAGAAAAATCCATGCTAACTTCTAAATTAGAAAAAGATGCAGAGTTTAAAGATACTTTTAGTGGACAGATTGCTTTACAGAATGTAAATGGCGAAGAGGACTATTTTCACTATATATATTCTGAAACAGATAAAAAAGATCGAGCTTATATTTCAGGAGAATTCTATCATGGTTTATCTATTCAGGATATAGAACCAGATGCAAAAATAAATTACCAAACGGCTATTCATATCCAAGCAATAAAAGATCTTAGTAGAGCAAATAGTGTTTTTTCCACAGAATTAAGCTTTTTACTAGACCCTGAAGATTTTTCTCCTTATCCAAACATAATAATTAGCAATTTAATAAATAAGTACCCGAATTGTTTTCAATCAATAGAAGAGGCCGAAGAATTTATTGTTGCTCTTTCTGGCAATAATTTTGAAACAATAGAGAAATATTTACAAATACTAGAACAAAAATGGAAAACAGTCCCTATTAGTATTGAACTTGTTGCCGAAGTAAAAGCATTTGAAGAATATATCTATAGTTATATAAGATTTGACTATTATGATAATACTATAGGAGATTTTGATAATTGGCACTATTATATAGATGAAAAGGGAAGTAAACTAGCTATGATAGCAAAAGAGGATGAAGAAGCCCAAAATTATGAAGTTTTTATGAAACAATTTACACATCCTTGGATTTGGGACACTTTATTAACATTTATAAATAACATGAAAGATTATTTAAATGAATATAGCGAAGATTTTACTTATATAGAAAATAATCCCTATACAAATCGAAATGTAAAGACGCTTGAAAAAGAATTAGCTCCTAAAAATGAAATAAATGTCTATAGTAAAGGATTAGGACCCCAGATAATCTATAAAGAGGGAAGGTATATTACTTTTGTAAACATTCCATCCAATTATGAAAAAGGGACTCTTTGTTATCAGACAGAAAATATCTTTGGATTAGAAATGAAAAAAGAGATTCCTTTTCTTATTTCAGAAAATGAAGATGGTTTTATTGCTATTATTTCTATTGACGAAGAAAGTCCTTCAATTGCTTTAAGAGATAGAAGATATTATTTTAAAACAACTTATGATTATATCAGCAAAGAAGATAAGATGAACCTTAAATTGACAAACGAAGATATTTAAGTATAATAATCCCCATAAAAAGGGGGTTTTTCTATGCAAGAATTAGCATTTTTAAGAGAAAATTTAAAAAAAGAAACTGATTTTATTTGTAATTTGCTCGACTACATTACTACTTATGTAGAAACATCAGATGTATGTGTTATATCTGCAGCTGAACAATTAATACTAAAATTTAATAGGCAGATATTGGAAGAGAAACGAAGAAAATTAGTAGATTTAAAAAGAATTACGACTATAAAAGAAGAACCACAAAAAGGGAAAATAAAAAAAGACAAAATACCAAATGAATCATGTGTTCAAAAAGAACTCTGCTATCGAAAAGAAAGAAAAGATTATACGAGTATTATAATAAAAATGCTTCAGGATGGAAAGGCAACCCCCTCTACATTAAACGCTTTATCAGACCAAGAAATAAAAGAATGCAAACTTGCTATTTTTGAAGAAATTTTAAAATTAGAAGAAGAGATTAAAGAATGGATTATAGAAGATGCAAGCAAAAGTATCCAACCTCTACAAGAAAAATTGATTCTTTTAAAAAATCTTCAAAAACGAATAAAAGAAGAAGCAAAACCAAAAGAAGAAAAAAATATATTTAATGAAGTAACAACAAAAAGTAAGAAAAAAGTATTATTTCTTCCAAATGGTAAAGGAAGTACTTATTTTGTGGAAGATATTACAAGACATTTAGAAAAAAATGAAGAATTAAAGACAGCTTTTACTAAAATAGCAAGTGGTTACTTTTTAGAATCAAAAGATAATGAAAAAATAAAAGATGTAAAAGAAAAACTATATGAGTATACAAGCCCTAATGGAATTCGTATTCTCTATATTGATATGGGAGAAAGTACATATGATATCTGCGGTTTATTTTTCAAAAACAAACAGAAAAGTACAAAGATTACCGAATATTTTGAAGAAGCCATTCGGAGATTTTATAACAAAAAAGAGTATCTAAAAGAGAATCTAAATAATCCAAATCTATATATTGAACAGGCGGAATTAATAGGCGAAATATACACGATTTTAGAAAATAAAGCTCCTACATTAAAGGAGGTGTTATAATGAATCTCTGGGCTGAAAAAGCAAAAAATGAGTTAGAGTTAGATTTAGAATATTTAGAAGAAGCGCTAAATAAGTTAGAAAATGATAAGACATTTAGACAAGCAGAAATAATGTTAGAAAAATTTCAAGAAAAAGGAAAAAAATCTCTGCTTGAAGCACCTTTATTTGAATTTTTTCTAACATCTTGCGCCCTATTAAATGATAAATATTCGTATAAAGAAATTGAATCTATTTTAAAACCAATAGAAAACAATGTAAATGCTTGGAACGTGAATAATATTTCTATTATGAATGAAATAGAAAAAGAATATAGAGAGTCTAGCAATAATCCTGCTAAAAAACACATACATACAGAAGATACTTATAAAAAGTATTTAAAGCTGGGACTTACAGAGAAGACTCTTTCATATAATGTTATATCTTCTTTTTGTATTATCGGTCCTATTATTAGTTTTAGAAATAGAGTAGATAAGTGTTTGGGTGCAAAAAATGAAGTAGAAAAAGAAAAAATAATAGAAAAAATGTTTACTTATTCTAATGTTGCTTTGGTTCTTGAAACAATAGAAAACTATATGAAAAAAGAACAAGAAAATAGAAAAGAACGCAAGAAATACATAAAAAATGGGATAGAGGCATTAAAAAAATTTAGAAAAGAAGTAGAAAATGGAATTCTGTTTGAAATAACTGAAATACCTAATTATGTAAAACCTTTTTTAAGCCCAAACACATTAGAACCTATTTATTACTTATTTAATTTAACTCTTCAAAAAGAAAATAAAAGTTTAGATAATCAAATAGAAATGCATGAACAAGTGCTTTCCGATCCTATTATGAAATTACTATATGAGAACAATATAAATCCAGATTTAATAGAAAAAACAAAATTAGAGAGATTAAGAAAAATGCCATTTTCTTTATTAGAAATAGGAATTAAAAGTATTACTTTACTAGGTCTTCCTAAAATAGAATTACTAAATAGCGAAGAGAATATTCTAGAAAATTTAGATTATGATTCTCTAGATACAATAACATACTTTTATAATAATGGCATCTTAACAGGAAAAACTATGCAAAACAATTTGCCCGTTTTAACAAGTGATGCAAAAAAGCTCATAACAAACTATGAGATATTAAAAGATATTATGGAGTTTAAAAGTCAGTATTATGATGATTCAGTATTGCTTTTAGAACCCTCTTCTTTAAAAGAAAGACTTTCTGTATTAGCAGAATATTCCTTAACAAAGAATGATTATATTTTCCTACTATGTCATTATGAATATATAGGTATTTATGATTTAGTTTTAGAACAAAATATTCCTATATATTTGTTTATTCAAATATGTAAGACACAAAAACCAATTCTTACAATAAAAAGAATTTGTCTTTATATTTTACTAGATATTCCTTATAAAACAGCACAAAATCTTTTAATGAAAGAGGTAAAAGAAGAAAGCTTCTTCCTTTGTTGTGATGCCGCTTTAGATATGTATCTCTCTTTAATAGATGCTCCTAAAGAAGAGGGCAGTTACATAGGAGATATCAAAAATGCCAATATAGTAAGAACGTTAGATGAAACATATCGTATAGAAAATATCTATTGTTTTAAAGATACTATTGTTTCAAGACCAAAATTCTTAAAAAAATTACAAAGTATACAAGATAATGGAAAAGATATAGAAATTTATGTAAATCAATGTTTATTAGCCGACTCTTTAGTTACTGAAAGAACAATTTTAGACATAAAAAAAGGGATGAAAAAGATATCTTCCACTCCAGGACTGTAATGTAAAAAGCAGTCTTTTTTTCGTATAAAATTGTAAAAAATATAGAATTTTATTATTATTTTGAGAGACTAAATTTAAAAAATAGCTCTATAGAAGTAAAAACGCTAAATCAAATACAATACCACATATAAAATAGACGATTAGCAAAATTTCTTTGTTAATATTATTATTTTTATTATAAGTATTTATTAATTTAAATTAAGTTACCGCTCCATTAAGTAAAGAAAACAAGAATGTTTAAAAAATATAAGGAATAACTAGGAAAAGAAAGGCATTTATTATAGTAGATAGTAAGGAGATAGAAATGCAAGAAACTCTCTTAATAAAAAGAGTGATTCATTCATATGTGGTGAATTTATTGTGCTAATCGCACCAAGAAGCTTAAGTCCTTTACATCTAGCAAGTTTTTATGATAATCCACAAACGAAAGAAAAAAAGAAACTATTAAAGTTATCAAAAAAATGTTAAAAATAATGGCAAAATTTCCTTTAGATAAAACAGAATTGAATGACAATTTTAATATTGTAGATAGAAACATAGAATTATTTTATGAAGTATATAATATAAGAGAATTTTTAACTTTAAAAGAATTAATGATATTACAGGAAACATGTGTAATATTAAAAAATCTGTTTTACTTTTGTATTTTCTATGATAAAAGTGAAAAAGATAAATATCATCAATATAGTGAAAACATAAATAACTTGATCGAACTAAAAAAAAGAAAAAAGTAATGTAATAAAGTAGAAAACCATTTTACATTACTTTGTGAAAAAATAAATTATTTTGTTTTAGAATACATTTTTTTATAATAATCATATAGTTCCTTAAAACGATTAAAATGAATGACTTCTCTTTGACGTAAGAATAAAAGGGGGCCAATTAAATCTTCATCACTAGCTAAGTCAATCAAATTTTCATAAGTTGCTCTAGCCTTTTCTTCCGCAGCCATGTCCTCTGACAGATTAGCAAATACATCTCCTGTTGAATTAAAAGTTGCCGCATTAAAAGGAACTCCACTTGCATCTATAGGATAGACAGCGTGCCCATGGTCTGTAAAATAAGAACCTAATCCAGCATCTTCTAATTCTTTTATAGAAGCTCCTTTTACTAATTGCTCAAACATCGTTCCAATCATTTCACAATGTCCTAATTCTTCCGTAGCAATATCATTTAATAAAGCTTTTCCTTTATCATCTGGCATACTAAATTTTTGACTAAAATAACGAAGGGCAGCACCAAGTTCACCAGACGCACCTCCAAGTTGCGTAATAATATATTTAGCCATTCTTAAATCCTTTTTCTTTATATCTATAGGATAATTTAACTTTTTAACATATTTATACATTATAATTCAACTCCTTCAAATGGCCATTTACCTTTGTACCATAAATAAGAATCATAATTGGTATTGTTTAATTCAAGTGGACCATACTTTCTTTCATACTCTAGCATACATTCCCCTAAACGATTACTATATTGTCTAAATAAATTATAAAGAGCATCATCCTCTGGATGAATATCTAAATAAAGAGATAAATCATTCATAGCAAAATCTAATTCATAGATTTCAAGTAGTAAAGCAGCCTTTTCATTAGTTGGTATTAAACGACTTACTTTATAATTTCTATAACCAATGTATTCATCTTTAAACATATTCCCCAACAAAAAACCAGTAGAGCTATCATAAACATCATTCTTACTAGTTTCCATCAAGTCATTTTTATAATTAAAAATAATATCATCAAATATCATAACTTTCCTCCTAAAATATACTATGTAGCGTGACTTTTATCATATAGTACCTTTACCTAGTACTTTGTAATATTCTTTTGCAAACCTAAACAATTTGTGGTAAACTATTCTTATAGAAAGGTATGATACTATGACTAATGTAAATAAAAATGAACGATTTATTCCTTTAAAGAATTACGTTATCGCATTTGTAGTGGTTGTAGTAATTATTGCTTTAACTTTTTATGGATTTGCTTGGTATAAAGTAGTAAAAGAGAGTAGAGTATCAGAATCATACTTAGTTAAAGAAAAGGTAATTTCAAAAGAAATTAATGATTTAAATGAAGTAGATGTTGTCTTTATTGAACCTCCTGCAACTTATTTTATCTATGTAAGTTACACAGGAGACGAACCAATTTATAATATGGAAAAGGAAATGAAAGATGTGATTAATGAATATCATCTTAATGATTCTTTCTATTATTTAAATGTTACATCAATAAAGGAAGCTAATGATTTAATAGAGCAAGTAAATGAAGCTCTTCATCTAGAAGAAAAAAAGATAAATAAAGTTCCAACAATTATTTATTTTAAAGATGGAAAAGTAGTTGACATGATAACAAGAGAAGATGACTCTTTAATTACATCAAGTGATTTAGAAAAATTATTAGATAGAAATCATATTAAAAAGTAAGACCGAAAGGTCTTATTTCATTAGGAGGAACAAAATGATAAATGTAGTACTATTTGAGCCAGAAATACCTGGTAATACGGGAAATATAATGCGTACTTGTGTGGCGACAAATACCAAGTTGCATTTAATCAAGCCATTAGGATTTTCTCTAGATGAAAAATACATAAGAAGAAGTGGTGTTAATTATATTGATAATTGTGAGTATATAGTTTATGAAAATTGGGAAGACTTTATCAACAAGAATGCAAATAAAGGAACTTTCTATTTCTTAACTCGTTATGGACATAAACCACATACTTCCTTTGATTATTCAAATAAAGAAGAAAATCTGTATTTTATTTTTGGCAAAGAATCGACAGGCATTCCAAGAGAGTTATTAGCTCCTTATATAGATAAGTGTATGCGTATGCCAATGACCGACAAAGTGCGTGCATTAAATCTTTCTAATACAGTTGCTATCATGGTTTACGAAGTTCTTCGTCAGCAAAATTATAACGATTTATTACGTGAAGAGCCTCATAAAAGTAAAGACTTTATTTTAGATGGAATAGAAGAAAATTCAAATAAATAGGAGGAGAACATGAATTGTAAATATTGTGGCGCAAGCCTTCCCACTCGCGGCGGACACTACTTACAGTGTGGAAAAATGATTCCTCTTGACCAACAAAAAAGCATCAAAAAAACGATAGAGCCTAAATGGAATCAATATCGAAATAAAGATACTGTATTTTATAAAAGATATCAAAAAAAAGATGAAAAAATTGGCAAAATAATTTTTCTATTCCTTGCCATACTAATTAGTGTAATCACCATAGTAATAATAAAAGGAATGAGTTAAATGACATTAGTTGCTTTGTGTATCAAAATATTTTTTGCAAGAATTGCCGATGTTTCCTTAGGAACTGTAAGAACAATTTACACGGTAAAGGGGCGCACATGGATTGCAGGAGCCATCGCCTTTGTAGAAGTATTTATATGGTTTCTAGTCGCAAGAGAAGCTTTAAATACAGAAACACAAAGTATTATGATTGTTATTTCTTATGCAGCTGGTTATGCAACAGGAACGATAATAGGAACATTTATATCAAAAAAATGTATTAACTCCTTAATAAGTGTAGAAGTGATAACAAAATATGCAACCAAAGAAAATATAAAATTAATAAAAGAAAATGGGTATGGAGTATCTGCCGTCAATACAGAAGAAAAAAATAATAAAAAAATCCTATTTATTACTTTAAATAGCAAAAACTTAAAAAACCTAATTCATATTATCAACAGAATTGATAAACAAGCTTTTGTTGTGGTAAATGAATCAAAAGTCGTCCATAATGGTTACATAAAATAATATTTGAAAAGTATTAAATCGAATTCTTTTCTTCAAAAAAAGAGATAGTTTATTTGTTATCTCCTTTAGTTCGAATCAAATTGACAATTCTACAAAAAAACAATTCTTATAAGAGTAATATTTTTTATGCACTATTCTTAGAACTATTATAATTAGGAATAAACATAACTATGATATTCATTCATAATATCATTCATTGTACTTAACATTTTAAGTACTTGGGTATAGGCTCCTCTTGTTCCTCCTTTATTGGCAACTGCAACAGCAATATAAGGATGATCTCCAAACACAATACCTGCTTCTACCACATCATGACTAGCAAAGCCTGCTTTAGAAGCACTTGGAATACTTGGCATAACTTCTTTAAAATAATTGTATTTCCCATTACTTAAAATATTAAAAAAAGCAATACCTTCTTCTCTTTGAATAGCAAAATTATATATGTCTTGCCATACAAGAGCCATACTACGAGGCGTTAAAAATCCCCATGGATTAGAAATCGTTAAATATAAACTTTTAGCTCCTAAATTGGTTAACATTTGATTATATCCATCTACACCAAACGTGTGATGTAACATGATATGTGCGACATTATCTGACTCAGTTAAAGAATAATATACAAGCTCCTTTACAGTATACTCGGTTCCAAATTCACTTGTTTTTACAACTCCAGTCCCCTGATTATAATACTTTGGTTCATACATAATTTTTTGATTGGGATTAATATTGCCATCCGCAATCTCGTGATAAAGATATAAAGCATAAGGAGCCTTAATAGAACTTGCTGTTTCAAATGTTTGATCAACATTATATCCAATTGTCATACCATCCTCTAAACTAACAATATAAAACGCAGTTCCTGCACCATATTCCTTTAGTAAATAATCCATTTGTTGATATAAGGAATCACTTAACTTAAAGTCGCTATCTGTAATACTAATAGTATTTTTTTGATAGCTTTTTGCATTAATATCAACTAAATTTAACTTTTTCTCTGAAAAATCATTTACTTCCAAAGAAATCAAGTTATTTACTGAAGAAAAATCATTTTTTAACTCAGCATTAGAACTAGGAGTAGGAATATTACAAGTCCCCTCTAGTTTTATAACATACAAGGCAAAAGATAAAACAATACAAACTAAGAGTAACAAACCAATAAATAAGACAGATTTTTTATTCATAGTATCATCCTTACTATTCTTAATATTACTACAAGTTGGGAAAAGTCTCAATTAAAAAGTTGCATATTTTTAATTTTATGATATAATTAAATTACAGATTTAAGTGGGCTCTAGTATCCCACTTTTATTATTAGGCGAAAGAGGTGAATCATGAATAAAACATTAGAAAGAATTAGAGCAGCTATAGAAGATTCAATGAAAGAAATGGATATTATCGTCGAAAGTGTAACCTATAAGACAGAAGCAAACTATAATTTCTTAACTATTGAGCTAGATAAAGTAAATGGGATAGATTTAGACACCATTGTCGAAGCAACAAATATAATAAATCCCATTATAGATAAGTTAGATCTTATTGATGATTCATACATCTTAGATATAGTAAGCAAAGAAAAAGGAGATGAGTAGTATGGCAAGAAAGAAAAATGTAGTAGAAGAAAAGGGGCAAATGGATCCAGAGGCATTCATTAAAGCAGTACAAAGTATAACAAAGGAAAAAGAAATAGCAGAAGATGTGGTCTTTGAAGCAATGGAATTAGCGTTAGCAACGGCTTATAAGAAAAACTTCGGTTCTAAAACAAATGTTAGAGTAGATATTAATAGAACAACAGGAGAAATAAAAGTAATCTCTTATTATGTTGTAGTAGACGAGATTGATGAGGGGGACACTATCATTGATGAAGAAGGTAATGAAATTGATGTACCACCTGAGATTAATCTAGATGCACAGATTCTTTTAGAAGAAGCAAGAGAAATAGCTCCAGATATTGAGGTTGGAGAAACAATTGAAAAAGAAGTAACTCCTGCTGACTTTGGACGTGTGGCAGCAAGCACTGCTAAACAAGTTATCATGCAAAAAATTAGAGAAGCAGAAAAAAATTCCATCATTGAAGAATTTGCCGATAAACAAGATGAAATGGTTGTAGGAACTCTTGCAATGGAAGATGTGAGAAACTATTATGTAGAATTAGGAAGAACAAGAGGAATATTACCAAAAACAGAAATGATACCAGGAGAAGAAATTAAAATGGGATCTAGTATTAGAGTTTATGTAACAAAAGTCGAAGCAAATACTAAAGGTCCTTTAATACTTCTTTCAAGAAAACATTACGGCTTTGTAAAAAGATTATTTGAATCAGAAATACCAGAACTGGCCGATGGAACTATTCTATTACATGCTGTGGCACGTGAGGCAGGTTTAAGAAGCAAAGTAGCTGTAGAATCAACAAATGAAAGAATTGATGCCATTGGCGCTTGTATTGGTGAACGCGGTTCAAGAATTGCATCTATCTTAAAAGAACTAAATGGAGAGAAAGTGGATATTGTTCTTTATAATGAAGAACCAGCAGAATATATAAAGAATGCGTTAAGCCCAGCCAAAGAGGCAATCGTTACAATTACGGATCCTATGAAAAAAGAAGCCCTAGCTATTGTAAGTGATGATAACTTCTCACTAGCAATTGGTAAAAAAGGAACTAATATAAAACTAGCTTCTAAATTAACAAAATATAAAATTGAAGTAAAAACATTAACGCAAGTCAATGAAGAAGGAAACAACTAAGAAGGAGGAAAAATGAAAAAAATACCCCAAAGAACTTGTGTAATAACAAAAGAAAAATGCGATAAAAAAGATTTATTACGCATAGTAAAAAATAAGGAAGGTCAAGTATTTTTAGATAGTACAGGCAAAGCAAATGGAAGAGGAGCTTACCTAAAAAAAGAATTAGACGTCATTGAAAAAGCAGAAAAAACAAAACTCTTAGAAAGAGTACTAGAAATAGAAGTACCTTCCGAAATATATGAAGAAATGAAAATACTAGTAAAATAAAAGAAAGATAGAGGTGAGTTATTATGATGAGTGTAAAAGAATATGCTAATGACACAAATCATTCCGTAGCAGAAATCCTAAAAAAATGTAACGAACTTGGGATAAAAGTAAAAAATGCAGAAGATGAATTAACAGAAGACGATATTATTATATTAGATAATACGATTAATTTAATTAGCACAGAAGAAGAAACCGATTATGAAGAAGAAGACGTAATTGATGAAGCTGTAGAAGACTTAGTAGAAGCAAATAATTTGGATAAAAGCTTTGCTAACTCCAATAAAAAACAAAAATTAAAAAAGAAAAGTCAAATCCAAAGTTCAAAAGAAGAATACTTATCTAAAAGGAAAGAAATGTATAAACATAAAGAAAAACTAATGAGTAATGTCGAAGAAGACAATATATGTTTATACAAAGAAGGAATGACTGTCCAAGAATTAGCAAGCAGTTTAAATGTATCTGGTACAGAGATTATAAAAAAAGTAATGGGATTAGGGCTAATGTTAAGCTTAACAAACCCAATCGATTATGAAACTGCTAGTGTTGTAACTTTAGAGTATGGAAAAACATTAAAGAAAGAAGAAACACAAGATATCGCAAACTTTGAAGAATATGAAACCAATGATAGAGAAGAAGACTTAATAAAAAGACCTCCAGTAGTTACAATTATGGGTCACGTTGATCATGGAAAAACAACATTATTAGATTCTATTAGAAAGAGTAAAATAGTTGATTCCGAATATGGTGGAATTACACAAGCTATTGGTGCTTATCAAGTCGAGCATAATGGTAATAAAGTGACATTTATTGATACTCCTGGTCACGCAGCATTTACAGAAATGCGTGCTCGTGGAGCAAGTATTACAGATATTGTTATTATTATAGTAGCAGCCGATGATGGTGTAATGCCACAAACTGAAGAAGCAATTGATCATGCCTTGGCCGCAAATGTCCCAATTGTTGTAGCGGTGAATAAATGCGACAAACCAGATGCAAGACCAGAACGTATTAGGACGGAAATGGCAGAACACAATATCACTCCAGAAGAGTGGGGAGGATCCATTCCATTTGTGGATATATCAGCCAAAACAGGCGAAGGAATTGACTTATTATTAGAAACTATCCTAGCGATTGCAGAAATGCAAGAGTTAAAAGCGAATCCACAAAGATATGCCCTTGGAACTGTAATAGAATCAAAAATGGATAAAAATATAGGTGGCGTAGCCTCTTTACTTATCCAAAATGGAACCTTACGTATAGGGGACCCTATTGTAGTAGGGACAACTTATGGAAAAATAAGAACTATGAAAGATGATTGCGGCGCTTCTATAGTAGAGGCAGGTCCAGCGACTCCTGTAGAAATTACAGGACTATCTGCAACACCTTCTGCGGGAGACAAATTTATGGCTTTTGAAACAGAAGCACAAGCAAAAGAAGTGGCTGATAAACGTAATATATTAGCTAGAGAAAACAAATTTCAAAAGCAAGCTTTAACATTAGATACTTTATTCGCCTCTATTGATTCAGATACAAAAGAAATTAATGTGGTATTAAAAGCAGATGTTCGTGGTTCAGAAGAAGCTGTCAAAAATGCATTAGAAAAAATTGATGTAGATGGAGTAAAAGTAAAAGTCATAAGAAGTGGAATAGGCACAATCACAGAAAGTGATGTGGTTCTAGCCAATGCTTCTAATGCCATTATTTTAGGCTTCTGTGTTTCTCCATCTAATAGTACAAAAGAAATAGCAAAAGAATATGGTGTAGATATAAGACTTTATACAATCATTTATAAATTAGTTGAAGAAATGGAAGCTGCTATGAAAGGAATGCTAGCACCCGAATATGAGGAAAAAACAATAGGTACAGTTGAAATTAGAAAATTATTTAAATTCTCTAAAGTAGGAAACATAGCAGGTTCTTATGTACAAGATGGTATTGTTAAAAATGGCGCTCAGGCTCGTTTAATAAGAGATGGAATTGTCGTTGTAGACACAAAGATATCAACTCTTCAAAGAGAAAAAGACCAAGTAAAAGACGTGAAAAAAGGTTACGAATGCGGTATTACTTTAGAGAATTATTCTGATATTAAAACTGGCGATTTAATAGAAGTGTATGAAATGATAGAGGTAAAAAGATGAACCAAATCAAATTAAAAAGAATTGGTTCCCAAATTGCTCAGGAATTGAGTGCTATCTGTGCCTTAGAAGCAAATGATTCTCTATTAAAAGAAATTAATATTACAGGTTGTGTTGTCACAAATGATTTAGGACTAGCAAAAGTCTACTTTACTACCCAATTAGAGCGAGATAAAAAAGAGGTAGAAAAAGAACTCAATGATGAAACAGCAGGTTATTTAAGAAATAAAATAGCAGAGCGAATTGAGATAAGACATATACCTAAAATAAGGTTTTCGTATGATAACTCAGTTGTTTATGGAGACAATATAGAAAAAATTATCAAAGAAATACATGATAAAGATGGCAAATAAACCATCTTTTTTTATGGAAAATAAAAAAATTGCAAATAAAAAAAGGAAATAGCTGTTT
>CAOJRT010000028.1 GCA_948442255.1 uncultured Caryophanales bacterium | reverse complement strand
CTTATTTTCACTCTTTTTTAAATTTTTATTGACTATTTTTATGCGGTTGCCCTAAAAAAATCCCCATTCCAATTGACTTTTTTACTATTTCATGTATAATTAATTATGCGATGTATTTGGCAGCGCTAGTTTGAATTATAAAGTGTTTGTTACGTTTAGGTGTATAAGTATCTAAGGCTGCCTTAGAAAAAATACCAAAACAAACTCCCTATAACTTTTGGCTAGCAATCCTATATATCAAAATGATAGAAAGGAGAATAAAATATGGCAAGATATACTGGTCCTGTATACAAAAAATCACGTCGTCTAGGATTTTCTATTCTTGAAAATGGAAAAGAATTAGCTCGTCGTCCCTATGCTCCAGGAGCTCACGGAAACGACAAGAGACGTAAATCAAGTGAATATGGTATCCAATTAGCTGAAAAACAAAAAATCAGATTAATGTATGGATTAAATGAAAAACAATTCCATAAATTATTTGATAAGGCTTCTAAAATGAAAGGAACTGCTGGTCATAACCTTCTTAACTTACTTGAATCTAGATTAGATAATATGGTTTATCGTCTAGGTTTAGCTAAAACAAGAAGAGCTGCAAGACAAGTGGTTAATCATGGACATATTACAGTAAACGGAATAAAAGTAGACATCCCTTCTTACCAAGTAAAAGTTGGCGATGTTATCGCAGTAAAAGAAAATTCTTTAGAACATCCAGCTATCAAAGAAGCTGTAGAAACTTGTGTAAGTCGTAAAGCATTCGTTGAATTTGATCAAAAAACAATGTCTGGTAAGTATTTAAGATTACCTGATAGAAGTGAACTAAATCAAGAAATTAACGAAACACTTATTGTTGAGTTCTATAACAGATAATAAAAAAATTCGATACTTCATCGAATTTTTTTATTATCTTTTTTCTCTTTAAATGGAATTAGCTTTACCACACTCTTATTACGCAAATCAATTTGACTAATAAGAGTATTAGCATCTTTCAAATTTAAAGAATTATAAATATCATAAAGATTATCTAATACTTTTCCGTTTGTCACAAGTTGATCAGAAATATCACTATTTACATACTCAATATCATCATAATCATTAATTAAAGCTGCTATATTGGCCTTAATTCTTCTTTTTATTTCTTCCTTTGTAATAGATAAATTCTCCATCTTCTCTTCCACAATCGGTATAACCTCTTCTGGATAACGAGTTTCCATGTTAATTTCAATGGTAACAATATCTCCAAACAAATCGCGACTTGCACCAATACTTGTAACAAGTTCTTTTTCTAACAAATCTTCTTTTAACAAAGAAGTTGTTCCAAAATTATTACGTAAAATAACACTCAAATAAATGTTAATTAAATCATCGTCAAAACTTTCAAATAAAGATTTTTTCATCTTATAGCAAATTTTTACTTTTGGAATCTCTACATTCGCTTCTATTTCCTGATATGGTAAAACAACCTCAGAAGGTTCTTCCACTTTCTTCCTTTCGGGATTTTTATAAGGTGGAAATTCCTTTTTATTTTGATTTTCTTTAACAATTCCCATTGCTTCATAAGGGTTAAAATTACCTGTAATAACAAGATACATATTCTTAGGATGATAAAAAGTATCATAAACAAGTTGTAAATCTTGGCAAGTTGTCTTCTTTACATCATTTTCTTCCCCAGTAACTAAAACTCGTCTTTTATCTTGAGAAAATAAGGCTTGATTCATTCCGTAATAAAGTTTATGTCCTGGATTATTCTTTCCCATCCGAATTTCTTCACAAATAATCCCTTTTTCTTTCTCTACTAACTTTTTTGTAAAATAAGGAGTTTGTACATAATCTAGTAAATGACTTATATTTTGTCCAAAATGCGTAGAAGCAAAAACCTCATAAGAAGTAAAATGAAAAGTAGTAAACGCATTAATAGAAGACCCTAATTCATTAAAATATTCATGTGCTGTAACCCCTTCTCCCTCATTAAAATTCACATGCTCTAAAAAGTGAGCAATTCCATCAGGAACTTTAATCATTTTCTTCATATCTGTATTTTTAAATTCCGTATCAATAGAACCATATTTAACACTTAAAGTAGCATAAAAATTATTTACTTTCTCATTCACCCACATATAAACGGGGAGCCCATTCTCACAAGTATCATAATATAGCTTCTCATCTATTCCTTTTAAAACAATCTCTTGCATTACTCTTCCCCCTTTAACAAATAAATCGTATTTAGTTTAATCTTACTAGCTAGCTCCATAATTTCTTCTTTCGTGACACGAGAAAACTCTTTTATACGTTTATCATAAGTAGGAAGATTATCTAATTCATAAAATAAATAATTATTAATAATACCACCTAAGCTATCTTCACTCATTTTTAAAGAAGAAATAACCATTTTTTTAGCATTTTCTACCTCTTCTATAGGAAAATTTCCTTTTTGCATCTCTTCTAATGCCTTAGTAACTAACTTTATACACTTCTTTTTATCTTTTTTATTTATACCTGCATAAACCATTAAAAGTTGATCGTATTTTTGATACATACTAGAAGTATTATAACACAAAGAATTTTCTTCTCTTAAGTATTTATAAAGTTTACAAGTTAAACTTCCATTACCAAAAATAATATTAAACAAGTGAATAACAAAGTCTCTTTCTCTTTTCGTAAGTTCTTCTAAATTATAAATCATAACAAAAATATCTTGTTCATAGCGACCTGCTTCTTCTACATCAATAGTTTTTTTTCTGCTTTGATTTGCTACATACAAAGGAATTTTATCTTTCTTGTTTTCCTTTAATACAAATTTTTTCTTAATAATAGATACAACCTGATCCATATCTAAATCCCCAATAACATAAATATCACAAGTATATGTATCTAAAATGCGATGATAAGTTTCTATTAAACTAGCAGGAGTAATAAATTCTAAATCATTGATATCTCCTACCATTGAGTAACTACTAGGACTTTCTTCATCCATTTGGATTAAACTTCTACGAAAAGCAAAACGAACAGCATTTTCTTTTAAAGACTCTATATCCGCTTTAATTCTGTTTTTTATAATTCCAAAACTTCTTCTATCAAATTCTCCATTTACCAAATTAGGCTTTAATAACGTATCAAAAGAAAACGAAAGAACATTGTCTAAATAATTTTGATCACAATACTTTGGATTTAAAAAATCAGTAACGAAAGAAAGAATAGTACTATTTCCCAGACGCGTACACACGCCTCTAACACTCGCACTATATAAATCTTCAAGAGCAATAGCCATTTCTCTCTTGGTTTTATAAGCTTCACTTGAATACATCAACATATCGACAAGAACATTGTTTTCTGTTATATGTTCCTTTACTAATGGATTCTGAAACATAATTTCCATAGAGCAATTTTTAAATTTATCCGTTTTTATTGTATGAATTTTCATATACCCACAATCATAAACTTTATATTCCATAAGTCACCTCTTGTTATAGTATGTTTAATTTTCACCACTTTATAATACATTTTCACCCGAAATTTAGCGACGAAATAAAGTAAAACGAAGAAAAAGAGAAAATAGAAACAAGCTAAGGTCTCTTTCTTTTACTATATTCAAATTCGCAAAGAGAAAGAATAGAAAAGTGTTTATTCGAAGAAAAACAAACAACTATGATTTACTAAAAGATAAGCTTCAACCTGAAAAAGGACAAAATACCAATCTTTTTTTTATTATATCACAAAAAAAAGGTTCAGAAGAACCTATTTATTTGCATCAAATTGCGCAGGGATACTAGCAATAGATCTTACATCTTCTGCAATTTTAACAGATTTACCAGTAAATCTATATAAATCCCCTTTTCTATTTGTAGAACTATAATCTTTTATATAATAAAGTAAATTAGATTTTGCTACTTGGAAAGTATAAACGTCAGAATCAATTTTCTTTCCTTTTCCTCCATTAGTAACATATAAATCTCCAGAAGTAGAACTATAATCTTTTATATAGTATACGTTTTTTCCATCTTCGCTAACTTTTAAAGCACTACTTGAAGCGTAAACATCACTATCAATTTTCTTAGCTTTTCCTTTAGATACAAAAGACAAAGTACCATTTGATTTTTTGTCGACATCACTAATAACAGCAATACCACCATTATATTCTACTGCATTTTCCACATCAGTTAATACAGTCGAAACTTTACCTATCTTGCTTCCAGTAATTGAAGCATATTTAAAGTCTCCATCAGATTCATAATAAATACCATTTTCATAAATATATCCAGTAGCTTCTTTTAAATCTTCTTCTACCTTTACAGCTTCTTTAGAACCCTTTTGCATGAATATAGTATATGTTTTATCATCCTTCTTTGAAAATAAAACAATTTCACTATCAACATCTACATCTAATAAAGATTCGCAAGAACTTACAATTTTTGTATCCTTCTTTCCATCATAATAATAAATAGCATGATCTTCATCATTTTTTACATAATATAATTTTGTACAATCCTCATTACAATAATAAGAAGATACTTCACTAGCTATTTTTTCTTTATCTTTTTTACTTACAGAATAAACATATAAATCTCTGTCATCATTTAAATAAAGAACACGTTTACCATCTTCACTAACTCTAATATTACTTGTGATATAATCATCAGTAATTTTTTGTCTATCATCTTTTTTAGCATTTAAACTTCTAATATAAAGCGCATCATCTTTTTCATAAACAACTTGTGTATTGCTAATTCTTATAATTTCAGAATCAGAATCTAACTTTTGTTTATCTCCTTTAAAATTGTAAGAATAAATATTCTTATCTTCATCAGTAGCAACTATATATTTATCATCATTAGTAAAGTAAAATTCAGATACTTCACTAAGAATCTTAGTTGTTTCGTCTTTTTTCTTTGCGTCATATAGATATAAGTCTCCATTTTTTATAAATAAAACATATCTGTCAGTAGTATTTGCATATCTAACATAAGAAGTAGAACTATCTGAAGCTAGTTTAATCGCATTATCTTTAGATTTTGCTTTTTCTCCCATCAAATATAAATTTCCATCGTCATCACTAAAGACTACAGGATAAGCTACTCCCTTGCTTCCTGAACTAGCAAATAAGCAAAATACAACCAAAACCACAGCTACTAATGCTACAATAAGTACATGCTTTCCTTTAAATTTACCAAAATCTCTATCAGAAAATTTCTTTGTAGCATCTACAACTTGTGCACTAGTACTTTTTACTGAATCAGCAACTTTTTGTGTAGTATTTGAACCAGTATTTGTACTACTATTTTCAACAGTAGTATCTTTTTTTTCTACATTTTTCATATAAAACTCCTCTACATTTTGCGACTAGTATCGCTTAACTCAATTATAATATTTATTAAAGAGAAAATCAATCTTAATTAATAAGATTATACTCACTTACTAAAAAATCATCCGTCATACCCGCAATATAATCTATTACTTTACGAGTATCACTCGTCTCCTTCAAATAAGTAGCATCCATATCGTCTAAGAATACTTTAAATATATTTTTGTCTCTATTATTCTCTTTTATTGCTTTTAAGCAATCATCAAAAACACTCTTAAACATCTTTTCATATAAGTTCAACATCTCTTCGGTATTCGCCTTATAATATATATGTTCATAATTAAATTTTTTTAACTCTTTTATAGCAGAAAAAATAGAAGGGCTTAAAGACAAGTACTCTTTTCCTATACTATTTTCAATTAAATCAATAATTATGGTATTAATAATTTCTCTATTTGTAACCCCAAGAACAGAAGTAATCTCACGAGGTATCTCTTCTAAAGTAATTACTCCCATACGAGTTGCATCTTCTATATCTCTTCCAATATAAGCAATAATGTCACTGATACGAACAACACAACCTTCAAGTGTCATAGGAACAAGTTTTTTAATAAGACTTTGGTCCTGATAAGAAGCATGATATAGAGCAAGAAATTCCTCTTTTGTCTTCTTTTTAGGATAATATTTTAAAAGTTCTAACTCCCCATTATGACACATGATAGCATCTAAAACTTGTAAAGTAATATTACTTCCTATTCCATTGTTTTCTACATACAAAAGTGTACGTACACTCTGAATATTATGATTAAAATTCCCCTCCCCATGTGCATTACTTATTTCATTAAGAATTCTCTCCCCCGCATGCCCAAAAGGAACATGACCTAAATCATGACCTAAAGCGGCAGCTTCAATTAAATCTTCATTCAATTTTAATGCTCTACCGATAGTACGAGCAATCTTACTAACCATCTGCACATGAGTCATACGTTTACTTATATTGTCATTATCATTAAAACTAAAAACTTGTGTTTTATCCATATATCTCGTATAAGATAAACTATAAACTATACGATCAATATCTCTAAAAAAAGGAGTTCTAAAATCATTATCATCTATCGCCATAAAACGTATAGCGTCTTTATCTTTACAAGCATAGGAAGCTAAATAATGATTTTTAACTTCCATATTTGCTCTCACTTTATTTAATTCCATAACACCACCTAGCCTTATTGTATCACAAGAAAAGAAAAACAACACTAGTAGTGTTTCTAAAAAGAATAACTAAACCACTTTACTTTTTTTAACTTTTTTATAATCTTTAAGTTCTTCATAATCTTTTGAATCAATAGGTAAGTCTTTATGAGACAATCTCTTTTTTAGTAAACCATTAACAAATGAATAGAGAATAGAGAAAATTGGAACACCAATAATCATTCCAACGACTCCAAATAAACCACCAAATATCAACAAAGAAAAGAGTACCCAGAAACTACTAAGACCTGTTTTTCCACCTAATATCTTAGGCCCCAAAATGTTCCCATCAAATTGTTGTAAAACAAAAATAAAGATAATAAAGGAAATACATTTACTAGGATCAACTAATAAAATCAAAATAGCACTAGGAATTGCTCCAATAAATGGTCCAAAATAAGGAATAATATTCGTAACTCCTATAACAACAGCAATAATAAGAGCATATGGCATATCAAAAATAAGCATTGCGAAAAAACAAATGACACCAATAATTAAAGAATCCAATAACTTAGCAGAAAAGAAATCACTAAAAATCTTATCGGTATACTTCACATTATCTAAAATAAGATTAATCTTATCGTCATCAAACAAAGAGTATAACAGCTTTTTTGTTTGTGCCTTAAACTTTTCTTTATCATATAAAACATAAATAGATATAATATAACCAATTATAAAATTATATAAAAACTTCAAAGTGCCAAAAATACTATTTCCCAAATTCGTCATCATATCATTTAAGAAACCTTCATTTAACCAATTAACAAAAAACTTCTGGAAAGTATCGTAATTATTATTAATGAATTCCTCAATAGCTCCTCTTCCTCCAAAAAAGCTCATAAGCAAGTCTTTACTATTGTTTAAATATGTATTGGAATTTTGAATAAACATATCTAAACTCTTAATTAACTCAGGAATAAAGAAACTAATTAACCCAAATAAACAACCCAAAAAGATAATACTACTTGTAGTAATAGATAAAACTCTAGCAATCTTAATCCTTCTTTTCTTCCCATTCTTTATCTTATAAAAAATCTTATTTTCAAAAAAACAGACAACAGGATTCATTAAATAGGCAATAACTAAACCAAATATAAAAGGCATAACAATATTTAAAAAGGTTATAAAAGCATTATAAATATAGTTCCATCTATATATAGCAAAAAATAACAACATCAAAGCCGCTGCAACACAAAAAACAGTAAGTCCCCATGCCAAATACTTATTATTTAATTTTTCTTTCATATTCTCATCTCTATCTAACAAATGGTTTCACAAAAATCTCCTAAAAAGAAACTTAAACCCTTGCCTTATTATTATATCATTGAATTCCTTTTTTTTCATTAAGTATTAAACTATATAATCTTTCTCAAAATCTAAGAATAAAATATTTTCCTTATTAGTTTTCTTCTTGCCACAAAATAAAATAAAAGACAACAAATAATTTCACTAATACTAATAACAAGAAGACTACCCAATATATATTTATATCCTAGAACATTTGGAAAAAGAAAAGGAAAAACAAGATATGAAAAAGACAAAAAAATTGGAACTATAGGAAGTAAACGTTCTTTTATAATAGCACTTTCACTTTGATTCGCTTTATCAATAAAACAGGAATCCAACAATAAAGAAAAGAAAATATGAAAAAGAGAAACAAAAATAGGAAGTACATAAAGCATAACAATTACAAATGTATTAGGTTTTACCACTAACATAAGGAAAGTTGCATTAAATAAAATAAGAACAAATAGAAGAAGAAAATTAGTTAGCATTTTAGCAAAAAAAACTTGACCAAAAGAAACAGGGAAGCTTCCAAGCATATCTAAATTTTTTCGTTCTAAAGAAAAAGCATGAATTCCACTAAGTCCTAAAGAAGCAATCACACTAAGAACAAGCGGTCCAAACAAATTAAAATAAGAAAGGAAAGAATCATAAGAACGATAAGGTAAAATAAGGAACATAAAAACAAGAAAAATACTTCCAATAATAGTAAGAGAATAAGAATTTTTAAAATAAAGAGAATAAGAAAACAAATACACGAGTTCTTTATGCACCAATCCAAAAAATCTTTTTTTATTACTACGTTTTTTATAAACAATAAAGGATTTTTTCTTTCGCCCTCTCATTACCGAGCAAATTTTTGGATAATCAAAAGAAAGAAAAACAATATACAAATAGATAATTCCAATATGAATCATCAAATAGGCGAAAAAAAGAAATAGATTCATTTGAGATAAAGATTGAGAAAACAAATAGGAAATAGGATAGAGACGACATAACTTAGATATTAAAAACATTATATTCGACCTTGTTATGTAAACATCAGGCAAAATAAAGAAAAGAAAAAAACACAAAACAACAAATATAGAAATAAAAAGAGCAACTCTTAATTTCAAAAAATGCATCTTAAAATAAGAATTAGCATAAAAACAAATACTTGCTATTACAATAGGTAAGACAGGTATAAATAAAATCATAACAAGAAAAAGCAAAATAAAAGTCTGATTAAGAAGTAAAGTAAAACGAGCCGCTAAGAGCGCCGATATCATAAAAAGAAAAGCAAAGAATATATTTTTAAAATAAATAGTAAACAATTTACTTAAAACAATTTCTTTTTTATCAATAGGTAGGCTAAAAAGAAAAAGGGTATCCTCAGCCTGAAACAAGATAGCTTTCACTTGATTAAAATCATACAATAAACAAAAAATAGAAGAAAATAAAAAGGCAATAGGAAGAATTAAAAAACCATCCGTAAAAAAAGTTTGTAACAAAATATAAAACAAAAAACAATATAAAAGAGAAATTATAATAAAAAGAATTGTTTTAAATTCAAAGCGAGCAGACTCTCCCTCATGAACATTTTTTACAACTCGGTTAATACCAAACAAAGAAAGTAAATGAATATAAATTAAATGAATTATCTTAGTCATCAACAACCAACTCCATAAAAAGTTCTTCCAAAGAATGTTCTTGAAGCACTTTTTTCATTTCGCCATCAACAACCAACTTACCTTCTTTCAAAATAGCAATTTTATTACATAATTTTTCTGCTACTTCAAGTACATGAGTAGAAAAAAAGATTATTTTTCCTTGTTCTGCCTTCTCTTTTAATAATTTTTTTAAAGTAAATGAAGCTTTTGGATCGAGACCAACAAAAGGTTCATCTAAAATATACAATTTTGGATCATGAAGAAAAGCTGCAACCAAAACTAATTTTTGCTTCATCCCATGAGAATAACTTTCAATTATATCATTTAAATCTTCATAAAGTTCAAATGTTTTCGCATAAGTTTGAATCATAGTATCTCTTTTTTCTTCTGTTAAATCATACATATCCGCAATAAAAAGTAAATATTGAATTCCTGTTAAATGCTCATATAATATAGGAGTATCAGGTACATAAGCAATTCTTTTTTTAAACGCTATTGGTTGTTTCAAAATACTAATACCATCTAACAAGATATCACCTTCTGTAATATGATTAATTCCTACAATCGATTTGATAGTCGAAGTTTTCCCTGCTCCATTTCTTCCTACAAAAGCATATATGTCCCCTTCCTTAACATATAAATTTAATTTGTTTATTACTTTTTTCCCTTTTATATATTCTAAAGAATATTTTTTTATTTCCAACATCAAAAGTCACCTCGGTCCAAAATCTTTTGTAACTCTAATAATTTTTCCGTAATTTTAAGACCATTTCTTTTCTGCTCTGTCACACTAAGTCCAATAACAATAGAATGATAAAAGAGATGAATTTTCTTAAATCTTCCCGTATTATCAAGAAAGGACATCTTTACAAAATGAAATCCAAAAAAAGATACAAATTGTAAATATTTAATATTATCAAAAAGAATTTCATAAATCTCCTTTTCTTTAAAACGAAAATGTCCAAACCGCACAAATAAGAAATGTTCTTCCCCCATACCAAATCCCATTCTTCTTGTGGATATAAAAAACAACAGAAGAAAAAAAATGAGAAAAAAGAAAAAAAGAAAATAGTGAGAATAGAGTACAAAATCTAGAAAGAAACAAGAAAGAAGAAATGCTATCCACGTATAACCATAATAGCTTCCATAAACTACATACTTTACTTTTCTTTCACTATTTTTTTTTACTCTATTACAGAAAGAGGAAAAACTAAAAATCATAGTTACCACCACCCCTATTATATAAAAAAAAACAAGCATTTAAAATACCTATTTTTTTATATTTCAACAATTATAAAAATAATCTAGAGAAGTAATTACAAAATAAAGAATAATAGCACTTTATCTTTTTAGGCTTAATACACAATATTTCCTAATAATAGTTATCAATCTTTTCCATCTTTCACACCTCTTATTTTCCTTTCAAAAAGATGAAAAAAAACTATTCTTTCTCATAATTTTTTATATAATGGGAAAGATTTAAATCATCATCATCTTCCAAAACTTCAAAAACAATTTTTCCATCTTTCAAAAAGGGTGCTTTAATAATTTCCCCGTCATTACTTATCAAAAAAAGATTCTCCCCCTCTACACTAAAACACAAACTAAACATACCATCCGTAATCTTATCCAATAAAGATTGTTCCTTACCAATATACTTTACTTTATAAAATGCTTTCTTTATCTTTTTTCGTATAGCCAGTAAAACTGCATAAATATGTTCACAATATACAACTTCTTCACAATTGCACCATAACAAAACATGTTCCTCATCTATCAATTCAATAATAATTAAAGAAGTTTTTTCATCTTCGATTATAGCTATATATTTATTATTCAATTTTTCTATAAAAGAAATCCGCTCCTCTGCAAATAAAGATTCTCCCTTTTTTACCATTTCTTTTCTAAATAAAGACGCTATATTTCCATGCATGATATCAAAAGAAATAGGTTTTAAAGCATTATATCGCTCTTCAACTCCATCTAGGATACCAAATATTTCATTCAAAAAGCATTCCATGCTACGAGGAAGATAAGTAAATAGAATAGCAATGGGATCAACTAATTCTTTCAAGCTTGATGGTAAAAAGCGTGAAAAAACAAATTCGATTGGCTCCCCTTTTTGATAACTAACTATTTCAACACGATCTCCCATTATTTTATCATTTAACATATAAGAACTTTCGTATTGTATACAATCTAATATAGCAACAATTTTATCTGCAAGTACATTTGTTACCAATTGGATATTTAAATAATCGTCTAAATGTCTAATATCAATAAATTGTAAGTCAAACCACAAAACTTTGTAAGCACTTACTTTTTTTACATAATCAAATCTTACATAAATATAATTTCCATTATAATTATCAAGATAAAGAGAAAACACTTTTTCATGTCCGTGTCTTCTTAAAAATTGATCAATTTTCTGAAAAATAGTTTTCTTTTTTAACATTTTTATCTCCTACTTCTTTTTTTTGCGTTTTCTTTCTCTCTTTTTAAAGTTGCTTTTGCCGACTCCTGAGCTTTGTGCAAAGTATTACTTACTCGTAATTGAATATCTCTCAGTAGTTTTTCACTGGCTTCAAAATTAAAAGCAGAAACAAGTCGCTTATATAAGCCTCCTTTATCAACCAATTTCTCACGAACCTTTTTTGTAATCTCTTCTGTACTATCTTTATGTATAGATTTAGCAACATTTTTAAAACCAGTTATTATTTTTAAAGAAACGAGATTATCTATAACAAAAAACAAAAAGAACAAAGCTGCTAAAGTATAAAGTAACCAGTATGGAAACATATAAAGTATATTCGTAAAAAATGGATTTACAAAATATAACATTAAAACTCCTAAAATACCAAAAGCTGCACAATTATCTAAACAAATACGACCATTAATATGAAATCTCTTATTTGAATAATCCCACCAACGAGCTTTAAATAATTTCTCCATAAGATAACTTGTAAAATATTCTAAAAAAGAACAAATTAAAACAGACATAACAAATAAAACAAGTGGGTCTCCAACATATTTTTGCAATAAAATGACAATTAATAAAGAACCTAAACCATAAATAGGACATATAGGTCCAATTAAAAAGCCTCTATCTACAAACTTTTTTGTAGAAAAATAAACAACTATCACTTCCATGCACCATCCCATAAAAGCATAAAGAAGAAATAACAAAAAATAGTTTGCTAAAATGAAATACATAAACATACCTCCATGAATTATATTTTACCACGAGAAGAATCTAACAAGCATTTTAATTTATTTAATATCCCCCTTTGTCCTTGAAATATCTTTTCATATGCTTCTTCATAAGTGAACCACTTAATTGCATCCATTTCTACAAAAGAATGAATTAATCCAGAACCTTTAGGATATTCAAGAAAAAAAGTATTCGATGTCATAGAAGAGATATCAATTTCAGCAAAGGTAGAAAAAATAGTAATTAATTTCCCACTTTTTTGTTTTTCACTTCCAACAAAGAAAAACTTACCTTCTACTAGTTGTCCTGTTTCTTCTTGAAATTCACGAATAGCTGCTTGTAAACATTTCTCTCCTTTAAGAATTTCTCCCTTGCAAATGCTCCATTTATCAATTCCTTGCCAATAAGGTCCACCAGGATGCGCCAACAAAAATTTATATTCCCCATCTTCTAATTTATAAGGCAATATTCCTGCACTTCTTTTCAACATAAAACATCTCCTCCCTAGAACAAATATGACTGTATAAAATAATTAAAAGAAAATTAATAAATATACTTATGTAAACATTATAACACAAGAACAAAAAAAGAAATTCCTTTTCAGAAATATCTTTTCCAGCATTATAATTTTTTTCTTTTCTTTTTTCTTGGCATAACATTTGCTTTTACTGCTAAAAAGAAAATACAAATAACAAAAAGAAATACAATCATAAATAAAAAGGATACCTTTAGCAAAAAGCCAGTAGAAGAAGAATTTTCACTAGGCAAAGGTATAGAAACTGCGTCCTTAGCCACAATTCCGTATTGACTCAAATGAGATGTAGAAAATACAATATAATCTCCTTCAATTGAAGCATCAATATATTCTTCGATAACTCCTTCATCATTAATATATATAATCTGATAATCTTCATAATCAGATAAAGAATCTTGCAGTTTTATTTTTACAGTATAGTTTCCCTCTTTCATGGAAACTTCTTTTTTTCCATTGTATACACTAACATCATATAAACTAACTAAATTTGTATCATCACCATCTAAAGACTTTTCAACGTCCTTTTTTATAACCTCATTTTCTAAATTGTTGACAACTAAAGCATAATTAGAATCTATTTTATCCTCTGTAAGTAAAATAACATCCTCACTCTCCAATTGACTATAGGTACGACGAGCAACGTAAGTTAAGACACCATAGCCATCAACAATACTTTTTTCCAAAGAAGATTTTACATTTTTATCTAGCCATACAGTTGAAATAGGAACACTTGTCATTTTGGTATAATCCAACTCTTGTAACATTTCATAATCAGTACTCAAAAAATGTGGAGGTAATTTATTTACAGATTGTAAAGTACTATAATCTTCTTCAAAAGAAGACAAGGTTCCAACATATGGCTGATTTTGATTTGTCAATACAACTTTATTTTTATAGACAAACTTATAAACAGGTTCCCCTTGAACAACTTTTTTTACAAAAGAGCCTTCTTTAAACTTCACATTTCCTTTTCCATTTACTTGAAAAGATGAGGTAATATGCAATAAGGCAATCGTATTTTTCCCTTCTATTTCAAGAGTAATGTCCTCACCATAAAGTTGCATTGAATATATATTTAAATTATTGAAATGGATAATGCTACTATTTTTTTTATAAGATAAAGTAGCATTTGTAGTTTGATAATCTTTATTTTTACATATATAAGAATCCTTGTCTTGACTTGAATTCAATTTATAAGATGCAATAACATCACAATCTCCTATTACAAACGCTTTTATAGGTAGCATTCCTACAAACATTAGCATTATAAATAAGAATAAAAATCTCTTTTTCATAAAATAAAATTCACAACCTTTTCAAAAGGGAATAATCTAATTATACCATCATTATGGGTAAAAAAAAGAAAAATTATTCTGCTATAACTTTTCTGTATACCCATATGAATTTTTATAAGCCAGATTCAAAACATCTTCATCTTCTAAAACGTCTGTATTATAATGTTGTACCTTACTTTTCATTTTTGCTACAACTAAGAGTTCTTCAACATTAGGAATATAGGAAAACAATGCAGTCCGAAAGGAAAACAATAATTTTTCAAATCTTCTTATATCCTCGTAAAGAAGCATACCTTTTATATAAGAATCCATGATAATATAATGTTCTTTTTCAATTATAATTAATTCATTTTGTAAACCAAGAAGAGTATTCAAAATAAACTAACTATAATAATAATAGGTAATATAATAAAAGTTAAACAAGTAAATAAATTAACTATAATTTCCATTTTTTCTGGCATAAAATAAACATTCAAATGATCATTTGGATGAACATACATTCTCTTTTTATCCCCAATATTAGGAATCAAAAATTTTAAAAACTTTATATATTCAACAGTATAATTTAAATTATCAATAGTGTAAGAATATATAGGTTTATACAGTTCCTTTTTAGAGTCTTTTTTTCTTATTAAGTCTACAACTTCTCCATCTACTACAATAGAAAACTCTTTTTTATAATAATATTTTGCAAGAAAATAAAACAAAAGTGTAAAGAACAAAATAAGAGATACAGACGAACAAATCATAAAAGTAATACATGAATAAACATCTAGTATCTTTTTTATATAAACGAAGTAAGTAAAAAAACCACTTAATCCTACTCCAAAGGAAAGACAACCCATTTTATTTTTTTTCACCATGTAACAAATACCTAATAAAAAACAAAGAAACGAAAATAGGAAAAAAATTAAAAGAGTATCTTTTTGAAATAAAAAAAACAAAACAAAAAAAGCACCGATAAAGAAATAGATAAAAATATTTATTATCTTATTTAGCATAAAATCACCAACTCCATTATATCATTTTTTCCTTTTTAAAGGAACAGGATCATAACCAAACTTACCAAACGGATGGCATCTAAATATTCTTTTCATCCCCAAAATGAATCCATAGAAAACTCCATAAACCAAAATTGCTTGTTTCATATATTCCGAACAGGTCGGAACAAAACGGCACATAGAATGAGTATGAATTGGTAACATTTGATAAAAAGTTATTATTTTAATCAATATTTTTTTCATCATTATCACTGCTTATCACAATATTTTTTCTAATCAAAATAGAAATTATAAAAACAAAAGACTTAAATGTCCTATAGTTAGTTATAAAATTAAAAAACTTACTAAAAAAGAGAATATTTTTTAAACAAAAAGCGCCAGTTTTATATAAAAACTCAGCACTTTTAAGTATTAAAATCCGAAAATACGAACAAAATTACTAAATGGTCGAGAAGACAGGATTCGAACCTGCGACCCCTAGTTCCCAAAACTAGTGCACTACCAAGCTGTGCTACTTCTCGAAAAAATGGTGCGCCCAAAGGGAGTCGAACCCCTAACCTTTTGATCCGTAGTCAAACGCTCTATCCAATTGAGCTATGAGCGCAAGAATAAATCTCGCAATTCATAAATGCAAACTCATTATAACTTTATTTTATGCAAAAAGCAAGTTTTTTTTACTAAATCAAAGAAAAAAAGTAAAAATTTTTCGCAATAGGAAAAGGACAAAAAGGTTACATACAAATAATTAAATTTATGATACTCTTTTATTAAAGAATAAAAGAGGCTGTTATAAATGAATAGAAAAGATAGAAGAGAACTTAGAAAAGATAAAGATTTGTTAAGAGAATTATATTTAATTATTAAAAAATAACTCCCTGATTTATTTAACAAATTTCAAAATCTAACTGATGCTAGGCATAAAAGCTATATTACTTATGAAATGAAAACTATCTTTATTACTCGGCTTTTTAATTTACTTTGTGATTTAACTACTATGACGGATATTTCTTCCGATATTTTAATTGTAATAATTGTATTAAAAATTTATCTAGAATTTGTAATCATGATATAAAAGAGTTCCCTTATTGGGAAACCATTCAAGATGTTTTTATAAATATGAAAACAGATGTATTAAGAAATATTCAAAAAATATATCGATATGTTATCTCCTATGTTATTTTCACAATTTGTTTTACTTTTTATGCAAAAAATTATTTTTCTTAAAGCATTATAGCGATAGAGTTCATAAGATTTTATTTTTCCCTACTCGTCATCAAAAACTCTATATAAACAAACTTCGTTTGCTCAATTAGATACCCTCATAAATTAGCTGTTTTAGAGACAATCCCACCTATAACAATTAACATATCATTAGTTATATTATAAATTCTATTTGAATTCTCCCTCCCAAAAAAATCATTTGATTCTAGGAATAATTAACCAAATTGAAGATTTTTACTTGCTCGAATTTATTCAACCAACAAATCCATTTTAAACCTTATATCCAAAAAATTTCTAACATATAAACTACACAATTGCAAAAATAAAGTAAAAAAACAGCTAAAATAGCTGTTATTTCAAAAATGGTGTCCCGCATGAGATTCGAACTCATGACCCTTTGATTAAAAGTCAAATGCTCTACCGACTGAGCTAGCGGAACAGAATGGCTGCCTTGGATGGACTCGAACCATCGGAATGTCAGAGTCAAAGTCTGATGCCTTACCACTTGGCTACAAGGCAATACAGAAATGGTGGGAGAACATGGATTTGAACCATGGAACCCGAAGGAACAGATTTACAGTCTGCCGCGTTTGACCACTTCGCTATCCTCCCACAATTAATGGTGCCGACAGAGGGAGTCGAACCCCCAACCTACTGATTACAAGTCAGTTGCGCTGCCAGTTACGCTATGTCGGCAAAAAAAATGGTGGGCGATATAGGACTCGAACCTATGACCCCCTGCTTGTAAGGCAGGTGCTCTAACCAACTGAGCTAATCGCCCATTTCCTCTGGACAAAATTAATTCTACCAGTTATATTGTAAAATGTCAATAAAAAAAAGAAAAATTTCTTTATTTCTATATTCTATGTATTTTAAAATATGAAGTGCACAGAAGTTGAGCACTAAGATTTGTAAATGAT
>CAOJRT010000027.1 GCA_948442255.1 uncultured Caryophanales bacterium | reverse complement strand
TATTCATGTGTCTTTTTCAATGCATCTTTGTTGCACTTCAGATTTAAATTAACAACTGTTGTAAATAGTTTATTAATTAGGAAAAATTTGATATAATGAAATACAGACATGCAAAAAAGGAGCGATTTTATGAAAGTAATTTTGTTACAAGATGTAAAAAAGCAAGGAAAAAAAGACCAAATAATTGATGTGAGTGATGGATATGCTCAAAATTTTTTAATAAAAAATGGCTTAGCTGTTCCTGCAACTGTTACAAGTAAAAAAAGATTAGCAACTGAACTAGATATAAGAAAAAAAGAAGAAGATGCCTATATAGAACAATGCCAGAAAATAAAAGAAAAACTAAAAAAAGAGGAAATTATTATTAAAGTAAAAACAGGGGAACAAGACAAAGTTTTTGGTACAATTTCTTCTAAACAAATTTGCGACGAATTAAAAAAATTAGGATATGATATTGATAAGAAAAAAATTTGTGTTACTTATCCTATTGATGTATTAGGAACACATAATATCAAAATAGAACTTCATAAAAAAGTAGAAGGAGAAATAAAAGTAACACTGAAAAAGTAGGTGAAAAAATGCCGGCAAGAAAAATGCCCCAAAATTTAGAAGCAGAAATGAGCGTTTTAGGCGTAGCCTTTTTAAATAAAAATTCCCTAACCAAAATATGCGAAGAGTTATATTCGGATATGTTTTATAGTGAAGCAAATAAAAAATTATTTGAAGCTATTAAAAGCTGTTATGACCAAAAAATACCAATTGATATAACAACAGTAAAAGAAGAACTAGATAAAAAGAAGAATTTAAATGCTATTGGAGGAATTGAATACATCAGTGATGTGATTGATTCTGTGGCGACAGCAGCAAATCTAGATTATTATATTAAAATCGTAAAAGATAAAGCTTTATTAAGAAACTTAATAGACACGGCAACAGACATTATTACAAATTCTTACGAAGAAGAGGAAGAAGTTACAAGTTTATTAGATGAGGCAGAAAAGAAGATACTTAACGTAGTAAAAGAAAGACAAACCAGTGATTTCATCCATATTAAAGATGCCATTGCTGTTGCTCAAGAAAATCTAGAAAAATTATCACAAAATAAATCTGACTTAACAGGTTTACCTACAGGTTTTTATGATTTAGATAAAGCAACCGCAGGACTACACCCAGGTGAATTAATTATTATCGCTGCCCGTCCAGGTATGGGAAAAACTGCTTTCGCTCTTAATGTGGCAGTGCATGCAGCGCAGAATACCAAGCAAGCAGTGGCAATATTCAATCTAGAAATGCCAGCAGAGCAATTAGTAAATAGAATGCGTTCCGCAGTAGGACAAATTGATTCTTATAAAATTCAAACAGGACAAATGCAACATGAAGATTGGAAACGTATCAACGAAGCAAATAGTCAGCTTGCTGAAACGAATATTCAAATTGTCGATGACGCAGGAATAACAGCTTCTGAAATAAAGGCCAAATGCCGTACACTAGCCAATAAAGAAGAAGGGCTTGGATTAGTAATAATTGATTACTTACAGCTAGTTACAAGTGGTGGAAAAAGACCAGAATCTCGTCAACAAGAAGTATCGGATATTTCTCGTTCATTAAAAACTATGGCAATGGAACTAAAAGTACCTGTTATTGCCTTAGCCCAATTGTCGCGTAGTGCTGAAAAAAGAGAAAACAATCAGCCGATGCTAGCTGATTTACGTGAATCAGGATCAATTGAACAAGATGCTGATATGGTTTTGTTTATTAACAGAAACGATTATTACAAAGCAAAAGAACAATTAGACGCCTCTAAAAACGTAGTGGCAGATATCATCATTGCGAAACATCGTAAAGGTTCAACTGGAAAATTTGAGTTGCTTTTTGAGCTAAATATGAGTAATTTTAGAAATTATTTAAAAACAGATAAGGAAGACGAATATGAATAAAAAAGGACTTATACAAAGTGCTGTAATTACAACGGTGAGCGCCCTTTTATTACTAGCAGGTTTTTTATCTACATCGAATGCCCAAAAACTTGTGAGTATAGAAGAAGTTTCAATCAATAAAACAGCAAAAGATGTATACCAAGTATATCTAGATGGAGAAAAAATTGGTTTAATTGAAGATGAACTTTATTTGTATGATTTAATAAATAAAGAACAAGTTGAAATTAAAGAAGAATACAATGTCAATCAAGTTTACCCTCCAAAAGGATTTCGCATCGTAAAAACGAATACATACAATAATGATTTAAGCAAAGAAGAAGACGTATACAACTTAATAAAAGAAGAAAAAGAATTTACCGTAAAAGGATATACAATTACAATAAAAAAATCAGAAGAATCAGCCGAACCAATATATATTTATGTTTTAAATAAAGAAATATTTGAACAAGCTATCAATAATGTCGTTACAACATTTATTGGAGTAGAAAGGTATGAACAATATAAAAATAATACACAGCCTGAAATTGTGGATACTGGTTATACAATAGAAAACATGTATTTTAAAGATAATATAACAATTAAAGAATCTTATATTAGTGCTGATGAAAAAATCTATACTGATGTAACAGATTTAACAAAATATCTACTATTTGGGAATAATATTACATCAAAAGAATATACCGTAGTAAAAGGTGACACAATAGAAAAAATAGCGGAAGCAAATCAACTAAACACAAGTGAGTTACTTATAGCAAATGAAGAGATTAAAAGTGTGGACACCCTTTTAGCGATTGGCGATAAAATAAATGTTGCCTTAATTGAGCCAGTTTTATCTTTAATATATGAAGAATTAGTTATCAACGATGTAGAAGTTGTTTACTCACAAGAAATACAATATGATAAAAATCAATATACCGATTATAATGTAAAAAAACAGGATGGAGTTCCAGGAATAAACCGTATTACATCTCGTGTACAATTCATTAATGGAGAAACAAACCAAGGAGGAGCTATTATAAGTTCAGTTACTATAAGTGCTCCACAAAATGAAATATGGGTTAGAGGAACAAAAGTACATTCGAGTGGAGGTATCAGTGGCGGTATGGTAGATACTGGTGGAGTATGGGCATGGCCTACTAACCAACCTTCTATCGTTACATCTCCTTATGGGTATCGTTGGGGTGTATTACATGATGGTATGGATATCTCAGGAACTGGATATGGGTCGCCAATATATGCTTCCTTGGATGGAGTAGTAGTAAGCGCACAATATGGAGGAATGATGGGATCTTCAGCAGGATATAACGTTGTTATTCAACATAATAATGGTTATTACACGGCATATGCTCACTTATCCCAAATAGGTGTAAAAGTTGGACAAACCGTATCTAGAGGACAAAGAATTGGTGGAATGGGAGAGTCTGGATTAGCATATGGTACTCACCTACACTTTGGTGTGTTCTATGGAAGACCTTATAATGGTGGTAAATCAATCGATCCTAGAAAATTGTGGCAGTAAATGAAAACGTGTGTTTTAGCGAGTGGATCAGAAGGAAATGTAACTTATGTTGAAACAGAAAAACATAAAATTCTATTAGATGTAGGAACAACCATAAAATACATAAAAGAAAACCTTACAGACATCCACACAGCAATAGAAGAAATAGATTATATATTGATAACGCATGTCCACGATGATCATATAAAAGCGTTAAAAGGATTTATAAAATATTACAACCCCACTATATGTGTTAGTCCAAAAATGTATCAAGAATTAGAGTGCTTACATACATATGCAAAGGTTATTCTATACGGGGATACAATGGATATCGAAAATCTTCACATTGATATTATAAAAACTTCGCATGATACATCAGACTCTAGAAGTTTTATCCTAACTTGTAATAATAAATCAATTGTTTATTTAACTGATACTGGATATATCAACCAAAAGTATTTTCCTTATTTGAAAAATAAAAATATCTATCTTTTTGAAAGCAATCATGATATTGAAATGATTTTAAATGGACCTTACCCCAAATGGCTAAAAGATAGAGTAATGGGACCATATGGGCACTTATCAAACAAAGATAGTTCCATTTATTTAGCTAAGTTAATAGGAAAAGATACGCAAAAGATTGTACTAGCTCACCTCAGTAAACAAAACAATACCGAAGAAAAAGCCTTAACAACAATAAAAGAAATATTTAGCGAGTATGAAGTCCCTTTTCAAGATATAACATGTGCTCGTCAAAAAGAAAAATCTGAGTTGATGGAACTATGATAAAAATAATTTGTTTAGGAAAAATAAAAGAATCTTATTTGACATCTTTAATAGAAGACTATAAAAAAAGAATTGCCAAGTATCATAAAATAGACGTGATAGAATTAAAAGATGAAAACAATTTAGATATCGAAAAAGACAATATTTTAAAAAATATAAAAAAAGAAGAGTTCGTCATTGCACTAACAATAGAAGGAAAAATGTTTTCTTCAGAGCAATTTGCAAAAAAGATAGAAGAAACTTTCATCCATTATAGTACAATAACGTTTGTCATTGGTAGTAGCTATGGTTTACATGAAGAGATAAAAAAGCGCGCTAATCTTTGCCTATCTTTCTCCTACTTTACGTTCCCTCATGGATTATTTAGAGGTATCTTACTTGAACAAATATATCGATCTTTTAAAATAATAAACAAAGAAACTTATCATAAATAGTAGAAAAATCTACTATTTTTCTGTGGATAAAAGGTTAGTTATTAACAAAGAAAAAGAAGTATGATAAGCTTAATGAAAAGGAGAAGTATTTATGATAGGAAATGATTGGGATACAAAGCTAAATATAATATGGGGAAGTGTAGGTTTTAAAAAATTTTACCAAGGTATTGAGGAAGAATATAAGAAAAAAGTTATATTTCCCCCAAAAGATTATATATTTAATGCTTTAAAGTTAACTTCTTTTAAAAATACAAAAGTCGTCATAGTTGGACAAGATCCTTATCATGGAGAAGGAGAGGCTCATGGACTTTCTTTCTCCGTCCAAGAAGGAATTAAAATCCCACCTTCTTTACAAAATATTTATAAAGAATTAGAAAGTGATTTAGGAATAACTCCTGCAAAGACGGGTGATTTAACACCCTGGGCGAAAGAAGGAGTTCTCTTATTAAATAGTGTCTTAACTGTCGAAAAAGATAAACCAGCATCTCATAAAAATAAAGGATGGGAATTACTTACAGATTACATTATCAAAGTACTAAATACGAAAGAAGAACCAGTTGTATTCATCCTATGGGGAAACTTTGCCAAAAGTAAAAAAATATATATTACCAATCCTAATCATTTTGTAATAACATCTGCTCATCCTTCTCCTTTCTCTGCGAATTATGGATTTTTTGGCAGTAAGCCATTTTCTAAAGCAAATACTTATTTGAAAGAAAAGGGACAAAAAGAAATTAATTGGAACGTAGAAAAATAAAAGATAAAAAATAGAAATATTACTTTAACAAAAAAGAGCCTAAATCTTAAAAAAGCTCCCTTTTTTTTTACTCATTTATAATTTAAAGTCATCCACAATCGTATCTTCCAAGTTTTTTCCATCAAAGAAAGTTTTTATTTGAATACCGTGCATTTTAGCAACTATATTAGAAGGAAATGTACGCACCAAATCATTTAGTTCACTTGTATATTTATTATAATAAGATTTAGCGGCTTGTAATTTTTCTTCTGCTTTATTAAGTTCGGATAATAATTCTTTAAATCCTTTATCTTCTGCCAATTTCGCATAATCAATCTTGATTTGGTTCAAAATAGAAGTGTATTCTTTTATTTTTCGATCCAAATCAAAATTACTTATATTCTTTTCCTTTAATTTGTCTAAATCAAGAAAAAAAGATTTGCTACTTTTTAAAGACTTTTTTACCAATTGATCAGCTCGAATAAAAACATCATACTTGTTTCGTAACGCTTCATCAATTAAGCATTCTGCTTGATCAATTTTGGTCTTTGCGTGTTGTAACATATTGTATTGATAAATATATAAAATACCCAATGCTCCTAATAAAATAACAATAAATAAAAAACTATATAAAAAAGCCATAAAATAACCTCTATTCTTAACAAAATTATAGCACAAGAATAACTACATTCGCAAGTCAACATAAAAAAGAGTAATCATAAAATAAAGTTGAAAAAAAATTATTTAGGAAATATAATATAAATAGTAATATGGATGTGTTTAGTATGAGAAGTAGTATAAGAAATAACAAAAAAAGAAAAATATTTCTGTTTTTCATTTTTATTTTTTTATCTTTAAGTATTGGTTATGCGTATTTGCAACAAAGCTTAAGTATTAATAATACAGCTACAATTGCAACAAATGCATGGAATGTTCATCTAGAAAATATCGTTGTTCGTGAAGGAAGCGTTTCAACACCAGAACCAGTGATAAATGATAGAACAACTATATCTGTTTCAGTTCCCTTACAAAAGCCTTTTGACTTCTATGAATTTTATGTGGATATCGTAAATGAAGGAACGATAGATGCCAAGTTAGAAACGATAACAAATACAAGTTTAACAGAAAGTCAACAAAAATACTTAAACTATACAATAACTTATAGTGATTATGTAGAAATAAAAAAGAATGACTTATTAGCATCTGGAGAAAAAGAAACATTACGAATAGTAATTGAAATGAAAGACGTAGTTGATGCAAATATCCTACCAAATGAAGCCATAACAATAAACCTAAATTGTCAACTAAACTACATGCAGAACAATACAGAAGGAGTAGAAAGAAGTAAAAACTCCTTATATAATCAAATTGTAAAACAAGCGAAGCCCGATACAGAAATCAATTTTGGAGAAATCTCAAGTGACACAAATGGCTTAGGCGTATACACATTATCCAAAACAAGTAATACCGCTTATCCCTTGTATTATTACCGAGGAGATGTAAAAAACAATAATGTCCTATTTGCCAACTACTGTTGGAAGATCATAAGAACCACCAATACAGGAGGAATCAAACTGATTTATAATGGAGGACCAACAGAAGGGACATGCAATAATACAGGAGAAGCAACAGAAATAGGAAAAAGTGTCTTTAATACGGAGCAGAACGATTCTAAATACGTTGGGTACATGTATGATAATAATACAGTCAATTCCACAATTAAGGATGTTGTAGATGAGTGGTTTCAAAATAATTTACTAGATTATCAATCTTATTTAGAAGATACACCTTTTTATAATGAGAGAGATTATGTAGAGGGAGTAGGATTTCCAAGAAGTTATGCTGCAAGAACTCGTATTTGGGGAACGCGAACAGATAATTATGATGAGACCATTCCTAATACAACAATAAAGCTAGGGGCGATTAATAAAGAAGATATTTTTACCGTAAGTAGTGACATTGGGAATGGAGCTTTAACTTATCCAGTAGGACTTGTTACTTCAGATGAAATAATTTTAGCTGGTGGGAGTGGGAAAATGCAAAATAGTATAGAAGAAAATTCACAATATTATTTATATACATCCTCTTGGAACTTTTCTATTTCTCCTTTAACCTTTTACGATGATTTTAGAGCAACTATTCTCCGTGTACGTAGTGATGGATATGTTGGAGGCGTAAACGCGTCTGAAAGCGGTGGAGTAAGACCAGTCATTTCGCTTAAACCAACTATTACTTATATAAATGGCAATGGAACAAGTGCATCACCCTATAAAATTAATAACTAAAAAATGCCTTATTAGGCTTTTATTATAAAATGAAGCAGGTGATAAGATGAAAATAGAAACAATTGTAGTTGGACCTTTAAAAACCAACTGTTACCTTGCAAAAATAGGGAATGAGTGTATTATCATAGATCCAGGAGATGATAGTAATAAAATAATCGAAGCGTGTCAAAATATACACGTGATAGGATGTTTAGTTAGCCATTTTCACGAAGATCACATAGGAGCTCTAGACGATATTTTAAAAAAATATGGACTAGAAATTAATGAAGTAAAGAGCAAAAACTTTTTATTTACAGTAATAGATACTCCAGGGCATACCAAAGAAGATAAAACTTTCTATTTTGAAAAAGAAAAAATAATGTTTACAGGCGATTTTCTGTTTAAACAAGGAATAGGAAGAACAGACTTAGGTGGTAACGACCAAGATATGATAAGAAGTTTAGAAAAAATAAAAAAATATCCTGATGATATAAAAATATACCCAGGGCATGGTCCTAGCTCAACATTAGGAGAAGAAAAAAACTATTTTAGCTTTTATTACTAAAATAGTTTCTTTTCTGTATAAGCAATTTTTTCATCAAATTCAACATAATCTAAGTAAATCATTAAAATCAAATACCAATGTCCAGTTTGAGGATCACTTATAATTAAATGATCTCTTCCAGCTTGTTCGATAATACCTTCAAATATTTTATCTTTCCATTCGCTAGCATCTGGAAAACTAACATAAGCTTTGACTTTCTTTCCTTTATTATGTCTTAAAATATTTTCGATATAACTTTGTTGCATAGGAGCATCCGCAAGTTGCCCTGCTTCATATCCTTGTTCATAGGTATTATTATCTACTGTAGGATAAGTTGGATTAGGATAATAAACGCCATTCATATATATCACCTCATTTTAAATATATGCACATAATAGAAAATATAGTATAATGAATAATAGGTGAAGCACATGAAATTTGATTATAAAAAAATAATCGATGAAGTTTGTTCTGCATACTTTTGGCCTCGTATGTTTATCATGATAGTTAGTGTCTTTATACTAGCGATAAACTATAATTTATTTCTGCTACACAATAATTTAGTCATCGGAGGAACAAGCGGAATTGCAACAATACTGAGCAAACTAATTAGTATTAAACCAGCAACCTTTATCTTTATTTTTAATATTATCTTTATTATAATTAGTTTTATCTTTCTAGGTCCAAGAAAAACGGGAATGACTATTATCGGTTCTATCCTTTATCCTTTCTTTGTTTCTTTAACGAGCGGATTTTGTTCTGCTCTTGCAGAAAAAATCATACTTGATAACTTTTTGCTTGTTGTATTAGTAAGTGGTTTACTATTTGGAATGGCAAATGGCTTTCTTTATAAAACAGGTTTTTCTACAGGTGGATGTGATATCGCTATACAAATTGTAAATAAGTATTTGAAAATTCCTACAGGAACAGCTTCCTTTATTATCAATTTTATTATTATTGTCATAGGTGGAGTTATGTTCGGTTTAAATAAAGCAATCTATGCCACTTTAATAATAGGAATCAATAGTTTCTTAGTTGACAAAATTATGTTAGGGATTTCTGATAGTAAAATGTTTTATATTCATACAAAAAAACCAAAAGAAATTCAATCTTTTATAAGAGAAATGCATTCAGGTTATACAATTATGAAAACCGAAGGTGGATATACTAATGAAACAAATGATTTGATTATGTGTGTTATTAGTACAAGAGATTATTACATGGTTAAAAATGTAATTGAAAAAATCGACCCCCATGCTTTCTTTATTATAAGTGATTGCTATGAAGTGTATGGTGGACACCACAAGAAAAAATTTCCGTTTATTTAAACGGTCTTTTTTGTTATAATGAAATAGTAAGGTGATGTAATATGAAATTTATAGATATAAAGAATTGTTATAAAGTTTATAAAAATGGAGTAACAGCCATAGCCGATTTAACCTTATCAATCGACAAAGGCGAATTTGTTTTTGTAACAGGAGCATCAGGCTGTGGAAAATCTACATTTGTAAAACTACTTTATAGAGAAGAAAAACCTACAAAAGGACAAGTTTGGGTAGGAGGAATAAATGTAGCGAAATTATATAATAGTCGTGTGTATAAACTAAGAAGAAAATTAGGAATCGTCTTCCAAGACTTCAAATTGCTACCCAAACTAACAGTTTATGAAAATGTATCTTTTGGATTAGAGAATACAGGAATGAAACAAAAAGAGATAAAACCACTTGTTTTAAAAGCACTAGAAAGAGTAGGATTAAAAGAGAAAATTAGAAGTTTTCCAAACCAATTGTCTGGAGGAGAACAACAAAGAGTCTGTATTGCAAGAGCAATAGTAAATGACCCAAAAGTGTTAATCTGTGATGAGCCAACTGGAAATTTGGATCCAAAGACATCAAAAGAAATTATGAAAGTAATAGCAAACATTAATAAAGAAATGGGAACAACAGTTATAACAGTAACACATGATAAAGAAATCGTAAACTCCTTGAAAAAAAGAGTTATAACTTTAGATAATGGAGTACTAGCAAACGATACTATGAAAGGAAAATATACGGCAGATGAAAGCAATTAGAATCTTTTTTAGAAATGTAGGGAGTGCCCTAAAAAGTATTTCAAGAAACTTAAGCTTAAGTATGGCATCTATCATATGTACTTCAATCACTCTTCTTATTGTAGGGATTGCCTTTGTATTATCTGCTAATATTAATGGATTTACAAAAGATTTAGAGAGTTCTTTAGCCATATTTGTCTATGTGGATAAAGATGCAACAGAAGAAGAAATCGAAGCCGTGAAAAGCAAACTACTCGAAATAAAAAATATTAAAAGTGATCAAATTATATACAAATCAAAAGCACAATTAAAAGACGAAACTTTATCTAATACAGATAAAAATTCGGCTCTGTATACTATTGTAAATAGTTGGACAGAAGAAAACAATCCTCTAAAACCAGAATATTTAATAAGTGTAAAAGAAATAGAAGAATTAGCAAGTACAGCAGAGACAATAAGAAAAATAAATAAAGTGGATTCTGTACAATATAGCGAAGATGTAGTAGATAATATGATACCTGTATTTAATGTAGTAGAAAAAGTAACTTGGATTATAATAATAGGTCTAATCGTAGTAACTATTTTCTTAATATGTAATACCATTCGTTTAACAATTTTTGCACGAAAAAGTGAAATAGAGATCATGCGTCTCGTAGGAATAAGTAACTTTGTTATAAAGTTACCATTTGTAATAGAAGGTTTATTCTTAGGACTTATAGGAGCAATTGTTCCAGTAACAACAATCATTTTAGGATATATTATTGCTTATGATAAAATGGATCATCATCTATTTACAAATTTAATTACAATGATAGAGCCAATGCCATTCGTAATCTATGTATCCTTAATATTAGTTGCATTAGGAGCTGTAATTGGTATGATAGGCAGTTATGGCACAGTAAGGAAGTACTTAAAGATATGATGAAAAAGAAAAATTATTTTGTATTATTCTTATTACTTGCTTTATTCGCATTTCCTACTATAAATGTGAAAGCAGAAACTTTAAGAGATTACAAAAACAAAGTAGCAGATTTAAAATCAAAGAAAAATGAAAATACGAGATTGACAACAGATGCAGAAAATAAAATTAAAGCCAAAAGAAATGCTATAATTGATGCTACAAATACTATTGAACAAAACGAAAATAAAGTAGAAGAATCGAAAGCTCTTGTCGCAGAAAGTCAAGAACAAATCAAAATCAGAACAGAAGAGTTAAAAGATGTAATCGATGTCTTTCAATACACCCAAATAAACTCACAAGAAATATTTCTTGATTACATATTTGGAGCAGAATCTATTACGGATTTAATTGAAAGGCAAGCCATTGTAGAGCAAATTGTTAATTATACGCAAGAAGAACTAGATGGTTTAGAAAAGCTAATCAAAGAAAATGAAGAACTGCAAGTGCAATTAGAAAATGATAATGTTACTCTTAATAATTCAATTACAGAACATGAACGACAGCTCGACGAATTAGATAAGTATATTGATAGCTTAGCTTCCATCGGCTTAGACTATGACGATCAAATACAAGCACAAGAAGGATTAATCAAAATATACCAAGAAGCAGGATGCGGAGATGACGATGACATAGATATCTGTTATTATTCCAAAATCAATGGATCGGCTTACTTTTCTAGACCCTTAAATAAGGGAAAAGTTACCCAAGCTTGGAATGCAACACATGGAGGAATGGATTTGGGTGGGAATACACCAGGAACAAATATCTACGCTCCAGCAAATGGAACCATAGTCTATACAAAATACCACTATAAGTGTGGAGGAAATATTATTTATATGCATTCTTATGTAAATGGTCAAAAATATACTTTAGAATTTGCCCATTTAAGATCAATTAATGTTTCCATTGGACAAGTTGTAACCAAAGGAACAATAATTGGCTCAGTTGGAGGAGACTCTTCGACCTGGTATTATGATACTTGTACAAGTGGAGCCCACTTACATTATGCCATATCTTATGGTTACTACTTTACTGATGCTACATGGAATGGTTTCTACACGTTTAAAGCAAATACAAAGGCAACAGGAGAACAATCTATTTCAAATTTAAAAAGCGTACGAGGATGGACTTGGTCAACAAGGGGATAAGAAAATATCCTCTTTTCGTTTGAAAAATAATAGAAATTATACATAAAATGTATAAAGAAAAGTATATTCTTTTTATTAAAAAGCCAAATTATGTTATGATTACATAGGAAAGAAGAGATTTTTATGAAAAAAATAGTCATCTTTGGGGGCGGCAGTGGACTATCGCAATTGTTAAAAGGATTAGTTCAATTTCCTTTAGATATAACTGCTGTAGTAAGCGTTGCAGATAATGGAAAAAGTACAGGGAAATTACGAGAAGAATTTGATATTCCAGCTGTTGGAGATATAACAAAGGTGTTAATGGCCATGTCAAGAGAGTCAAAAGGCATAAAAGATTTATTTAACTATCGTTTTGCCAAGAGTAGTAGCATAGGAAATCATTCGATTAAAAATCTAATTATGACTGCTCTTTTAGACTTACATGGGGACTTTGCTCACTCACTACCAATTCTTTGCGATTTGCTACAAGTAAAAGGGAAATTATATCCATTAATAGAAGATAACGTGAATATAATTGGCATTACAAAAGAAGGATATGAGATCATAGGAGAAGAACAAATAACCAAGTCAAAAAGAGAAATTATTGACTTAAAATATAGTAAAAAAGTAACTATCCTTCCTAAGGTGTTAGAAGAAGTAAAAAAAGCAGATTTAATAATTTTTAGTTCTGGCTCTTTACTAACAAGCATCATGCCTCATGTAATCGTTCCAGAATTACAGGAAGCAATACGAAAAAGTAAGGCAAAAAAAATGTATATTGCCAATATTATCACGCAACCAGGAGAAACAGATGGATTCACCGTGAGTAACCATATAAATGTGTTAGAAAGATATATTGGAGAGAATACAATGGATGTTGTTGTCGCTAATAATGCTAAATTTCCAAAAAGTTTGGCGATATTAGCAGAAAAAGAAGGAAAAGAATTAGTTCCATTAGATGAAGAAATATTAAAACAAAAAAACATACAAATTATTGCAGATAAACTATTTAAATTAGAAGAAGGTTTTATAAGACATGATTCCTTGAAAACGGCCTATTTGATTTTTTCTTACCTTATGGATGGAGAATAATATGACATTCACAACACGTGTAAAAGAAGAAATTACAACCATTGAAGTTGATAAAATAAGTTCTTTAATCGAATTATCAGCTTTTATAAGATATACAGGTCAAATTAAAAAACATAAGATTACTCTTACAATGGAAAATGCACAAGTAGCAAGAAGAATTTATAAAGATATAAAATATAACTTTGGTATTAATATAAATATTATAATTCGTAATCAAAAACGTTTTCGAGTAAAACAAATCTATATCTTAGAAATAGCAGAAAAAATAGAGTTTTTATTAGAATCATTAAACATTTTAAAAAAAGGAAGAAAAATTTTGCCAGAGGAGTATTTTCTAGATAGCGAAGAAGAAAAGAAGGCTTTTTTAAGAGGTGCTTTTCTAGCTTGCGGTAGTATTAATGATCCAGGAACTGGCGGTTATCATCTTGAATTTACTTCATCTGAAGAAAAAGATGGAACATTTATTGCTACTATTTTAAAAGAATATAAAATAAAAGCAAAAGTGTTAAAAAGAAACAACCATTACATGATATATATAAAAAGTGCAGAGCAAATTAGTGACTTAATAAAGATATTTGGGGCTACTAACAGTTTATTTTATTTTGAAGATATTCGCATTTATAGAGACCACAAAAATATGGTCAATCGTTTAAACAATTGTGAAATTGCAAATCAAGAAAAAATTCTAAAAACAGGGTTAAAACAATTAGAAGATATCCAATATGTAAAAGAGCACGATTTAATAGGCCTATTAGATGAAAATGTCCAAGAAGCTATAAAATACCGAGAAGCTTATCCCGAAACCTCTTTACAAGAGCTAGCAGACATAATATCAACAGAAACAGGAAGACAAATAGGAAAATCAGGTATCAATCATTATTTTATTAAAGTGAAAAACTTAGTCCAAAAACATAAGGAGAACCAAGAAGGAAATTAAAAGCCTTCTTTTTTTAGATTGAAATCCCAGTTCCAAAATTAGAAAAATTACTTATCTAAAAAATATTTAGTTATAAAGAAAAAAATTGGAGTTCAAAAGATTCTAAATTTTTAATGTATCTTTCTCCTATTAAAAAAGAGAATAGGATTTACTCTCTAAATTGTTTTGTGGCCTTGTAAAATATTTTATATTATCTCTTCTATTTGAAAGACCGTTATTATCATTTCTATTTAAAATTGTAATTTTTTCTGGCTTAATACCTGTTTCTTTATCTGATATATGTAAAAAAGTTTTAAGGGATTTTAATCCTCTTTTAAGAGTTTCCATAATATTAGCATTACTATCTGTTATTAGAGTTGTTTGTCTATTATCGTCTGTTTCGAATTTATTGCATAAATGCCATTGACATTTACTATATTTATTTTATAGTTTGTATAAATAATACTAATTTTTTTATCAGCAGGTGTATACTGAATCACACTTGCATTACCATCATCCCTCCGAGTTTTAATTGTAATTGTTGGTGTAGAAAATAATGAGCGCTCCATTTGTGCAATAATCCTTTGTAAATTATATAGTATATTGTATTGATCCTCTATAGTTTTATTTTCGATATCAATTATATTGGTTAAACCTTCTAAGGGAGACTTTATTGTTATTTTAGGAGTAGGATGATAACTGAAATTAATTCCACGACTTTCTAGAAAAAACTTCATTGCTTGTATTTGAAATCTAGGGTAGTTGATGTTGTTTGTATTTTGACCTATTGACGTTCTTGGTTGTTCTGTAGCAGTTAATAAATAACTGCTTTAGCAAAGGGATAAAGCCAATTTGAAATGTAGCATCAACATTGTACCATTCATTTCCAATTTTTACTTTGTTATAAGCATGTCCGCCATCCAGCCATAACCTTTTTTTGCACTCCATACCCATAACATTGCATAGTAAATAAATTGCATCACTAATTCCACAGCAAACCGCTTCTTTCAGGATTAACGCAGAGTAGGCAGAACTATCAGGAATATCCTCTCTTCTAACTTGAACACGAGCAGTCTCATCATTAGCAGGGGATACGTTTGCATATCGAACATTTGCCAGAATGTAATTATAAATATAGACTATTTTTGCCAATTGCAATTGTTCTCCACTCAAATTACTTCCTCTTATGCAAACGTTAAAATCTTCTACAATTTGATCTGTTTTATTTTTTAATTTTATCATTTCATTATACCAAAGAGCTTTTCCTGTAGATTCTCCATATATTCTTGCGTTAATGAAAGGTGCTGTCCAAAAAGCTATATTAGGTGATATACCTTCTCCCTGTTCCGATAATGCCACTAATACAGGCATTGTAGTTCTTTGCTAGAAATTGCGTACTATTATTCTTTCATTCATTATTATGCTCCTCTTAAATCGTATAGACTTATTATTCATTAAATCGATTTATAAAAAATATTTTTTAATAGTATTATATTAGCATAGTTAAACTTATATTTCCATGTTTTGTGTTATTTGTAGCGAAAAAGAGTAGGTAAGTTTAAATAATTCTAACGAGTCTTTTTTAATATTTTGATTATAAAGGACTATTCATTGCATACTTATTTTTCATTTTAGTAATCATTAAAATTTTTTTGCTTTATTTGAAAGTACACCAAAATTAACAAACATCATTGAGAGTTAAATTAATCTTAAAAAAATGGAAAGACAAATTATTTACATATTTTCCTAGCGCTTGTTTGCAAAAGATGTAAAATTGATTTACTATATAAATGTAAGTGTACTAACAAAAAGAAAACAAATTTAGGAAGTGATGGAAATGAGGAATTACAGAAATATATTTATGATTGCGACAACAATTATGATTCTTTTCCTTTTAATCACCTATTCCCCTAGTCAAAAAGTAAACCAAACAGAAAAATTAGAATATTTAGAACTAAAAAAACAAACAGAATATTATGACTGGAGCGAAATGGAAACATTAGATCAAAATTATTCCTTTTCTACGCTTTATTTAACAGAAGAAACAGAATTTATTATTTTAAAAAACGCTGGAACTCTAACTTATAGTGAAACACAAAGTGGAAAAAAACTTCCTTTGTTTGACAAAGTAGTAGAAGGACAAGAAGTTATTTTGCAAATTACAAATTGCGCTGTAAATAAGGACGGGGAAGTCCTAGATGTTGTAATAAAAATAAACAACATCAAAGCATTTAAGGTGGAAGGTAATATAAACTTTGGCATTCGAGAGAGTATAAAAATACTGGATTCACAAAATCATCCAGTTCCCCAATATTCTTCCGAAGGACAAACAATCGTTAAACTAGATGTTGGAAATCCCTTAGCGTTGGGATTAGGAGCATATTATGCTTCTTGTGATTTTACTATGACTTATTATAAGACAGGAACTTACAATGCGAAGGAAGATAAGGGAGAATTGGGAGAAATAGAATTAATAAATAGTTTTTTCACAGACATAGATGTGCCAAACAATACAGGTATTTATAATGAGGAGTTATTTGGAGGAAAAGAAGGAGTGCGTCCCAATGTTGGGAGTACAAGAATTTTTTATAATAAAAATCAAAAACAGCCTGCTGATCCTGATTCTTATGGAATTACAATGGGAGAATATGATAATGGGCTTGCAATAAATGATAAGTTGTCTATTACAGATGGAATTTGGTATGGAACTTCAGCAATCCTTTTAACAAAGGATATAAGTAATTCAACCTTTTCTATTTCATATGGAGGAACAACATGCGGAATAGCTTATTTCTTCGCGTCTCCTTATCCGTATGAAATTACAAGTCCAACTAAAAAAGCATCAGTTACACAAATATCACCAGGAGAAACTTTTACTTATGAAATAGCGCAATATGTTCCAAATAATTACTATGCCAATCTATTTAATTTCCACGAATTATATGATAATTTACCGAATAATTCTGAACTTACAAAGCTTACTATAACTGATTATTTATCAGATGATCTAGATATTATAAAAGAAAATATTACAATTACTACAGAAACAAATAAAGATGTTACAGATCTTTTTGATATTCTTGTGCAAGGTAATGACATAGAAATCAATCCAAAAAGCGAAACTTTCTATGAGTCCACCTTTTATAGTCACACTTATGTAATCCATATTCCAGTGCAAGTAAAAGAACATCCCAAAAGTACAATACTTACAAATGTTTCATACGTTAAGTCTAAAATAGGAAATCAAGCAGAACTTGTACAAAAAACAGACGAAGTAGTTGTCGATATAAAATATAAACTAATAATTAACTATTATAAAGAAGGAACGATGGATAAAATAGTAGATTCGGAAATACTTTATTACGACCCAAATGAAAAATATACGACAAACGTTAGTAAAGTAACAGGTATGTGGGGATTAGTAAGAAAACCTAATAATGCAAGTGGAGTTATGACTGAAAATATAGAAGTAAACTATTATTTTAAAGAATTGATAAATCCTGATACAGGAACAGGAGTTGGAATAATTTTAATTATATGTTTTTGTTCTTTTTTTGTAATCTCCTTCTTTGTATCAAGCAGGAAAAAAATATATAAAATTTAAGGAAAAAACTTTTCGTGAGATAACAAAAAGTTATCTTTTTTTATGGAAAATAAAAAAAATTGCAAATAAAAAAAAGGAAATAGCTGTTTTACGGATAATAAGATAGTAAAGGAGCAACAATGG
>CAOJRT010000026.1 GCA_948442255.1 uncultured Caryophanales bacterium | reverse complement strand
CCCCCCCCCGTAGTAAAATGTCAATCAAAGGTTTTAGCATATGATATAACAAAAGTCAAAAAAAAGAAGATTTAACGTATTGTTATTCTCCTTTATTATCCAGTACTCCTAAGATTTGAACATCTTTTACTATATATTTTACTGTTTTTTCAATGAATTCTTCTATATCTTTTGTATCAAATATAAACGTTTTTTCTTTTTTGCTCTCTATGATAATTAATCCCATCTTTTCAATCAAAATACCTAGTTTTTCAACAGGAATTTCTGTGATTTTACTCTTGGGTAATTCTATTTCATTGGCAAATAAATCTAAGGAAAGATTATACTTATCGATTAAGTCTATGTTTAAATTTGTGTAATCATTGTATATTAAATCTCTTAAGGCTGTATACGTTATACCTTTTTTGGTTTTACTTTTAGAAAATCTATCTAAATACATATATACATAATCTCTAAACCAATACTTGTCTGTTAACAAATGAATGAAATAGCCCATTTCGAAAGGGTTTGTTAATTCCGCCTTGTATTTTGCTAAAAAAAGATCAATGTTTGGAATATCATCCTCATTTGTATGATCTAAAAAATGAGAAATTTCTTTTGTTTGATTAATTTGTTTTGCTAAGTCGGGTGCGATTGATCCGAGTAATAGCATATTCTCATCCATTTTTAAATACTTATTTACTTCTTTTGCTACACATAAATGTATGACTGCTGATGCCATATTATCACCTATTGTTTATTATAGCACACTTTCATTCGGTTTGTTTCACTGGAATGAAATGGTTTACAAATCTATATTTATCACGATTTAAAATATATAAGTATCCAAAGATACTGAAAACAATTGCTCCTATACAATTTACTCCTAAATCTTTCATTGTATCTGTAAGACCGATGTCTAAGAAACCTTCTATTTCTGTAATTATTTCATTTCCCTCTTTATCTTTACTAATGATAATTGTTTTTTCTATACCTTTTATTACCACAGGAATATTTTTTCCTTCTTCATTTAACTTTACTGATTTTATTGTTGTTATGATTCTGTCTTTTTGCATATCCGTATAAAAATAACGATCATACGTATATTCAAAAAATTCCCATAATACACCAATTGTCATAGAAAAACAGAATGCCACAATACTTAAAAATAAAGGGGATAAGGATAAACTCTTTATATTCTTATTTAATATATCAAATAAAGCAAATCCTATACCTGCTGCCAAAAATCCATTTAGGGTATGTAAAATGCTATCCCAATAAGGAATAATTCGATAAAAATTGTTTATTTCTCCTAAAATTTCTGCTGAAAATATAAATAGTAGAATAATAATTTCTAAAGTATTAGGCAATTCTATTTTTAATTTTTTCTTTATAAGGAAAGGAATGGTAAAAAGAATTAGAGATAATAAACATAGAAAAGCATTGTTCATATCCCCACGAAGAAGTTGTAAAACCATACAAATTATGACTAAAACTCTTAATGTAAAGTATACTGCAATTGAACTTTTTTTATTTTCTTTTCCAATCTGTTTTAATTCTTTATGAAAATTTTGTACTTTCCTTTTCATAGTTACTCATTCCTTTTACATCTATTACATGCTATGTTTATTTTAGCTTTCTTATTATTATTTGTTAGTTTATTTGCAATATATTGCATTGATTTTTTAAATTCTTCTAAAAGTGTATCTATTTTTTTATCCATATAAATTTCTAACGTTTTTTTTATATCAGGAATATTTTTATTTATTATATCTTTTATTTCTTTAAATGCAATTGTATTAAACATAATTTTGTCTGGTTCTATTTCCACGTTATTCAATCCAATAAAGTTCTTTATTATTTTTATTTCTTCTGGAACAACCATTTTATTTAGTACTATTTTGGCAATTGTACGATAATAAGATAATTCTACTAATGTATTAAAATACTCATTATAGTTATCTATAGATTCATTGTTTATTTTGATACAAGAAATACTATAAAAGCTATTTTTTACTTGCGCTGTATGCTTAAATTTTTTTAGCTCTTTAAAGTATTCTGGATGTTCTTTTTCTATTTCTTTTAAAATAGCTATCTTTTTAGGATAATCCTCTTTACTAGCAAATAAAGTAATTTTAAATTGGTTCCACATATCATAGTTTAGATGATTCTTTAAGCATTTTAAAATATATTGATTAAGTAAGAGATATTTTTCTTTCGTGTTTGGTATATTTAGATAAATTGCTATTTGAGAGCAAGTAGTAGGAAGAATAAATATGCTTTTTTCTCCAATTCCTATATGAGGCGAGGTATATTCTATTGTCTTTAAGCACTTACAAATAAGCTTGTTTTTTTTATCTATTTTTGTTATTTCTTTTAATTTTTCAAAACCTTCTTTTACTTGTGGATTACTGCCTTCGTTATCCACAAGTATCTTTTGTATTTCTTTTAATAGTACTATCTGTTCTTTTGCAAAATTGTATTCTTTTTCTTCCTCATACATTTCTTCAATAGAAAAAGAGCTACTGGTATATCTTTCTTTTATAATGTTTTTTAAAAATTCATTCTCTTGTAAAGGATTTAAAAGAACTTCTTTTTTCTTTTTTTCTTCTCTTAACTCTGAGCGTAAATCCATATCGTAGATTTCTGTTAAAATCGTTAATAAACGGAGATAATCTAATTTTTCCGCTTCGTTCAAGTGTTTTTTATCTTTTTTGTATTTGTTTATAAACTTTTCTGTCTCCTCATAAGTTGGTTGCACTCCTAACTTTTTGGCAAAAGAAGTGATTTTTTCTATGTATTTCTTGCTATTATTTTCTATTTTTTTTACGTCTATATTCTTTTTTTCTGCTAATTCTTTTACTTTTTTATATTCTTCTTCCTCTTTTTTTCCTTCTAAATAATATCGAATGCAGCTTTTTTTGCATTTGTTTTCTAAATTTCTTTGTTTTTCTTGTTTTTGCTTTTCATCTTGCTTTTCTTCTAATTCTCTTTTTAAATCAGTATCATATAGCTCAGATAAAAGGACTAATAGTTTTAAATATTCTCTTTTTTCTTTATCTTTAAAATTTTTTTTATTCATTAAGTAGTACTCTATTAAATTATTAAAGGATTCCTTGGTCGCATTAAATCCTAATTTACTCGCTTTACTCTGCAATTTTTCTGCTGCTACTTTTGCTTTTTTATTTTCTTTTTCAAAATCTATTTGTTCTTTTTTACATTCTTTTTTTATTTTGGTTATTTCTTTTTTTACGTTTCCATTTAAATTTATAATGATTAGTCTTTTTATAATCTCTTCCACTTTTTTTCACCTATATTTATTATACCAAAAAAAGGAAGAGAGTTAATCTCTTTCTTCTATGTTCTTATGTCTAGTTTACTTGTTCTTCTTTTGCTGCAAGAGCTTTTTGTGCTAAAGTTTCTTTTGATTCCTTTGCTAATACTTCTTTTAATTTCTTTTTAAATTCTTGCTCTTCTATATCATATAAACCATAATGATCCACTCTTTCAATTTGTTCGTGATTAAACAATAAAGTTTGATCAGAACTTAGAGCCCCCTCTGGAAATAACACGCCTGAATAATCATATATTATTTCTGGTTTTTCAGCATCCATTGTGCAAAAACCATTAATCATTACTCTTTTAGTTCCATTTTTTAATAATACTACTGTTCCCACAGGTAAAAATTTTTCTCTTATTTCATTCATTTTTATCTTCCTTTTCTACTATGCTCATTATACAAAAAAAAGATTGCAATTGCAATCTCTTATTTAATTCCTACTGCTTGTAGTTCTTTTATAAATTCTTCTTCTGTAATACCTACCCTTAAGCCTTTTACAACTTTTCCATCTTTAATAAGGTATATAACAGGAACTTGTTTACAAGTATTTACTGTTTCTGTACTTGGTTCTTCGGTTGGCTTATTTTGCTCAGGCTTTGCTTCTTCATTGTTTTCTTTTTCAGAATCTAATTGACAAGTATAAGTAACATCTCCTACTGCTTCATAGAATTCATCAGTAGCATCATAATCATCTAAGTAGTTACTATAGAAACCATATTTGTTTTGTGCAGATCTTAAATTATAGAATAAGTTATAAGCTTCTCGATTGCTATAAGAACTATAATACGTATCTCCAACATACAATACAGTTACTTTTTTATTTTTTAATAAATTAATAGCTTCTTTTTCGGTAACTTCTCTCATTCCATAACTATTTAAGTTTAAAGCTTTCTTTTCTATATCATTTACTAAATCGTTCAAATCATCGGATAAAGAAGAATCCTCTATTTTCTTATCAATGTTACCTCTAATAGCATCATAATCTACATCTTCTATGTCAATGGCATCATTTGCAAAACTATCTAAACTTGATACTGCTTTAAAAGAATAAGTTCCTTCAGCTGATACCTTTGTTTCTTCGAATGAAATACTAACGTTATATTCTCCACTTATTTCTTGTTTCTTTTCTTTTAAGGTAAAGTAAATGGTTCCTTTAACAGTTTCTTCATCCATTCCTACTTTGAAATCAGCATCAATCTTTTCTTCTGTTAAAGAACGAATTGTTGCTTCGGCTATTTTTTCACCATTGTATTTTACTAATAAGTTTTGTTCTTTTTTACCATCTGTCAAAGTAATAACTAATTTAAATTTGCTACTATAGTAACCATCATCTTTAACATGGTTATCCATTATAAACTCAGCATTTTTACCATTTGTATAATAAGAAATATATTCTTTATCGTCTACTTCTATACTAAATCCTACTACTTTATTTGTTAATCCTTTAATATAAATATTTATAATAATTTCTTCGTCTAACTCAATATCTGAAGCAGAAGATTTTGCTTCTTTTAATCCATCTTTAAGAGCACTTTTTATGTCTGACTTTGAAATTTCAGATTCTTCTGAATCATTTATAGAATCATTCATTATGCTAGGTAATTCCATGATGGGACTATCTGCAACTAATCCTGCTAATTTATCTAGAAATTCATCATCTTCTAATAGTTCTTCGCACATTGTTCGAATCGTATTTTTTAATGTTGCTTCATCTATTTCATAACTGATTTTAGTTGCACTAACACTTTTTCCATCTACTTCATACTTAGCACTTTTCTTTGTCATTTGTTTACTATCAAGTGTTTTAATAAATGCGTTTTTTATTGTTTTTGTAATATACTCTACATCTTTTTTATTTACTTTATTAGTAGATGCGGTAGACAATGTTTCCATTAACATTGTTACTTCTTCTGGTTCCATACCAAAGACGCTACTAGCTACATCTGTTACATCAATTGGTTCTTCTAATAGAGAAGAAGAAAGATATAATTTATCATCTTCTATTAAAAATCTGGCATCCATTGTGTCTCCATCCATTGACATAGTTGCCCCTACTAGAGCCTGGTCTTTTTTTGCATGTATTCCAGTTTCAAAATCTAGCTTGAAGTTTTGCTTTTCATCTCCATCTTGAAAAGTAGCATTCATATTCCCTTCAAATTGAAAAGCATTTTCTTTCAAATCCCATTTATCATACGTTTTATCGTAATCTTTCATGGCATTATTTACTTCTTTATAAAGAGCATTAATAGAATTTTTAAATACTGCTTTTGGAGTTCCTGTTGCTACTTTAATAGTTACTCCACCCACTAACAATACAATAACAGCGGCAATTGCAATTACGGGTACGATTCCAAATGCCATTATTTTGACTATTAGATTAATTCCACTCTTTTTCTCTTCATTTTCTTTAGTGGGTAACTCTAAAGTTGGTGAGTTCTCTTCTTTTTTCTCATGTGTTTCTACTACTTCTTTCGACTTTGTAATAGAAGTTTCTACATCTGTTGTACTATCTTTAGAAGCTTCTTTTGAGGACTCTATCTTGCTAATTTCTTTGTTGTTTACTTCTTTTTTCATATAAACTTAACCTCTTTTCCTGTTACTATTATACCATAATAATTTTTTTATAGAAGTATATTTTTCATTAGTATATTTTTTTACTTTGTTCATATTTATTAGTAAGGTGAAGGTATGAAAAAATTAATTTTATTATTTCTATGTTGCTCTTTCTTAATGGTAGGAAAAGCAGCTGATTTGACAAATGGAGCACAAGCTGCAATTCTCATTGAGCCAACAACAAACACAATTCTTTATGAATTAAATAAAGACGAACAAAGAGCTCCTGCTTCTATGACCAAAATTATGACTATGTTACTTATCATGGAAGCAGTGGATGATGGAAGAGTTTCTTTAGATGACTTAGTTCCTATTAGTAAAAATGCTGCTTCTATGGGAGGAAGTCAAGTTTTTTTACAAGAAAATATGCAGATAAAATTATCTGAACTTGTAAAAAGTGTAGCCGTTGCTAGTGGAAATGACGCAGCCGTTGCTTTAGCAGAATATATCGCTGGTTCTACTGATGAATTTGTTAATATGATGAATCAAAAGGTAAGTGATTTAGGATTAGTTAATACGCATTTTGAAAATGTACATGGTCTTGATAGTGACAATCATTATTCAAGCGCTTATGATATGTCTCAAATTGCTTTAGAACTTCTTAAACACGAGAAAATACTTGATTATACTTCTTTATATGAAGATTATTTGGTAAAACCAGATGGAACAAAAACTTGGCTAGTTAATACTAATAAACTTGTGCGTTTCTATAGTGGAGTCGACGGATTAAAAACAGGATTTACTTCTAAAGCTATGTACTGTTTAACAGCAACAGCTAAAAAGAACAATATTCGCTTTTTAACAGTTGTTATGGGAGAACCTTCTGGAGAATCTAGAAGTTCTGATACTACCTCGATGCTTAATTATGCGTTTTCTAATTATAAATTAAATACCATTTTAAACAAAGAAGATGTTGTTGATAAAGTATCTGTAAAAAGAGGAATGGTAAAAGAAATTGAACTTGTTACAATGGATAATGTTACTGATTTAGTAAAACAAACAGAAAATAAAGAATATTCCTATCAAATCACAAAAAAGGATTTAAAAGCTCCTGTTTCTAAAGGGGATATTGTAGGGACTTTAGAAGCTGTAGATAATAATGGAAAAGTAATAAAAACAATAAACTTGACTGTCAAAGAAGATGTAAAAAAGAACAATTTCTTTATTCTATTTAAAGAGTACTTTGGTAAGGTTATTAATGGTTTGTAATAACCTTTTTTTATGCTATAATTAATCAAAATAGAAAGAAGAATAAAAATGAACGAACAAAAAAACACTCCCTCTGTTTCCCCTTATGAAAATAAAGATGTTCCTAATAACGAAGATTTTTTTTTAAATAATAATATAGAAAAAGAGCAAGAGGATCTTTCTCTTTTTACTGATAATAGTTTAGAAATGAATGGGATATCAAAAGAGGAAAATAATGTTTCTTATCTAGACTTACCGAAAGAAAAAGAGGAAACTCTTCCCTTACCAGAGCAAAGTGAAAATGTATCTCTTTCTGTTGGGTTTGTTCCTACTGGTTCTTTTCAAAAGAAAAAGAATTCTTTTATACGTTTAGTGATTATTCTTATTTTAGTTCTTCTTATAGGACTCTTAGGATACTTTATTGTTTATCCTTATATTGCTAGGACTTTATTTAGTAATCCAAAGAAAGTTTTTGAATCAACAATTCGAGGAGTTTCAAAGGAAATAATCTCTACTTTGCCAGAAATACATGATAAAGGAATTTATGATTTATCTATGGCACTGGATTCTACTATTTTAGAATTCCAAAAGTATACTGGTTATACTTATTCTGCACATTTTGGTTTTGATTCAGAAAATCTAGAGCTTGCCTATGGTATTAAAAATAAAGATAAAGAATATACGCAAAATTTTTATTTAAAAGATAAAACTTATTATACTAAATTCTCTACTAATCCAGAGGCTTTACTTGCTCTTGGTGATGATAATCCTTTAGAGACATCTTCTCTTTTCTCTTTTCTTACTCAATTAGAAAAAATGAAGAAAGAAGATTTAACTTATGTTGTTCAATTTTTTAGTGATGCCTTCATTCAAAGTTTAGAAGAAGAGCAGTTATCTCGTGAAGATTCTCGCATTACTATAAATGAGGAATCATTTAAAGTAACTAGAAATTTATATACAATGGACTATCAAACAAAAGTAAATACGATACAGACCATATGCGATCAAGTTCTTGCTGATGAAAAGTTACTTATTATTCTTTCTTCAATCACTTCTCTAGAGGAAAGTATTATAAAGGATAAAATAATTGCTCTAAAAGAGGAGGTAAAAGAAACAGACAAAGAAGATACTCTCTTAATTAGTATTTTTACTTATGGAAACAAAGCAGAAATTATCGGTTTTGAAATAACGCATGGAGAAAATCAAATACACTATTATGAAAGAAAAGGAAATTTTGAAGGATATTTTTGTCTCACAAAAATTATAGATGGAGAGAAAAACGTTACAAAGATAACTCTTCTAGGAGAGAAGAAAGCCAAGAGTACTGAAGTTAGTCTAAAAGTAAACGACCATGATTGTTTACAACTTTCGGTAAAAGATTTTACAAAAGAAAAGATTGCTTTTGCTTATACTTTACATAGTGATTTACTACCTTTTTTAGAACAAGATATTAGCGGTTCTTTCCTTTATACAAAAGAAATAAATAAGGATGATCAACTGCAAACTATCCTCCTAAGTATTGACATAGAAAATGAGAAAGTAAAAGCTACTCTTACATTAGATTCTAACTTTAAAAATGATTTAGAAGCTATTCCTATTTCAACTGCTGTTTTTAAAGAAAAAGAAGAGTATAATCTTCTTAAAAAAAGATTTTTAAATCAAGTATTTGCTAGTACGCCTCTATCCTATTTCTTTTCTACTTTATCTGGATCTTATGATCAAGATATATATGACTATTATGATATAAGTAGCCAAAAAGAGAAATCTCAATTGAATTAAGCAATTGAGATTTCTCTTTTTTATCAGTGAAAAATTTAATAGATTTATCACTTTTTTATTTTTCATCCTATAAAAAAAACTATTGCAGTATTTCTTTTGGTAATTGTACTTCAATTACAGGTTCATTATCAAAATTTTTAGCATAAATACTTAAACTATTTAAAACAATATTTGCTGCTAATCCAATTAATCTTGCATAATATTTAAAATTTTTAATTTTCTTTGCAATATCTCCTTTTCTTGCTTATATATTAGCAAAAATATAATATAAAATAAATTTTCTCTAAAAATGTGCCAAAAAAATTATTTTAGATTTTACTTTTTTATTTAAACGACTTCATCAAAAAAATGATATATTCTTTTTTCATATATCACTTTTCAATAATATGTTTTTTCTATTTATATAAAGTTTATTTTTTCTCTTTTTTTCCTTTTTTATCCTCTTTTTTATCAATTTGTTTTTCTGGTTTAGGTAAAGCAGCTTTACGAGAAAGATTTAGCCGATTACGATTATCATACCCTTCTGCTTTTACCATGATTTCGTCCCCTACTTTAAATAAGTCAGATGGTTTTTCAATGCGTTCCCAAGCAAGTTGTGAAACATGACATAGTCCTTCACATCCTGGCCATAACTCTATAAAGCAGCCAAAGTCTTCTACTTTTACAATTTTTCCATTATAGATAGCGCCTTCTTCTACTTCACGAGCAACGTTTTCAATTCTTTCTTTTGTTTTTTTAATAATTTCTTTATCATGATGATAAATTAATACGGTACCATCATCTTGTAAATCTACTTTTACAGCATTTATATCATTTACAGAGTTTACATGAGAAGTTTCTAATATAATCTTTGTAATCATGTCTCCCCCTTTACCAATAACATCTTTAATTTTATCAGGATTAATATGAAGGATTTCGATTTTAGGAGCATATGGAGATAGTTCTTTGCGAGGTCCTGATAAGACAGATTCCATCACCTCTAATATTTCCATACGTGCTTCTTTTGCTTGGGCAAGAGCTTCTTTTAATATCTTTTCCGAAATACCTTTTATTTTTATATCCATTTGTAAGGCAGTAATTCCTTTTTTGGTTCCTGCCACTTTAAAGTCCATATCTCCCATGTGGTCTTCTAATCCTTGGATATCAGTAAGAATAGTATATTTCTTTCCGTCTTCTGATGTAATAAGTCCCATCGCTATTCCTGCTACTGGAGCTTTAATTGGAACTCCTGCTGCCATTAGAGATAAACATCCTGCACAGATAGTAGCTTGTGAAGAAGAACCATTAGATTCTAAAATTTCAGATACTACACGTACAGTATAAGGGAATTCTTTTTCATCTGGCATAACTTGTAAGAGTGCTCTCTCTCCCAATGCACCATGTCCAATCTCTCGTCTTCCTGGGGAACCATATCTTCCTACTTCACCAACAGAGAATTGTGGAAAGTTGTAATGTAACATGAAACGCTTAGAATCTTCTAATCCTAAACCATCTAAGATTTGGTTTTCTTCTAATGAACCAAGAGTTGTAGTTGCTAACGCTTGGGTTTCTCCTCTTGTAAATAAGGCAGAACCATGTGTTCGTGGTAATAAATCGACCCTTGCAGATAGAGAACGAATCTCTTTCATACCTCTTCCATCGGTTCTTTTTTTATCTTTGGTTACCATTCTTCTAACAACAAGACCTTCAATGGAATCTACCACTTTTTTCACTTGCCCTAATAGTTCATCACAATTTTCTTCTTCCCCATAGATTTCAGCAAAATTTTCCATGGTTGCTTGTTTTACCTTATCTATATCGGCATATTTTTCTAGTTTTGTCTTATTTGATGATAGAGCTTCATACATTCTTTCTGTTGCAAATTCTTTTACCGCTTTTTCGACATTTTCATCAATATGAGCAAGTTCTACACTTACTTTTTCTCTACCACAATCACTTGCAATCTTCTCTTGGAACTCACATAGTATTTTTATATGTTTATGGCCAAACATTAAAGCTTCTAACATTTCTTTCTCAGAAACTTCTTTTGCTCCTGCTTCTACCATGCATATCGCATCTTTAGTACCTGCTACTGTTAAATGAATACTTGATTCTTCTGCTTGTTCTACAGTAGGGTTGATAATATATTCTTTTCCTATTTTACCAACAATTACACCTGCTACTGGGCCATCAAATGGAATATCACTTATTGTTAATGCAAGCGATGAACCAAGCAAAGCAGCCATTTCTGGCGAATTATCTTGATCTACTGATAAGACAGTATTAATTACTTGTACTTCGTTACGGAAGTTTTCGTCAAACATAGGACGGATTGGACGATCGATTAATCTAGCTGCTAGAGTAGCAGCATCTGTTGGACGCCCTTCTCTTTTTATGAATCCTCCAGGTATTTTTCCTACAGAATATAATTTTTCTTGGTATAACACAGTTAATGGAAAGAAATCTTGTGTAATAGGAGTATGTCCCATTACTGCTGCTGTTAAAACGACTGTATCTCCATAACGGACTAATACAGAACCATTTGCTTGTTTTGCTAATTCTCCTGTTTCTACTGTAATTTTTTTGCCAAGAAAGTCTAATTCATATACTTTTTTACTCATTTTTCTTTACCTCATTCCTAAAAAAAGACACTTTAAAATAAGTGCCTACTTTTTCATTATTATTTTCTGATTCCTAGAGCTTCAATTGTTTTTCTGTAGCTTACTACATCATTTTTCTTTAGATAATCTAAAAGACTACGTCTCTTACCAACCATCATTTGAAGTCCTCTTTTTGAATGGAAATCATGAATATGAACTTTTAAATGTTCTGTTAAATTGTTAATTTCTTCTGTAAGAATAGCGATTTGTACTTCAGTCGCTCCTGAATCTTTTTCATTCTTACCAAATTGTTTAATTAACTCTGCTTTTCTTTCTTTTGTAATTGCCATTTCTTTTTCCTCCTATCTTATTAACCGTTTATCTCAGTAAGGATTCGGAGAGTTCTAAACCAAGATTAAACTTTCTTGAATAGTATACCTTAAAATGATTATAAGTGCAAGTCTTTTTTTGTTGTTTTTTATCAAGCTACTGTTTAAATATTATTAATCTTCCTCTGGTTCATTTTCTAAAAACATTTTATATGGCTTGGCCTTTAAAGGGTCTTTTTCATATGTTTTATAAATTGCTATAATTTGGTCATTATATAAAAAGCAGACCATCTCTTCTTTAAAAAATTTTTCGATAATTTGTCCATCCTTTATTTTATTATATAAGGTATCATCAATATTCACTTGTTCTAGGGTGGAGAGTACTTCTTCTTTGGTAATCAGTTTATATTGATTATTTTTTATCTCTTCTAGGGTATAAGTATCTTCTATTTTAAAATCTCCTTGTTTGGTTCTAATTAAACTATCCATTGTTCCTACAGTATTTAGTTTTGTGCATATATCATTTATTAAAGCTCGAATATAAGTTCCTTTTGATACGATTGTTTTAAAAATGATTTTATCTTGCTCTAAAGATAAAAGATTTATTTCCTTTATATCTATTTCTTTTTTTGGAAGTTCTACTTCTTGCTTTGCTCTTGCGTACTCGTATAGTTTTTTTCCCTGCACTTTTACCGCAGAATAAAGAGGTACTTCTTGCATAGATTTTCCTAAAAAAGAAGATAAAACTTCTTCTACTTGTTCTTTTGTTATGCAAAAATTTTTTTCTTCTATTATATTTCCTGTTGTATCTAAGGTTTCGGTTCTTATCCCTAACTTTATGGAAGCTATATATTCTTTATATTTACTTGTTAGTAAATCACATAATTTGGTTGTATTACCCATACAAATTACTAAGACACCTTCTGCAATTGGGTCTAATGTGCCTGTATGTCCTACTTTTTTCGTATGAAAATGCTTCCCAACGATATTAACACAATCACGAGATGTATAGCCTTTTTCTTTATTTACAAGCAATATACCATTCATAGTACCACCTTTATTATCTTATCATTTATTCTTCTTTTTTTCTATGAATAAGAATAGGATTATTTTTATATCTTTTAAAGCCTCTTCCTAAGCGTTTTATTTCTAATTGTTCTTTTGCTTCTGCTAATTTTTTAAATATTGTTTGCAATATATATTTTTGAAATTTTCTTCTTGAAATAACTTTTCCATCTTACACATGGCTGCAGTTACATAATGCTACATAAAAATCTTTATTCTCTTCGCAAGCCCTAGTTACAATCAAAGAGGTTACTGTACATGGGAGAATTCCTATGACAAGATCAAAATCTTGGATTTCCGTTTTTGTTGTGAAATTTTCTTTTACAAGTGTCATATTTGGACAACGAGATTCTTTTAATATGATTGCTTTATCATAGACTGTAATTGTTCCTTTTCCAAGATTTATTTGTTCTTGTGCTATTTTTTCTGCAAAAGAGGGAATAAGTCCTCCACCAATTTCAAGTACATTTCCCCTTAAGTTAAATCTTTCTTTTATATTCTCAAAATATTTTTGATAAAAGTTGCCTTTTGGGTGGATTAATCCTAAATATTCATATATTTCCATTAATATATCTTTTGCTTCTCTATCGTAGGCATAATCCCAAAAAATAGGTCATGATTTCCATAAATTGAGGCGGTGATAAAAAAGCTCCATATTCTTCCATAAAGTGATCAACTCTTTTTTTATTTCTTTTTCATTTTCCCTATTTGCTAACATATAAAATACTTCTTTCATTTGCTTTTATTTTTCTTTAGAAAAGCCGTTCTTACTAAATAATAAGCTATATTTTAGAAAAGAAAAAGACTATTGTCAATTTTTCTTTTTTAAAAGTCTTAAGAAAGCTCTATGTTTTTCCTTTTTATGTACTCTAAGATGTTGTATTCATAACCAGTATCTTCTTCATTGTATGTTGATACTTCATAATCATATTCTACTTCTGATGTTGCATCTGGCTTAGCAGAAGTACTACCTACTAATTTGCCATCATAGTAGTTAAAGTATCCTGATACTTTTTTAACTCCTATTCCTGAAGTAGTACCTATTCCTTTAATTAATGGATATTCGGTAGATACATTTGCAAATTCACTTCCGTAGTTAGGACTATCAGAAGATTCGGCTTCTCCTAAAGTGACGGTTCCATTATTGATGTAGATTCCGTATGCTGTTGTGGAATCGGCTGCTTCTATAGCACCACCAAGAATCGTAGCTATACTATCCGCTTCATGAGAATAGAGTCCGTATGCAGTGCCTTTAGGAGTTGTTACTTTGATACTTGTGTTATTAAGAGTTGCGGTTCCTAACCCATAGTTATAAAGACCGTATAATTTATTGGTATAATTTGTTTTGTCATTTAATTTAATGGAACTATTATTGATAAATAATCTACCACTATTGTAAAAGCTACTCGTAATTCCAACACAATTATTTCTATTAAACTCCATATTTATATCATTCATATTTAATGTGCCTGTGTTTACTATAAATCTATATTCGGCTCCATTTATCGGATTATAATTATTTATTCCTGTTAATTCATTTATGGTCATTGTTCCTGAATTAACAATACGACCGCTTGTTTGGGTTATTTTATTAAGGGTCATTATGTTATTACTCCCCGAATTTGAGATATCGTTATTTAGCACACAATCTTGGATATTAAGTGTTCCCTGGTTATTAGAAATAGTACTTAAATTAGAGTTTATAATTGTTGTCTCATCTGTGGAAGACTTATAGAAAATTCCTTCTACTAGTGTATCTTTTAAAGTGTTGTTTTCTGTACCCGAATATAGATAAATAGTGTATGTATCTGTCTTAAAACTTCCGCCTTCAATAGCTACTTTACCTTTACTTTGTATGCCTGTATTGGTTGTTTCTATGTTCACCTCATATAAATTTAAAGTCCCCGAAGTTTCATTGCTAATTCCTGAATAGCCATTTATGGTTACATTTGTTAAACTTGCCGTTGCTTTATTGGTAACTACAAATTGTGAAGTAGCATTTGAAAGTTTACTATTCTTTATTGTTAAAGTTCCTTCATTACTTATTAATAGAATAGATGATATCGTTTTTATTTCAGATGGATTTTCTGAAGTATTTGTTATTGTTAGCTTTCCTTTATTAGAAAAACCTCTTGTTGTATAAAATTCATAACCATTTAAATCTAACGTTATTTCTTTTCCTTCATCTATTGATATTACAAAATAATTAGAAACATTCTCTATTAATTTTAAGGTATCTCCGTTATTACTTTCTTCTATTGCAGTTTGGATACTTTTGTATTGTTTAAATGAAGTGCTATTTTCTATTATATTATTATTTGGAACCAACTTATTAACAATATACTCAGATTCTTCTAACGTTTCAATTGTTTCTTCTATTCTAGTTTCTTCTTCAATTTCATTAATAACTCCATAGTATCCAGCTGTTTGTCCTTTCAAAATACCATCATAGAAATATATAGAGTAACCCTCTCTATTATATATTCCATACATATTCCCTATTATAGTTGGATTCTCTATATTTGGCCTACCATCTTTTGTTCCAATTGTTATTGTTGAAGCACTAGATGAAGGTACTATCCCATATGTTGAACCATAGATATTTCCTTCTGTTATAGTTCCATAACCATTTAACCCTACACCTGTTCCATTTTCTGATGTAGCTTTGATACTTCCTTTGGTCATAGTTAAACTTCCATTTACTCCTGTTGCATTACCTGTTGTTGTTCTAATTTCAATAATCCCTTCATTCATTTCTGTCGTTCCATATATTCCATAAACATTTTGAGTAGTAGCATTCACGATTATTTTTCCACCTGTTATTATCGTTTTTTTACTATAATGAATTCCTCCATTGCAATAAGATGCTTCACAATTCACGTTTATTTCCCCACCTGTTATGTTTATATTTGGGTATTGAGCATAACTGCTATTTCCTAAAATTCCTGTATAAGATGCTTGGATTTTTCCATTATTTATATTTATTGTTCCGTTGGTAGAAAAAATTCCTGTATTTCCGATTAAAGCTCCGTTATTTAAAGTAAATATACTATTAAAATTAGAAATGGTTGTTTGAGTACTCTCTATAGTTCCTCCATTAATTTCCAAATTTTTCTTATTAGTTATTCCATAGGTAGAATTATTAATAATTTTTCCATTTTTTTCCTCGCTTTTATCATCAATTACTAGTGTTCCATTATTGGTTATTGTAGTACTAAACTGCAACTCATGTCCATTTAAATCTAGAGTTATATTTTTTTCTGAAGGAGTAGTTATAATCTCTCCTACTATCATATTTTTTATAACAGTAATTGTTCCTTCACTTTCAATAGAATCGATTGCTTTTGATAAAGAATTGTATTCTATTTCTCCTACACGTAAATAGTTTTCTTCCTCTACGAGATAATTAGTTTGATATTCTATTTCTTCTATAGTTTCCGTGCTATTCACTATTTTTGTTCCATCTTCTGTAGCATTAATAGCACCATAATACCCTGCTGTTTGTCCTTTCAAAATACCATCATAGAAATATATAGAGGAACCCTCTCTATTATATATTCCATACATATTCCCTATTATAGTTGGATTCTCTATATTTGGCCTACCATCTTTTGTTCCAATTGTTATTGTTGAAGCACTAGATGAAGGTACTATCCCATATGTTGAACCATAGATATTTCCTTCTGTTATAGTTCCATAACCATTTAACCCTACACCTGTTCCATTTTCTGATGTAGCTTTGATACTTCCTTTGGTCATAGTTAAACTTCCATTTACTCCTGTTGCATTACCTGTTGTTGTTCTAATTTCAATAATCCCTTCATTCATTTCTGTCGTTCCATATATTCCATAAACATTTTGAGTAGTAGCATTCACGATTATTTTTCCACCTGTTATTATCGTTTTTTTACTATAATGAATTCCTCCATTGCAATAAGATGCTTCACAATTCACGTTTATTTCCCCACCTGTTATGTTTATATTTGGGTATTGAGCATAACTGCTATTTCCTAAAATTCCTGTATAAGATGCTTGGATTTTTCCATTATTTATATTTATTGTTCCGTTGGTAGAAAAAATTCCTGTATTTCCGATTAAAGCTCCGTTATTTAAAGTAAATATACTATTAAAATTAGAAATGGTTGTTTGAGTACTCTCTATAGTTCCTCCATTAATTTCCAAATTTTTCTTATTAGTTATTCCATAGGTAGAATTATTAATAATTTTTCCATTTTTTTCCTCGCTTTTATCATCAATTACTAGTGTTCCATTATTGGTTATTGTAGTACTAAACTGCAACTCATGTCCATTTAAATCTAGAGTTATATTTTTTTCTGAAGGAGTAGTTATAATCTCTCCTACTATCATATTTTTTATAACAGTAATTGTTCCTTCACTTTCAATAGAATCGATTGCTTTTGATAAAGAATTGTATTCTATTTCTCCTACACGTAAATAGTTTTCTTCCTCTACGAGATAATTAGTTTGATATTCTATTTCTTCTATAGTTTCAGAGTCATTTAAAGTTTTAGTTCCATCTTCTGTAGCATTAATAGTACCATAATACCCTGCTGTTTGCCCTTTTAAAATACCATCATAGAAACATACTTTATAATTAGTTGTTGAATTATAAAGTCCATATAATCCCCCTACAATGACTGGTGTTTCTGTATTTATGTTTCCGTCTTTTTTTCCTATAATTATGTCTTTGTTAACGTTTATCCCGTATGTTGATCCGTAAATATATCCTTCTACTATGGTTACGGGGCCGCTTAATCCTACACCTGTTCCATTTTCGGAGGTTGCAGTAATTCTTCCTCCTGTTATTGTTCCATTTCCAGCATACGCTCCTAAATTAATACCCCTTACTGCACCTTTTCCATTTACTAAGATTTCTCCTCCAGTCATTGTGAATTTGGATGCTGATATTCCTATTCCGTTATAACTACTTATTTCACAACTTACAACTACTTTTCCTCCTGTCATATTAACTTGTATTGGAGAAAGTGAGTCATGCTCTTTTATTCCTATTTCAGATGATTGGATTTCTCCTCCATATATATTTATAGTACCTCTATATCCATAAATACCTGTTTTTCCTTTTATGATTCCTTTGTTTAAAGTTATTGTGTTGTAATTAGCATTGTAAATAGCTATATTCGTACTTTCAATATTTCCTCCATTGATTGTTAAATTACCACTATTATTGATTGCATAATTAGTACCTGCATTCGTTATATGACTTCCTTCTTGAATTGTTAATGTCCCTAGGTTTTTTATTCCTATTATATGTCCCTCTTCTATTGTAAACTCTTTTCCACTTGGAATATTTACGCCATAATTTGTTGCTTGTAACAAGGCTTCGTCATCCATGTTTAGAGTTCCACCATTAGCGTTTAAGGCATACCCATCCAAAGCCGTTAATGTACTTGCTTTGATGTTTAAAGCTCCTTGAT
>CAOJRT010000025.1 GCA_948442255.1 uncultured Caryophanales bacterium | reverse complement strand
TTGACATATAAAAAACCTCGTTTCTATTTTGTCCAAGAAACGGGGTTCATATCATATTGTATCTTTTTGTTTGGATAAATTCATTTCTTCTATATGATACTGATGGTATTCTGGGTCGATTGCTTGTAAGCGTCTATAAAGGTTTATAAAGGCTACATTATAAGGGAAGAAATGACTCGCTTGTATTCCGATTCTTACATCTAAAAATTCTTTTCCTCCTAAAGAAGAAATTTTCTTATTTTCTATTTTTCTATTTTGAAAATGCAGTTGGAAAGAATCCTCTATTTTTTCAATAGTAAAGTGTGCACTATTTTCATAGTCATCACTTTCACTATACCAAGTAATGTTTTTTTCTTTTACAAGAATATCATATTCTTTTTGATGAAATTCTTCGATTAAAACTTTTTGTTCTTCTGTAAGTTGTTTTAAAGATTCATAATCTTCCTTATTTTGGCAAGTCGCTATTTCAGTGGCAGAAGGTTCATATATTTCATTCATTACTATACGACGATAGGTTTCTTCGAAAGCTGTATATAGTAGGATATTTTCTTTCGTAATAGTAAACGTTTCTGCTAAAGAGTTTTTCTCCTTAGCATTTTTTAAAAGAAAATGCAGAGCACAATCGGGACCAAGGTATATAGATAATGTTTTATCTCCTTCGATAAAATCGTAATCGTATGTTTCATAAAAGTTGCTTTCTCTTTTTATTTGCATGATATTTCCTCCTTTGCGCTATTTATTATAGCATGCTTTATAAATTTATTAGTATTTTTTTCATAGCAAGTGCTACTTTTTTGGCACTTGAAGTCAAAAAATCTTCATAAGTCATTACATTGTTATTATTAGGTACATCAGAGATACTTCTAATAATTAGAAAAGGAATATGAGAGAGATAACATACCTGTGCGATAGAAGCTCCTTCCATTTCTACACAGCAAGCATTAAACTTTGTTGCTATTTTATTACTCATTTTTTCTTCTGTACAAAAGATATCACCAGAAGCAATGACACCTGTTACTAAGTTTAAATCATTTTCTTCTTTTAATGTTTCTTCTGCTAATTTTAAAAGATAAGTATCTGTGCTTATATAGGTTCCTACATTTGGAATATAACCTTTTTCATGATGAAATGCAGTTATATCAAAGTCATGTTGGACTAAAGACTCTGCTAATACGATATCTCCTACAGACATATTATTCTTTATTCCTCCTGCTACTCCAATGTTAAAAACATAGTCTACTTTCATATTGTCAATCACAATTTGGGTAGTACGAGCTGCATTTACTTTTCCTACTCCACACTCCACAAGTACACATTCTATCTCCTTTATTTTTCCTTCATAAAAAGTTAAATCAAATAATGTGTATGTTTTTTCTATTGTTACTAGTTTCAATAGCTCTTCTAGTTCTTCTTGCATTGCAAAAAGAATTCCTACTCTTTTCATTTTTTTCTATTCTTCTTTCTCATTTGTTTTTCTTCTTCTAACAAACTTTTATATTTTTCATTAGCTTTATCGTCTAACCATATTAAGTATTCCTCTATATTGCCTAAAGATATAGCACTTGTTGTAAATTCCGATTCTTTTAAATATTCTTTTTTATATAAAATTGAATTCCCAACAGAATCGATAGTAAGATAGAACCCTTCGTATAAAAAGAGAATGTCTTTATCTCCTAATTTTTTCCCTATAAACTCCCCATGAAGAAAGAGAGTTCTAATAGGTATATAACCTTTTATCATTTCGCGAGTTGGGTTTTTTATTTCCATCTTCTGGAGTATCCTTAGTTCATTTTCGAATAAGAGTTCATAATTCTTTTTGCCTCTATGTAATACGGCAAGAGGATTTTCTATATTATCCTGTAACTTAATAAAAAGATAGTCTTGGTTAATTATAGAACGCTTCGTTATATTTAAAGCGAAGTCTAATATCTCTAATATATAGCTGGCATTAAAGTCTATCAACACATTTTCTTCCACTTCTATTAATGTATCTGGCGATATAATTCCATGTTAGAGAGAGTCTCTCTCTCATATAATTATAATATTTATCTGTTTCTTTATTTCGTTCGAATTTTTTTCACGCATTTGAATTCCAAGAAAGAATGCCATACTATTCCATATATTTTCCAAATAAAACCCTTTATCAAAAGTAATGTCCTTACTCTCTTTTATTGAAACTTTTTCTTTGCTTTGGGCTGAAATGTTTATTATTCTTTCTAAAATTTTAGACATTGTCAATTCACTTTCTGTTAAAAGTACTTCTAAAAATTGATATAAAAGGGTTGTTGCTTCTGCTTTTTTTTAGAAAATCAATTATACGATATATTATATCCCCTTTTCTGTTTTTTTTACAAAAAAAACTAAATCTTTTTTTACATTTTCTTTGATTTTTTTATCACTAAAACTTTCTCTATCTATTCTTTTTTTTTAATTGAGTACATATAAAATTATTTAAAGACTCATAATCATATTGTAATAATTTTTTAGCAATCTTGTATTCTAAAGTATTTTCCACCAAAGAAATGACTCTTTTATCCCATTTTAGTTGATATTCTTCTATTAGCTTTTTATAAAAATAAGTTGTTCTCTTATTGTTTCAAAAGTTTCTTCTATGTGATTATCTAAATGGGGATTTTCTCTAAAAAATTGTTTGGCAAATTGTTTCATTCTCATCTATATTGATTCAACAAATTGTCTTTTTAAGTTTTCTATTTCTTCTTTTGTATCACATATTTTTATCCTATATCCATAAAAATCAAATAATTCGGCCATTTCAGTTATATAATCACACCAAGACATAGACTTCATTTTTTTGTCTACATAAATCATATTTTTCATGCTTTGTAATGTCTCCTGTTTGACTAGGGACAAATCTTCTTTTCTATCATAAGCATTTCTTGTATTTCTATTATTTAGTTCTCTTTCTAATCTATCGTAAGCCACATTTATTCTTCTTATCTTGTTTTCTGCCTCAGAAGATTTGTTATTATCAGTATGGTACTTTTTTACAGCTGCACGATAGGCTTTGCCTAGTTCTTCTTTAGTAAAACCGTTATTTAAGCCTAATTCTTTTAAAGCTTCTTCTACTCCCGTAGCAATCCCCCTTTAACAGGGCCTATTATAACACAAATGCTAGGATTTGAAAATCTATCTAAAAAAAACTCAGGTTAATGCTATATAAATATGAATCATATAGCTAAACTTCTTACGATTGTTCTAATCCTATTTTTTTATTTTTCCTTTCTTCTTAACTTGTAAAGTCAAAAACGATCTTTTTTTCTTGATTTAGTTTTAACTTAGCTTGAAATGTCTTTCCATTTTTCGAGATAAATCCCTCAATTGTAGAAGTGATACCTTGCGCTAGTAACATTTCAGCATTTCTTTTTGATATTGTCCTTCCACATATTTGAGTACTAATTTTAAATTTACAATTTTGGTAATCTTTACACCCATAGGCATAACGATTTTTTACTACCTCATTTCCACATAAAGGACAAATTCCTATGACATCGCCATAAAAACCAATGTCTTTATCTTTTTCAATAGAGACTTCTTTTTTAGAAAAAACTTCACTTATTTCTTCACAAGCAAGAAAAACAGATTCCTCTATAGTCATTTCTTCCTTATATACTTTTTTTAAAGCTTTTCCAAGTTCGCTTGTTTTATATTTATCCATAGATATATCCATTTGAATTAGAGACTCTATTAAGAAAATGCCATCTGGCAATATAGTGTAAACATCTTTTTTCAAATCTATATAATTTGATTTTTTTGCGTTATCAATAATTCCTGTACGAGTGGCATCCGTTCCTAATTCTAACCCTTCAAAGATAGCTTTGTAGTCTTCTTCATCATCATATTCGCCATTTTGCATCTTTTCTTCTAACTCTTTTTTATCTTCTTTAAAAGGGTTCATCAAATAGTTATTTAGAGTTTCTATTGTATAATGTTTTGGTGGAGTTGTTTCTTTTTCTTTTAAAGTAAAATTTATATTTACTTGATCTCCTATGTTTAGATTAGGAAGTATTTTATCTTTTGTAGAAGGTTCTTCAAATTTAGTCCAACCAGGAACTTTAATAATGGTTCCTTTTAAAGAGAATTCTTCTTCTCCTTCCATACTTATTTTTATTTCTGTTTTTTCTACACAACATTCTTCTTTACAAAAGACAGCGACAAATCTTTTAAAGATGGTTTGATATATTAAAAATTCATCTTCAGTTAGTATTTTCTTATCAGGAATTTTATAGGTTGGTGTGATAGCGGAATGGGATTCTATTTTAGCATCATCAAAGATTGTCTTTTTATCTTTAAATACAACTGGGTACCCAATTTTTTTGATTGTACTTAAAATACTTTTGATTTTATCTTTTTCTCTTACTGCAAGATATTCTGAGTTTGTTCTTGGATAAGTAATGTAACCATTTTCATATAAATTTTGAACAATTTGAAGGGATTTATTCATAGGAATTTTGTACTTTTTTCCTAAGTAATTTTGTAATTTTGTCAAGCTATATAATTTGGGGGGATTCATCGTGTCTTTCTTTATTTTTTTATCTTGTACGATAGCAGGTATTTCATTATATTTTTCACATAAGGTTAATGCTTTTTCCTTCTCTTTAAAACTAAATTTTTCTTTGCTGTTTAACTCTACTTTTTCCCCATTTGTTTCTTCATTACTTACAATTCCATAATATTTTTCTGGTTTAAAATTACGGATAGCCATATCACGATCATAGATTGCTTTGACAATAGGGATGATGACTCTTCCTACTCGTAATAAAGTGCCCGTCTTTAATGTGGCATAACGAGTTAGATTTACTCCATATAGCCAGTCAATATACATTCTTGCAAACCCTTCATTGGCAAGAGTGTCATACTCACTGTCCTTTTTCATATTTTTTAACTCTTCTAGAATGGTAGTGGCTGTTTGATCTGGTAACCATAAGCGAAAGATATCTTTTTCTTTTACAGAGGCATTCTCTATTATTAAACGAACAATAATTTCTCCTTCTCGATCCGAGTCCCCTGCGTTTACAATACTTGTTACCTCTTCTTTATTACAAAGTGATTTTAGAATTTGAAATTGTTTTTGAACACCACTATCTACTTCTTTGTTATTATTTCTTTTTAAATTAAATTTAAATTTCTTTGGAAAACAAGGAAGATTATCCATTTTCCATTTTGTTTCTGTTCCACTGCACTCATAATCTTCTATATCGGCAAGGCTAAATAAATGTCCAAAAGCCCAAGAGACAAGGTAGGTATCATTTTCATAATAACCATCTTTTTTCTTCATATTTCCTATCGCACTAACGATATTTCTTGCTAAAGAAGGTTTTTCAGCAATAATTAAAATCATACTACTCATCTCTTGTTTCTAATTTTTATTATAGCATTTTTTAGGGGCGAAAAAAAAGATTCTTTACTTTGAATCTTTTGTTAATTTATTTTTATTTGTTAACATATTCTCTATATTTAAGAAATGATTTGTGAATATAGTTAAAACTTGTTTTTTTATAACAGCTGGTACTTCTATCTCACAATTTTCCATAAACGACAATATATCAGAAGGGGTAATCATGTAATGCATTTGTCTAACTAAAGTTTTATTTTCTGGATTTGAATTTATGAACTGTTCAAAATCTTGGTCAATTGATAAACTCCCATCCATGCTTGCTCTTAGTGAAGTATTCTTTTTATCATAAAAGTTATCTTGCATACTCATTTCTAGGTCATACATTGGTGTCAAATAGGCTCCATTTTGATTTTCTAATATTTCCCAGTTTCCTAAGTGAAAATCTTTTTGCATTGTAATATAAGCATAAATATATCTTTTTTTTAATTCATTATAAATTATGTCTATAACCGAGGCGCTTTTTTGTTCTATATATGGTTCCTCTGGATTCCCAGCTCTATTTGTGAAATGATATGTTAATGCCTGATAAATTACTGGAAGTGAATTTATATTTATTCTATTTTCTTCTACATCTTCAATTTTTTTCACACCAAAACGCTCTTCAAAATATCCATTTTCTGTTAAATAATCTAAATATTCTTTAATGATCTCTTTTCCAGATATGACTTTGTATTTAGTAACACGATAATCTTCACTCATAATGGCATAGAAATTAGAATCTAACGATAATTTTACGATTTTTGATTTTATTGTATGTATTCCAAGTGCTGTAGCCATTCTTTCATTTATTAATTCCAAATAAAATGTTCTTGGTATACCTAACTCCTTGGCAACTTTAAAAGTCCAGTTTGTTCCATTGATTCCTTTTAGCCAATATCCATTATAATAAGGACCGACCTTCTCATTGTAAGATATTATTCCTAATTTTAATAATAATCCAAACGCTTTAGCTTTTTCTACAAAAGCTCTCTGTTCTTGTTTCAAGCTCAATTCGTTTAGTCTATTTTCAATTGATAAAATGATTTCTCTTTTGTTCTCTTTTCTACTTCCCATAAACTATTCCTCTTTTTTAAATATTTTACTAATCCCGATATGTGAAGTCGGCATCCCCTGTTATCTAGCTTTCTTATAATTTCATAAGAAATTGTATTTCTTTTTTTTCAGATACTTCATTTATTTTTAAAAGTTGTTCCAAAGTTGTTTTTTTGTCAAATATGCATTGAATTCCTTTTAAAATATATTTTCTTAGCGCTGCATTTTCTTGATATTTTCTAAATAGATTTAAAGCTCGTAAAATGGAGATAATATATTTAGAACATTCTTCATAATCCACTTTTGAAATTTCTCTTTTTTTTCTATACTTAAAATCATATAATTCATTTATATATTTATTTAGCAATTGATAGTGTTCTTTTATAATAGCTTCTAAGTATTCTTGAGATCTTCTTTCAGCAAGAAAAACCAATTCTAAAAAGATACTTAGTACTCCTCTATTATTACTATCTGTTATGGTTTTTCGACTCCTATCTATTTGGCTATGAACAATTTCATGTAAATAGCTGGCAGGAGTTATAACTGTTGGCTCTTTTTCTAATAAGATGCCTGAAAATATCGTTTCTAGCTCGTTATTACTTTTACTCAACGGATGATATTCTATTAATTTTCCATCTCGTGGTTCGGTAATAAATGCTATAGGTATTTTAAAAGGCGAAATTCTTTTTGCATTTTGAAGAAATTCTACTATCTCTTCTTGTGTATGATCTTCAAAAAAGAAAGCTTCGATTTCTTTTGTAGGGCAATATTGAACTGGATGTAATGAAAAAAGAGCTTCTAAAAAATTTCTTCCTTCTAAACAGGCTTCTTTTTTCTCCATTTTTGGAAATGTTTTTTCTTCTTTTGAAATTACATAAGAAAGATGGATTGCCATATTAAGGAGGTTATCATTAATTTCTATTTCTTGGGTACTTTCTACTCTTATCATTTTTATCCCCCTTTTTCCTTTGCTATTATAAGAAATTTATTTTTTTCTGTCAAAAAAAAGTAGTGTTTCTACCTTTTTATATATTCACTACATTAGACATTATTCTAAATTAAAAAGATGCATTTCTTTTTTTATCTTTACACTGGATAGTCTTCTTTCAAACCAACAGTGGCTAATTTTATGGTGTATTCTTTTATCCTATTGTCAAAATATCAAAAAATATTATGTTCTTCTTTTTCTAAGAATATTCTACTATGTCTGTAAAACATAGCAAACACGATTTTCATATCTTTCGATTTTTAAATAATATTTTTCATTTGACACCATTTTCCCCCTTAAAGCAAATTTTTTAAGTACTCCTTTATTTCTGTTTCTTTTGCATTTGCAAAAAAATATTCTTTAAACTCTGCTCTGTTTATTGTATCTTTTAAAAAGGTTTGGTCTATTGTTTTTATTATCTCTAACATATTTCTTTGTGTAATTTGTTTTAATTGGTCAACTATCTTTTTGTTTTTTTGTTCATTTTCTCTTCTTTCCTCTGGATAGCCACCTCCAAAGTTTGTACTGAATAATTTTTCAAAAATGTAATTTAGTGTTATATCTCCGCCCCATCCAAAGCCTTTATCGTATGGTAAAGAGATAGCATTTCCTGCATTAATTTGACTAAAAAGGTAAGCATCTGTTGGCGTCTCTATTAAGCCACATTCTACATTCGGAAAGCTATTTAAAACAATCATGACTCCTTGTCCTGTTCCACAACCTGTAACAACAAAATCGGCTGCACTACTATTTAGGAGGATGGCTCCCAAAAGTCCTGCTTGGACATAAGAAAGTTCTTTATCTTCTATATTTTTCATGCCATAATTATATAATTCATACTGATGTTTATCACATATATTTTTTAATTCTTTATAAACTATTTTATTTTTTTCTACCTGACTTGTAGCATTGATTAACGCTATTTTCATATTTTATCACCTTCCTCTTTATTATATCATGCCTCCAAAATAAAAAGATACTAAATTGTATCTTCTTCCTTCTCTAAATAATATGTACTATCTGTCTTAAAATTATAAGCCTCTGCTTTTCCGTTCCCTAACTTTACAAATAGGAGTTGCATATTATCTCCTTTTTTTATTTTTTCGCTTGTTTTATTTTCTCCTTCTACTAGCAAATAAGTTGGATAAAGTTTAATTGAATAAATATTATTATAATTAATATTGCTACTACTTTCTATCACTTTTTTAACATCCTCTTTGGCTATTCCTAAATCTTTTAGTGCTGCTTCTCCTTTTAACACCTCTAAATATCCATAATAATAGTTATCTGTTAAAACATTTTTTGATTCATACCAGAAAAAGTTTTTATTCTTGTTAAAAACAAAGTAAGAGCCTCCTACACTTTCCCATTCACCAATAACATCTACTATAGCATTTTCATAATAATCTTTATATTCTGTTATTGTATTATTTCCACTATAATCATATTCATAATCGTAATCCTCAATAGCAGTAAAAACTCCTACTAAAATTACAAATACTAGAAAAAATATAAAAATTATAATTCCAACAATAACAACTGCTCCTATAATGATAAATGGCGCTGGGTTTGTTCCTGTTGTTGGTGTTGATGCTGGTGCTGGAGCTTGATTTTGTGGAGGTGTTACGGCATTTTGCTCTGGTTCTGTAGTTTTTTTTGTTACTTCCACCTTTTCTTTTGCTTCCTCAACTACTACTTTGCTAATTTCTTGTCCGCAATTTGGGCAAAAATTATCTTTTTCTTTCAATTTGTTTCCACATTTTGTACAAAACATAAATAAACACTCCTTTTTTCTTTTTTATTATATCATATTTTCTAACTTTTTATTTATTAAAAATAGTCTATCATTTGGAAATACTTATCAATGTTTATTTTTTCTGTTTATAATCTTTTTATAGTTCCTTTTCTATAAAATAGTAAGGATATCCTTTTTTATCCATTGCATTTAAATTTAAATTAAATTCTTGGTGCTAGTATAGATATATAGACACGAAATTCTGTCCAATATGATATAATACTATACCAAAAAGGAAGGGGAAGTGTCTATGACAAAACAATATAAACAATATGATGAAGAATTTAAAAAAACAATAGTTAATCTGTATGAATCAGGAAAAAGTATAGCTGACTTATCAAGAGAATATGGCGTTGGTCACACTAATATAAGAAATTGGATTAATAAATACCAAACAATAACTACTACTACAGGTGAGATTACCAATAATGATGAAATACTAAAACTAAAAAAGGAGTTACAACAAGTTCAGTTGGAGAATGAAATCCTAAAAAAAGCAGTAGCCATATTCTCAAAAGAACAGAAGATAAAATAAAATTTATCAATGATAACAAAGATAAATATGATATCAGATTAATGTGTAAATGTTTGGGTATTCATCATTCAGTTTATTACTACCATCAAAATCATCAAACTAACAGTTATAAAATAGCTAATCAAAAACTAGATGTTGAAATCAAAAAGATATATGATGAATCTAAAGGTAGGTATGGTTCACCTAAGATAACTAAAGTACTAAAAGTTAAAGGAATAATTGTTAGTCAAAAAAGAGTTGCAAGAAGAATGAAAATTTTATGCCTTAGAAGTATAACAGTCAAGAAGTTTAATCACTCAGGTAATTCTAAAACTGATAATACAAAAGAATATCCAAATCTTTTAGAACAAGACTTCTTTGCAGACAAACCTAGCAAAAAATGGGTTGGAGATATCACTTATATATATACCAAAGAAACTGGTTGGACTTATCTAGCTATTGTAATGGATTTGTTTGATTTAAAAGTGGTCGGTTGGAGTTATGGTCTTAATATGACGGATGACCTAGTAATTGATGCTTTTAATAAAGCTACGATAAATAGAAAGTTAAACAAAGATGGAATATTTCATTCGGATAGAGGTAGTCAATATACATCAAAAGATTTTGAGAAATTACTTGAAGATTTAGGGACTCAAATAAAAGGAGCTCTTAAAAATGGAATAAATAATTATCGTTTTTTTAATCCGAATAAACAAGAAAATTCAAAAATGCTTGAACTAATCCTTGCCGAAAGTACCACGCCTAATATTTTAGCAATAATGGAAAAAGAGAAAAATGCTTTGGGAAGGTATATTAATGCGACAAGAGGTTTTGAGAAACTTGAATCAGGCTTTTATTTAAACATTTTATCAGATGAAGGAGACTTATACACCTATCACGTTTTAATCTCATTTCCTGAATTATATCAGTTTATGTTAAATCTAGACAAAAATTATAAAGTGCAAAAAGAAAGTTTTTTTGAAGAATTAGATTGGGATTGTTATAATAACAAACCAAACATAATCCAACATTTAGACAAAGATATTGTAGAAAATAATGGTTATCAAATTGTTGATTTTAAGGTGAAAGGAAATATTCACGTCCGTACTCAAAAAGCAGAATTTGTTTTTGTAAGATGGGAAGAAAGCGTAGATTTAATCCGTTTTATTAACAATTTAATTTCTTTATTAGTGGAAGAGCCAAAAGTGGATTGGTCTATTATCACTAGAAAGTTTGACGCTCTTCCAGTAGATGAGAAAGAAAAGAAACATATTTATAAAGAATTTTTCAGATGTTTCAAATTTGGTAAACCAGAGGAAATTATTCATAGTAGTCTTATTTCTGCAATCGAAAATTACCCTATACATCCAACTTTTGACTTAGAAAAGCAAAAAGGTATTATAAAAAGAAATAAAGAATTAGGAATTCGTAACCGAAAATTTTTTACCTTCCTTTTAGAAAATGGTATTGTAGAGTTCTCAGAACGTCTATTATTTAAAAATCATGAATAAATAGCATAACAAAGAAAAGAATTGTTCACAAAAAGCAATTCTTTTTTTCTGCTTTGCTAATAGAATAGAATAGGTGATGAAATGGAAAAATATAAAATATCAGTTTATGCTATAACAAAAAATGAAGAAAAAAATGTCCTTAGTTGGTATGAGTCTATGAAAGAAGCAGATGAAATTATCGTTTTAGATACAGGTTCAACAGATAATACATTAGAAACATTAAAACAATGCCCTAAAATAAAAGTATATCAAGAAGTATTTAATCCTTGGAGATTTGACACAGCAAGAAACCGCTCTTTAGAACTAGTGAGTGAAGATACAGATATTTGTGTTTGTACAGATTTAGATGAACGATTTGAACCAGGTTGGCGAAAAAAATTAGAAAAGAGTTGGACAAAAGAGACAACTAGAGCCAAATATCTATACAATTGGAGTTTTGATACAGAAGGAAATCCAAAAATATCTTTTTACCTAAATAAAATACATACAAGAAATATCTATCATTGGACACATCCTGTCCATGAAGTATTAACTTGTAATAAGCAAGAAGTAGAAACCTTAATACCAGAAATGGTTCTAAATCACTACCAAGATTACACCAAACCAAGAAATTCTTACCTACCTTTATTAGAATTATCTGTAAAAGAATCTCCAGAAGATGATCGAAATATGCACTATCTTGGCAGAGAATATATGTATTATAAAGAATATGATAAGGCAATTGCTACGTTACATCGACACCTAAAATTAAAAAGTGCTACTTGGAAAGATGAGCGATGTGCTTCTATGCGTTATATAGCATTCTCCTATATGCAAAAAGATTATATGGAAGAAGCTATTTTATGGTATAAAAAAGCAATTAATGAAGCACCTTATTTAAGAGAACCTTACTTTGATTTGGGATATTTATATTTTGAATTACAAGATTATCAAGAATCTGCTCTCTATCTTAAAAAGGCATTAAAAATAAAAGAGAAAAGTTTAACCTATATAAATGAAGAACGAGCTTGGAATGATACCATTTATGATTTACTTTCGATAGCTTGTTATAATAATGAAGAATATAAAAAAGCTGTTTATTATTGCAAGGAAGCTTTAAAAAGAAATCCACAGAATCAAAGACTAAAAACAAACTATGATATAATGAAAAAAAGTTATAAAGAATTCATGCAAAAAGAAAAGATCTAGTCTTTTCTTTTTAAATATTTGCTATTATTTTTTCAGCCTCTTTTTTGGCTCTTTCATCATAAGGGAGAACATAGGAACGTACTTCTTTTGCATCCGTTATGAAAACAATAAAATCATCGCCTAAATAAATAGTTTCCATTTCATCAAACTTAATATCGTCTAAAGAAAAATGAATATCAATATGACTCCATAAAGACAAAATTTTATGTAATGCTTCTTCTTCCTTTTCATCCATAGATTTACTAAATTTTAAAACAGGATTTCTTGGTCTTAAATACTTAGCTTCTGCATCATAAAATTTGAAATTATCCTTTTCTACAGGAATAGAGCTAGAAAGTAGAATAGAAATACCACTAGCATAATCTGTATATATTTCTTCGTTAGGATGTAATAAATAGGGAACGCCTTTAAATTCTTCGTAGTTTACATATTGAGTCGGAATGGGATGACGTATTTCTTTACAGATAGTATCATCAATTAATAAACCAGTAGAATTAGAATAATTCTCTTTAGTAACTAAAGTTAAAAAGGCAATTGGTTCTACATCTTCTTTTGTTCTCTCAATCATATATTGTCCAAATTCTTTCAATAAAGAAAGTACTTTCTCTTCTTGTATCCCTTCTATTATATGTAAATAAATCGTATTTCCATTACGTACTCCTAGTACTTTACTTAAAAGAGTATCTTCATGATAAACTCCTATTTGACACCCATTTTTATTAAGCAAAGAGTAACAAAAGAAATCATTTCCAATAGAGCCAACTTTATATAAAGAATTAGGCATTCCAAGAAAAGCATCTTGACTATAACGATCGATTGTTTTGACAACATAGTTTTCATTTTTATAAGAAAGATAAGGAATGGAGGAAGCGATAACTTGTAGGGTATCTTGATACAAAGAACTAGCTACACGGATACGTTTAACTAAATCTTTTTCTTCAAAGTAGCCTGTATCACTAATAGAATCAATAACTTCTTTAGATAAATACTTACTAAAATCATCTAAAGAAGAGTGAACAAGAGAAAGTAGGTTTTCAGCTTGTAATAGAGAGATATTTTCCATATGGAGAGAATTTGCTTTTTTATAAATAGCATTCCAACTAGATAGAATTAAGCCAAAATTAGAAACAACACCATCATAATAACCATCAGCTATCATAAGAATATTTTTCTTTCTCCATAAGAATTGTTTTAAAGAAAACTCTACTTTTTTAAATTGTGCTAAATCGTAGCCCCCAAATATCTTTTCCATATCTGCTAAAGAGAAAACTCTCTTTTTTAACTCATAATTTTTATTAGTAATAGGAAATTGATAAGGGGCCGAATTGACTTCCATAAAATATTCTTTTGCCATTAAATTTCTCACATTATCAGTATGCATATAACGCCGTATATAATTTTTTGTTTTCAAAAGAATTGTATCAAGTATTTCTAAGTAACGGCGATATTCCAAAATGGAATCTGTTACATAAACCTCTTTCAAAGGCTGATACAAGAAAACAAGTTTAGATTTATCAATATAAATCTCTCCTTCGATAGATTGCAACATGTTCTGTAAAGAAAGACACTTTTGCATTTCTTTTTTAGTTATCGAAAAAGAAATATCTGTTCCATAACAAATAAAGTTCATAAAAGAGAGTACTTCTTTAGAGGAATATTTTTTCTTATATTGCTTCATCTTTGTATTAAGCTTCGCAATCGTTTGTAGACTTTCGATATAGGCTTTATACTCTAAAAAAGAATCTGGTTTTGTAATTCCTAATTTAGAAAGACAATTTTCTTTGTCAAAACGTTCATTAGCCAACGGAATAAAGACATGCTCCATTAATGCAGAAAATTCTATAGAATCATGATGTAGACAAGAACTAAAATGCTCTTCAATTTTGTCTAGGGCATACTCGTCTTTAAAATAGGGAGCAAATTTTACTTTCTCCTTGTCTCGTAAAGCTTGAACAAAAATCTTCAATTTTATTTTATGTAAGAAACTCTTGCCAACTTTTTTTCTCTGTTTGTATAAAACACTTTCTTTTGGCTTGAAATTTCTTAAAATAATAGTTTCAAACTCTTCATTATATTGTTTTCTTATTTTATCAAGGTAGGCTTTTAATGCTTTTTGAACATAATTATATAATTCTTTGGAAGCCAGATAATTTTCTTGCTCATAATATAATACATAATGATAAAAAGTAGCAATAATATTGGCATAAGTATCATAAGATTGATCTAATAAAAACTGAATAAGTTGCTGTATAAAGGTATTATTTTGTATTTTTTCAGTAAATTCCATCCTGGATTTAGATTTTTCTATCAGGCGAAGTTGGTTTAATAAATTTTTTGTCAAATCTTGAAATAAGAAAGAATTCTTCTCTTTAAAGAGCAATATTTTTTCATCAATGATTTCTTTTTGTACATCTTGAATATAATCTAAAGTTAATTCTTGATTTCCTTCATTAACGAGTGCCAAAGTTCCCTCAAGACCTAAAATTAAGTAACTGACTAAAACGGCTTTATAACTAGCAAAATTTAGAGGAAATGTTTGCTTAGACAATCTTCCTTTCATTTCGATTGTTTCATAAAGATAATTGACCTCATGAAAATTAATTTTTTGAAATAAAGAATCTTCTATAGCAAAGAGAGAACAAAGTAACTTCTTATTTTCGAATAAAGAAGCATCCCAAGTCCCTTGAAGGGCTTCATTTATATAATGAATGTAATCAGACGCATTTAATTTTTGCACCAAAGAAGGAGTAGCTAAGATAGTTGAAATATCCATTTTCTTTTGAATAATAAGCTGCATAATCTCTGCATTACTTAAACGACTATTAACATAAGGAAGAATTAAATAATACACACAATCTTCCAAAGACAACAATTGTAACATTTCATAAATCATTGTGTGATTAGACTTATAAAGTAAAGCAGGACTATCTAAGAATCCTTTAACAAATATAAGATCCTGCTCTCCAATTTTTATATTTAAATTATCTATTTTATTTAATATTTCTTTCCTTTGTAACATATTAAAAGAGGATTTAAAAGTAAGTTTATTCAAAATAAGTTCCATAGCATAAGGTGTCATTTCGTTTATAAAAGCATCATTTCTTAATATAGAAACAACTTCTTCTTCAAGGAAATAATCATTAATCGCTTGAATCATAATAGAATCAGAAAAACGATTAAATAAAGAATATTGAGAAAAAATTGCATCCCTTTTCTTTTTGTCTAAAGAAGGAAAAGGGTAAATAGTAAGGCTGTGCTTAGCACATTTTTCTAATATGTCTGAAGAAAAATCAATTGTTTTATCCCCTTTTTCATATAAACCTTCTACAGAGGCGCTATAGGTTTCTTTCTCTATATTTTTTTCTTTTCTAATGTTTTCTAGCTCTTCTACAGAAAATAAAGAGAGATAACTTCTTTGTAACTTACTTAAAAAGTTTGGATTTTCTAGAGTAAATGAATGAACTTCATGATTATCCTGTTCTAAGAAATGTAAACTACGCTGTTCAAGTAACTGTATTATAGCTTCGTCATTCTTGTAATAAGAAAGAAAAAGTGCAAATGAAACACACTTTTTTTGTAAAGCTTGTGTATACTTTTCTTTTGTAAAGAAGTGACAAATAGAGTAGTCTTGTAAAGAAAGACTATGTGGAAAAGTCTCTAGAGAAAAGTTAGGGATTTTTTCTTTTAATTTTGTGTTTTTTAGAATCTCCTTAAAAAGTCTTTTAGAAATAGGACTAGTTTCCTTTAAAGAAACGTTAAGAAAAGCAATATCCAATGAAGTATAAACTTTTTTCTCTTCTAAATAAGTTACTTTATCCTGATAAGAAAGGGAATTCCATAGAGAAAGAAAAGTATTATCTACTTTTATAATATCTTGATATTCTTCCTGAAAAAGCAAAACATTCCTTTTGATTTCAGAAGAAGCTTCTAAAAAAAAGTTTTGTATATATTTCTCATACGCATAAACTGTCTCATTGGTTCGAAAGGAAATAAGACTTCTAACATCGTCAATAAAAGAAGAACTATTTTTTAAAAAAGCATATACTTCTTCAATTGAGTTTTCTCCTTCTAAAATGGTACCATATAAATCCTGATGAACAATGTTTTGCAAAATGCGTTTATAATCCTCTATATGCATAGCACCCCTCCTATTCTTAAACTCATTATAGCACAAAAAAACAAGACTTTTAAGTCTTATTCTTGTAAAACAGCATGGACAACCAATCTTTTATTATTATCTAAACAAGTAGATAAAGTTAATATTTTGTTATTTGTATTTACTTCAGTTGGAATTGGATAATCACTTCTATCTTTTATCATTGTAAGAAATTCTTGGTAATCATCAAGTGTTTCAAAATTAGTATATAAATAATCACTGGTAACATCAATACTATAAATAGAAAAAACTTTCCATTTCATCTCCCTGTATAAGGAATGAAACGTAATATATAAATTAGCATCGTTTGTATACCACTTTTTTTTCGTTACATTATTTAAAGTTCCAAACATAACCCCACTATAATACCGATTATGCGCATAAATGATAGTATTGGTGTCAAGAGAATCAATACTATTACGATAATCCATAAATACCCAACCATTACTATCTTTTTCTTTATAAAAATTACGATTCAAATAATACTGATTGTCTGTCGTCTTTACAACAGGATAATCAATATTCGTTTCATTCACGGTTAACCATCCTACAGTATCACCATTAACACTAAGTAATTTATCATAGTTATTAATTATGGGAGTAAATGGTTCTAGATTATCTTCTCCCTCAGGGTCAATTAGCTGGGGAAGAGTAGGATCAGGATCTTTTTCCATTAAATACTTTAATTCCCCAATCGTATCTTCTACTTCCTTTAAAGAATGATGATAATTGTAGAATAAATAGCCGAAAATAGAACTAATAAGTACAAAAATAAACAAAGCACATATCTTTAAAATAGTAAAAGAAATTTGATTGATATAATTTTTCTCTAAGTAAGTATCAGAATAACGTAAAGAAAGCTTAATCTTGAAAGGTTTTAATTCTTTATTCAAATTCTTCAACTCAGCAACCTCATCTGGGTCATCAATATCTGCATGAATTTGGACAACTACTTTTTTTCTTAATTCTTTTAAAATAGGGATAATCTCTAATAGATTAGCATAAGTATATTTATCCATATGCAAAACTTTTAGATACTTATTAATATGTATAAAAGTTCGAAAGTCTTCCATTTCCATTGGACTAAAGTCGCACAAGCGCACACACTTTTTATAATACATTAAGTCAAAAGATGTTAACTCATTTTCTAACATAAAACGACTCGTAAATAAAACTTCACTTCTTGTTTCTACTTTAATATTATGTCTATCCAACAATTCAATCATAAACGTAGGAATAGAATAACAATTAAGACAGCCTACATGACCACATTTAATAATTTCTTCTACAATACTATAGGGGATAGAATAATCCTCTCGAATAGTAAAACAGTCGATTTTTTCTAATTTACAAGTAACCCTTAACACGAGAGAAACCATATCATGATGACTTACCTCTATTTTAGCAGTTCCCATTTCTACACATAAATCTTTTAAAAATAAACTTACGATTTCTGCGTTTTGCATCATATATTCTTCACTGAAAACAAGTTCATTATCAGAAATAATATTCGTGTTTAATAAATTAGTAGCAACTGGTTTATTTGTACGATATTTAAATAGCAATGCATTATCTTGAATTATAATCGTTATTTTCTTCATCAAACCACCTCTATTATTCTGTATTATACTATATATCATATCATAAAATGTAAAATATTAAAAAAAAAATTAACAAATGTATAAAAATTATGTTATAATTAGAACAGAATAAGGAAGAATATAGAGTAAGAGAGGTAATTATATGAAAAAAATGAAAACTCTACTTCTTGTTGTAGTATTAACGCTTACCGCAGCAATTTTAAAAGTAGAAACTGCAAATGCAGCACCAAACGCAAGTAACTTTAATATTGTATGTGACAAAGAAAAAATGAATTTTGAAGACACAGCAAAATGTTATGTTATTGCCAAAATCACACCAGAAGGGAATGCTGGATTACATGGTGTAATCACAAAAACAAGTACAAAGAATATTCAAATTGTAAATGCCCAAACTTCTTTAAAGAATGTTGGTGCAGAAGCAATTAATAACGGAGCAGCAAGTACTTTAGTCCAAAAGTTAGGAAATGGGCAAACATATACGTGTAGTAATAACGCTGGACAATGTCATGCCTTTATTTCAAGTACATCTACTGGAGCTATCATGCTAAACGGAACATCAAATGGAATCTCTGCAATAGATAGCAACGCATCCTATAGTGGATATACAGTAATTGGTTGGTTTAATGTGAAATTGGCAGAGACAGCGGGAACAACGCAAAAAGATTGTGGTCAAATTTGTATAAGTCCAGCCTTTTACGCAACCGCTACTGGATATACAGGAACAGCAAGTAGTGATGGACAAAGTCCTTGTGCCTTTATTTATCCTGTAGATACTGTTACAGTAAAACCTTCTGACACTGGAAGTTTTGCATCTTACGCAATTTTAGCTGCAGGTGCCTTTATAGCAATAAGCGCTGTAGCAATTGCCAAAAAACATAACAAATTCTACAAAGTATAAGTCGCGTATACGACTTTTTCTTTTGAGCTAAATTTTAAAGTAAATGCACTGCACACAATGAAAATTAAAATCTTTTTTTATGTTCCAAATTTTGACAATTGTCAAGACATAATTACAAAAAAGAATAAAGCAAAAAAGATTTTAG
>CAOJRT010000024.1 GCA_948442255.1 uncultured Caryophanales bacterium | reverse complement strand
TGCGGCAACTTAAAAATGGACAGAAAACTGTGTCTAAAAACTTGACACAAATCCATTTTGTTCTAACCTTATATTTATATTTTTGTATTCTTCCTCAGTTAGTCGTATTTTAATTTCTGTTTCCATATCTAACTTTTCTTCTTTTCCATAGAGTATATAGGTAACTTGGCATTCCAATATTCTACTTAGTTCAAAGATAAAATCAAAAGAAGGCTCTGTCCGATTTTGTTCCCAACTAGAAATGGTTTTATCTGAAACATAAAGTTTATTTGCTAAATCCATTTGGGATAAGTTTGCTTTTTTTCTTAATTCTTTTATTCTATTTCCTAAAGACATCTCTTTCACCTCTGTTTTATTGTACCATAACCTTTTTCTTACTTGTTTCTACATTTTGTAGATATATTTTCTATTCAAATTTAAAATTATGTGTTATAATTTAGGAGCGATGCCTGTGTGGCGGAATTGGTAGACGCGCTGGACTCAAAATCCAGTATTAGCAATAATGTGTGGGTTCGAGTCCCACCACAGGCACCATTGGGAAATCTGTTCGAACTATTCGAACTTTTAGATATAGAATCAATCGAAAGATTGGTTTTTTTCTGTTTTTGGAAAGAAATCATAGGAAAGGTTGGTGTCTATGATTAATGTAATCAAAAAAGAAATTGATATGGAGGAATCTTTAAAAAAACGATTAGAGATAATATGTGATTTTTGTAATACTACTCCGACTATTATAAATGGTAGTATTCGTAAAATTGATAAGACTAATTTAAACTATATTGAGCCCCATAGAATTATTATCAATAAAGTAATGTTTCTTGCTTTTAATTATTCAAACGAAATCTATATCAATAATTTAAGCAAAAAGATTAAAATATCAGAACTTGAAAACTACATAAAAACTATGAACTAACACTTATTACCCATGAATGGGTTATAGACAAAATAAGAAAAATGTTGTATTATGTAATTGATTTACAAAGACTTATTTTGAGAAGTAAAAGTATTAGTTTGTAGTACCTTTACTTCTCTTTTTTTGAAAAATTAGAAAAGGGAGATGATAATTTGATGTATGATGATGTAAAGAAAATTGCGGGTTTATATATTAGAGTTAGCACAGAAGATCAAGCCAGGGAGGGATTTAGTTTACCAGAACAAGAAAAACGTTTAAGGGCTATGTGTGAGTTTAAAGGTTATGAAGTATATAGAGTATATGAAGATGCTGGGATTAGTGCTAAAACGGGTAATAAACGCCCTGCATTTGATGAATTATTACAAGACATTAAAGATAAGAAATGTAATACGATTGTTGTATTAAAATTAGATAGATTAACTCGTTCAGTTGCCGATTGGGAAAAGATTTTAACATTCTTAGAAGAAAACGATGCTTTTCTAGATTGTGCCAATGATGATATAAATACCACTAATGCAAATGGTAAGATGATTTCAAGAATACTTACTTCAGTTAGTCAACAAGAAATAGAAAGAACTTCAGAGAGAACTAAAATTGGCTTGGCAGGTGCAATTAAAGCAGGTCATATTCCACATCAAAGTCCTTTAGGATATAAGAGAAAAGATAAAACTTTAGTACCAGACTTAACAGAAAAAGATGTAGTGATTAGAATATTTGAAATGTATCATAATGGATTATCTTATAAGAAAATAAGTAATATTCTAAATGAAGAAAAAGTTTTAGATAAAACTAATTGGTATGACACTACAATTATGAAAATACTTCAAAATGAAATATATAAAGGTGATTTTGTTCATGGTAAAAGAACAAAGAAACCTACTTATTATTCAAATGTTGTTGAACCTCTTGTATCAAAAGAATTATGGGAAGAATGCCAATTACAAAAGAAAAAGAACTCTAAGAGTTATCAGAGAACACTTACTTATCTATTCTTACAAAAATTAAAATGTCCGAAGTGTGGGAGAATTTTGGGTGGTAAAGCAACAACTAAGAAAAATGGTAATTCTTACTTCTATTATTATTGTAATGACTGTAAATTAACTATAAAAGAAAATGTTATCGAAGACTATATAAGTAAATTTATAGATAATATTGTTGAATATGATTCAGTTGTTAATCAGTTCTTCTTACCTATGATAAAAAAATAGAAAATCCAAAAGATGATATTGAAAAGGAAATTAAGAAACAAAAAGATAAATTTGCTAGAATTAGAGAAGCTTATGTAAACGAAGTATTTACTCTTGAAGAATATGACTTAGAACGAAAAGAGGTAGAAAATACTATTGAAGATTTAGAAGCAAAATTAAACCAATCAGAAGTTTGTGATGAATTGAGATTCACACCAGAAGATATTCTTGTTAAACGAGATATAGATTTCATCAATTCAGTTAAATACCCAGAGAAATACAAAGAATACAATAAGTCTTGGAAAGATTTTACAAGAGAAGAAAAAGCCAATTTGATTATGAATTATATCGAAGATATAACTTTAAAAGAAACTTACAATAAAAAATGTGATGTAGAGTTTATTAAATTTAGAGAAAGTATTGTTAATCCTTGTAACGATTTATACTTCAATGGTTTATTTAGATAGAAAAGATTATGCAATCTTTGGTAATGTTATGGGAACTTTAAGATTTAGTGAATATCGAAATGATGATGAAGTATGGCAACATATTTTAAGATTAAGAGAATTTTATGATGTAGGATTTTATCAAGCAACCTATAATACTGAAACATCAATGTTCTACTTTAATATTGATGAAGATAGTCAAGCAATCGTCAGAATATTTCCTATGGAAAATTATCGAGAAATTGATCCAGATATGAAGATGAAAGAATATGATTTAGGAGTTCTATATATCAATAAAGATAGTGGTACAATTCTTGAAGATGAAGAAGCAGTATTTAAGTATATTCCAGATAAAACTGGTGGCATACTTACAAGAGAAGTGAAACCAACTATTGTGAAACCTGCTAATGCTTTAGGATTAGCAGAATGTACTATTTATAAAGTAAAACGGATTCTAAGGTGTCCTTAGCCCACGAGGTCATTTTGCTATACTTGGCAAAATACCTAGGGGGTTAAATATTTTGTCAAAGCCAAAATATAGTCTAAAAAACATCATTAAAACTACTATAAAATTAAAGGAGCGTGATGATTTATACAATTAGCATATTCATTTCATTTAGGTAGTGATAAGAATAAGAAAAATAGTTCTAGAAATAGTGCAAAATCTAATGTAAGTGGTACAACATCTAAGAGTAATAATGCAATACAAAATTCAGCAGGATTAACCAAGTGTGATAACCATAATTACAGAAAATATGATGACAGAGAGTATGATATAGAAATTATTCGGGGTAGTTCTTCTCTTGTAGATGATGTAAAGAAGTTATACAAAGATGAGTTTGATGAGGCAAAGGAAGAATACAATGCAAAACAAACAAGAGAAAATAGAAAAATCAAAGATTATTTTAATCATGTTAGTAATAATTCTAAAAGTGATCTTGCTTGTGAGATTATCATTGAACTTGGAGATAAAAAGTATTGGGACACAAAGGATATAAAGTTTAAAAAACGAATGACAAATGTATTTAAACAATAAATTATTGATTTAGAAACAATGTTACTTGCTTTTAAAATAGCCTCAGCCATTATTCATTATGATGAAACAAGTCCACATCTTCATATCGTTGGTGTTCCCATCAAAATTGGTGGTAAAAATGGTATGAAAAAACAAGTTGGAAAGAGTGATGTATTTACTAAAGAATCACTTCGTAAACTTCAAGATAAAATGAGAATGCTTTGTATTGAATCATTCAATAAAGAATACAATCTCACTAGCTCATTAAAAGGTAAGAAAAAAGGCAGAAATCGAGATTATCATATAACTGAAATGGATGACTATATGGAAATGAAAGAGCATCTAGAAAAAAATCAAGAAAGATTAGAAATAGCCAATAAAAAAGCATTAGAATTAGACAATCATACTAAAGAAGTAAAAGAGATTATAACTGATTTAAAAACAACTTTAACTTCAAAAGAAAAATATGTTTTAAAACAAGAAGATAAAGAAAAGTTAGTATCTTATATTGATTCAGTTAGTAAAACAAATGAAGAATATAAGAAAATCAAAACTTTATCTGTAACTCTTAATAATGTAGATACTGAAATTAAAGAAAATCATGATAAAATCAAAACTCTAACTGAAAACAATGAGGCACTTACTTTAAGAGTAGAAACTTTAACTAAAAATATCAAAAGTAAGGATGAAGAAATTGAAGAATTAAAAGAAGAAAATCATTCATTAAAAAATACTCTAGAATTTTGGAAAGACAAGTTTTTAAGAGTAATGTCTTTAATTAAAGATAAGTTATTTGGTAAAGAAAAAGAACGAGAAAAATATTTTGATGTATCAAAAGACTTATACAAAAAAGGTATTATCAAAGAAGATACTTTTAATGAGTTAAAGGACAAATATAATTTTAGTAAAGAACATAATGATAAAGGAAAAGATGATTTTGAAATTGAAATATAAGCTGTAAAATAATTATGCAAATACCATTAAAATATGGTATAATACTATCTGTTTCGAGGAGGTTTTTTAAATGAATAAACAGTATGGTTGGTTATCAGAATATAAGAGAAAAAAATTTTTTGAAAGACAAAAATTAAGGAGAGAAAAGGAATTATTAAAATCTTTTGATACCAATAGTGATTTTGAAATACCTAAAACAATAGCAGTTATGTTAGATTTAGATGGAACATGTGATTTTATAAATGATGAAAAAGCGAAAAAATTTATTGCCCAATTAGATATATTGAGAAAAAAGTTTGGAGCAAAGATATCAACTATAAGCATTTCTACGCATTATGATAATTCGGATAGAATGCAGGAAGTACTAGAAATTTTATCTCGTAATTTGTCTAGTTGTATTAAAGTAGGTATTAGCTTCTTTTATGGTGGAATATATGATTATGATAAAAGGGAAGAAATTCCACAAGAATATAGTTTTAACCGTGATAAAGTGAAAACTTTTGATAGTTATTATGTGAATAGTATAGGAGTGAATAATCAATGGTTTGCTATTATTGATGATAGCATTTCAGATGATACTTATAGCAAATATAAAAATAGCCATCCAATGTTGGTATGTCGACCTTCACAAAATGATGAAGATAGCATATCAAAGAATAATTTTATGAGTATTGCTACAACAACAAAAGGAATTGATGGTGTTATTGAAACATTAGAATCGTATATAGAATCTATAAGATTTCTATCTCCTATACAAGTTATTGAAACTCAAAGAAATATGATAACTCATTTATCATGTTGGGATTTAACAGAAAAAATTAGAAATCGCGATTATGCTTTTTTAGAACGATATTTTAGAGAAGGATTTGCAGATGAAGCTGATTATAGAGATTCATTAAATTGGTTGATTTGGACTAATAGCGATCAAATTCCTTCAAAAGATGAGTTAGTATATTTACGAGAAATATTTGGATTAATGTCCCAACATTTTCAAGAAAGAAAAGAAGAAGAAAATATAGACAAAGTTTTAAAATTACAAAAAACATTTGAATCAAATAATAAAATTGTGTGATATATATCAAAAATATGATAAAATATTATTAATGATTGATTCTTATATCAATTTTCATTGGTAAAGTTGTAGATAACTCCTCCAACGGCACCAGATTGATAGGAAACTCGAACTTCGAGTAACAATAGAAAGCGACTTGTCAATAAGTCGTTTTATGTTATTATGAATATGTCAAGGGAACTTGCATAAAATAAAAAAGGGAATACTTAACCTTTCCATGTTGAGTGTTCGCCAAAGATTTGGTTAGCACTTAATCTTGTTAGATTGAGTGCGTTTTCTTTTTATAATTCATTATCATTTAAATAATAGAAGAATAAGTAGAATGATGATAACGATTAAAGCAAAGATTAAAAAATCTTTCTTAGTCATTTTCATCACCTCCTTTCGGAGGTAAGCACTCAACTGTTAAAGTATTCCTGAATAAATTATACTAAAATATTTATTACAGTACAACCAATTTGACTAAATTTTGTCAATTAAAAAAACACACTTGCATATTGTCAAAAAACAATATGCTTTATGAAAGGATTATTTATGAAACTAAAAGTATTAGAAGATAAAATACATTTATTGATATGTATTATTTAGCAGAACCAGGTGTAAGTTATTATATTGAAGATGGCAATGAAAAAATATTATTTGATACTGGCTACTCATCTGTTATTATTGAAAATGCAAAAAAATGAATATTAATTTAAACAGGGTTAACAAACTAGTAATATCTCATGGACATGATGATTACACAGATGGTTTTAGATATTTTTAGATAAAAAACAAGCATAAATAATGGATAATTCCTTTTTTTCTTAAAGAATGATACTATATTAAACTTAGTGAGTGTCTTTTTTTGAAAAAAATAGATTGTTTCACTTTCTTTCAGGTTCTGTATGATTTTATTGAATAATTTTTCCCTTATTTAATATAAAATATTGCATATACTATATAGAGAAACTCTTACCCTTATATGTTAAATCAGCAAAATAGTTTGTTTCTTTATAAGATATATGATATATTATTAAGCGGTAAAAGAAATGGAGGATTTTTATGTATATTCGAAAAACGAAAAATGAATATGGTGCATTTGATGTTGCTATGGAAGAAGACTCTAAAATATTGAAAATTTATCAAAGTGAATTAGGTCTACACTTCTCTTGTCGATTTAATAACTTTCAACAATTTTCCATTATCAATTTTGTTATTCATGAAAAACATAAAGATATATATCCTGTTTTTTCAAAACTTTATGATAGTCTAATGAAATTAAAAGAGCATAAAGAAAGAATAGCAACATTATTACCTAAGATGGAGAGAGAGGCTTTAGCTGTTGCTACCTTGCCAATTATAAATGAAAAAGGTATTACCATTATGAGTGATGCACATCCTTTTCATTCTCCCTTTGTATTGTCTATACAAAAAAGAGATAATCGAATAGTTCTTTACTTTATTAACGAAAAAAAAGAAAAAGAATTTGCACAACAAGACAAAAAAGCTTCTCAGGAAGAAAAGAAAGGAGAAGGCATTATGGTGCAAATCAACCAGAAAGATTCCAAACTTGGAGATTTTGCTATACCTTTTCGCATTTTATTTGATTCCTTGCAAGAAGTCCCTAATACAAAATTAGGAGAAGAAAAATTACGTCTTTTTTTTGCTAACAAAAATAAATAGAATTTATCGTTACTTCTTTGTTCTAAAAAAGTATCCCCCTATTTTGAGGGACTTTTTTATTTTTCACTATAATTTAATTTAAAAATTTTTCATTTTGCCTCACTTAGTGTATAATGATTTTGGTGGCAGTTATGAATGAAACATTTACTAATTTAAAAAAAGTATTTCAATATGGAAAACAATACAAATGGATTTTTTGTTTAGAAATTTTTTGTACTATTATACAAGCTTTAATTGGTATTTTATTGCCTCTTTTATTAGCAAAACAAATTGTTTTATTTACAGATAATGCATTTTATCAGCTTGTCTTTATTAGTTTAGGTATTATGGTAATTTCTCTATTTAATATATTTAATTTTGCTATCATAGCAAAAACTTGTGCCATTTTTAGAAGGGGAACTATAAAATCTATACAGACCGCCTTAGGTAAAGAAATGTTAAAAATTACCCAGGCAGATATGGAAAAGTATGGAACAGGAACCTTTATTGAAAGATTAAATCAAGATGCTAACTCTATGACTCAAATCTTTACTAGAGGGATTGGCTATTTATCAGGTTTTATTACTAATATAGGAATTTTTATTTCAATTTTTGTTATTAACAAAATTGTTTTTCTTTACTATTTTGCTGTTGCTCTTGTTTTAACTTTACTTCATTTACTTAAGACTAAAAAAATTGGAGAGCAAGAAATAAAATTGAGAAAGAAAAAAGATAGTTGTGCTAGTCTTATTGGTGAACTTGTAAGAGGAGCAAAAGATATCAAAATGCTATCTGCGAAGGAATCTTTTATGAATAAATTATCGTCTATGATTGTTACAAGAAATGATATGTTTCATTCTTTACGTAATTTAGAAATTGTTTTTAACACTTTGATTAATAGCTTAACTCAAGTATTTTCTTTTCTATTAGTTCTTTTTTTTATTGTCCTTATAAAAAAAGAAATTATTACTGTGGCAATTGCAATTGCTTTATTTACTTATAAAACAAATGTTATGACTAATTTTATGGAAAAAGTCTCTTTACTCCTTGAAACAGCCAAAGATTTTAATATTTCTTCTAATCGTGTTTTTGAAATATTAGAAAATGGAACTTTTGCAAAAGAGAAATTTGGTTCTACTCATTTAGATATAGTTAAAGGAGATTTTAGCTTCTCACATGTTCATTTCTCTTATGATGATTATCAAGTCTTATGTGATTTATCTTTTCAAATACATCGTGGAGAGACAGTGGCTTTTGTTGGAAAAAGTGGTGCAGGAAAATCTACTATATTTAATCTTATAGGGAGATTATATACACCAACAAAAGGAGAAATACTTGTTGATAATACTGCTTTACAATTACTAGATGAATATTCTATTCGCAATCATATTACTCTTATTAGTCAAAGCCCCTATATTTTTAATATGAGTATTAGAGATAATTTCTTACTTGTAAAGGAAAATGTTACTGAAGAAGAGATTATAGAAGCATTAAAAAAGGCAAGCTTGTATAAGTTTGTCTGTTCCTTACCTGGTGGTTTAGATACGATTATTGGTGAAGGCGGTACTAATCTTTCCGGAGGACAAAGACAACGACTTGCTATTGCAAGGGCCTTTGTTCAAAAGACAAAAATTATTTTATTTGATGAAGCAACAAGTGCTTTGGATAATGAAACCCAAAAAGATATTCAGTCTGTGATTGAAAATTTAAAGGGAGAATACACTTTACTTATCATAGCACATCGCTTATCTACTATTAAAAACGCTGATCGTATTCTAGTACTTGATAAAGGAAAGATTATAGCAGAAGGAACACATACTTCTTTGCTCAAAGATAATTCTACTTATAAGAAACTTTATGAATCTGAATTACTAGATAAAAAAGAAGAATTTTAAAAAGGAAGTAAATAATTATGAGTAAAATATATAATGCATTTGCAATGCTAGAAATATTGTCTTCAAAAAGAAGGTATTCTGTAAATGAATTAGCAGAGAAACAGTCTTCTTCTAAAGGAGCATCTATATCTTCTTTTAAATCATGAAGACATTGAAAATGGTCAGGATACTCTAATTTTATCATTAAAGTTTTTCTACCCTTTATATAATTTATACTATCATAATCTTCAAAAAAATCTTCATCTAATTCTTTTCTTTCTCCTATCCATATATTGCCTATTTCTATTTTTCTTATATCAATTTTAAAAGTTTCTGCTTGATGAAGACCCATTCTTTCTACCAATTTATTCATTATTATTCCTCCTTCTTGTTTCTTATTATAAACACTATTTAAGCAATAAAATGTTTTAATTAAATATTTCCTGATCAGAAGAAATGTATTATAATAAAATTAGAAATAGGAGGATTGTTTGTTATGGAGTATTTGGATATTTATGACGAAAATGGAAATTATTTAGGAAAAGAAGATAGAAATATTGTTCACAGAGATGCTTTATGGCACAATACAGTGCATTGTTGGCTATATGATAAATCAGGAAATGTTTATTTTCAAATAAGAAGTGATAGTCAAACTTTTTATACAACTGCTTCTGGGCATGTACAAGCAGGAGAATCTATTAAAGAAGCATTTGGGCGTGAAATAAAAGAAGAAATAGGTGTTTCTATTAACTATGAAAAAGCAGAATTGGTTACCATAGTACACTACGTTTTAGATAGAGAGAACCCAGATGGAAGTTATTTCCGTGATAGAGCATTTTCAAATGTATATGTTTACGAATTTAAAGGAAATATGGAAGAATTTCTTTATGACGAAGGAGAACTTGCAGGAGTTGTAAAAGTAAATGTAAAAGAAACATTAGCTTTATTTAAAGGAGAAATAGATACAATAGAAGCGACTATTTATACAAGGAAAGATGGTGCTTTTCAAAAAGCGGTTACAAAGAAAGACTTTCTTGTTAATAAAGGAGAAACACATATGGAAAAGTATGGAGAAGTCTTAGAAAAAGTTATTTCTCTTACACAATAGAAAAAGAGTTTTTGAACTCTTTTTTTAATCAACGACAATTATACCTAATAAGGAAACTAACTCCATAGCTTGCACAAAATTTATCTTTACTCCTTTGATACAAGATGGAGTCGTTTTTAAACCGGAAATCGTACAAGTACTTAAATCAATTCCTGCTAATAAGGTTTCTTCTATTTCCATATTAGTCATATTTACATTGTCGAAATAAACTTTTTTTAAAGTTAACGAAAAGAAGGAACTGCTATTTAAATCAGTATCTTGACAGTTAAATTCTTTTATTTTAGTGTCAACCAAATTACAATATTTACAAACAGAATCTTTTAATTCTATATTCGTAAAATGATTGTTTATAAAATTAGTCCCTACCCATTTACAATTAATAAATTTGCAATTTTTAAAACTGCAGTCTAAGAATTTGGTATTGGATAAATCACAATGGTTAAATTCTATATCAGAAAATACTACATTGGTAAAGATTGATTCTATTATAGAAGTTTTTGTAAATCTGCTTCGATCTATGGTAATCCCTTTTACTTCTATATTCTCATACTTTTCGTTATCTAATTCTAACCAGATATAGTCTTCTGAAAAATCAATCATGATTCTCTTCCTTATAAATAGAGGTAAATAATTCTTTATCCTCCTCTACTTCTTCCTCTTTTTTTATTGTTGGTAGTTCGCTTATAGAAGATAAGCCAAAATAATCAAGAAATTCACTTGTTGTTACATAAAGATTGGGTCTTCCAGGCATGGTAGACTTCCCAGCTTCTTTAACAAGACCTTTCGCCACTAGTTTTCTTATCATATGGAGATTATTAACGCCTCGCATCTCATCAATTTCGGCTCTTGTTATCGGTTGATTATATGCTATGATAGCAAGCGTTTCTAAAGCAGCTTGTGATAAAGTATTACTATCTGGATTTTCTATTAATTTTTGATAATATTCTTTATGTTCTTTCTTTGTTGTTAATTTAAAGGCATCTCCTAAGTAGCTAATTCGAATCCCTCTACTATCGTTATCATATGTTGCTTTTAATTCTGCTAAAAGTTGCTTTGCTCCTTCCATTTCAATTTCTAATATATCGCATACTTGTTTTAAGGTAACTCCTTCATCACCTACAACAAATAAGATTCCTTCTAAAACGCCTAATAAATTCATCTTACTACACTCTCTTCTCTATCATTATAGGACTAAAATTATCTTCTTGTGTAAGTAATATTTCATCTGTTTTGGTCATTTCCAAGATAGATAAAAATGTCACTATAATGTTTTCTTTTGTTGCGTTATCAAATAATTCGATAAAGTTTATTTTTCTTTTCGAATTTAAAATATTTCTAATAAACTTTATTTTATCTTCTACACTTATTTCTTTTTTTGTTATCTTTGTATGTAAGGGACGCTCTAACTTCTGTCTTTCAATATAAAGGAGATAAGCATTAAATAAATCATCTAAGTCAAATATTCCTTTTTCTAGCTTTTGGCTTGGGAAAAATTCTTTTAAATTTTCAGGTAACTTTGTGTATACTTCACTTCTTTTTTCTTCTAATTCAATAAAGTTCTTTGTTATTTTTTTATACTCTTCGTATTCTAATAATTTGTTACGCAAATCCTCTTCAGAAGTGATTTGAAACTCTTCTTCTGTAAGTTCCTCTTCCTCCTGCCTATTTATTAATAACTTACTTTTTAAATGAATTAGTTCGGAAGCCATTACCAAATATTCACTTGCTATATCTATATTTTTTTCTTCTAAAGAACGAATAAAAGAAAGATACTGGTCAATAATATCTCTTATATTTATTTCGTAGATGTCCATTTTTGATTCACGTACCATGTGTAGCAATAAATCAAGGGGGCCTTCAAAATCATTGATGCAAAAATTGTAAGTCATTTTCATCTTCCTAACTACAGGTATATCCTCTTGCTTCCATTTCAAAAGCGACAATATCTACTGTTTCACGGAAACGGAAATATTTATAAACTTTTAAATTGGAAAGTGTATTGTCTTGTATATCTGCTAATTTAAATTCATTTACTAGCTTAAAGTTTGTTGGGTTTTCTACTAAGGTGGCATTCATTTCTGGAACTTGTTTATATGTATTTACTATTGCTTGGTAATTTAATAATTCTAATGTATAGTTTACATCGTCATCCATACTAATAGAAGTTTCTTCTTTTATTTGCAATAAATTGTCTTCTTTGAAATAATAATTTATGCTATTAAAACGATAGGTACAAGTTAATACGTCAAATTCTCCTTCTTTTTTATTTAAAGTAGTACTTGGATACATAGACGTATTTATTTCTTCTATTTGATATGCTACTGCTTCTTTATAAGCCTTCTCATTTATAGTTAAACTAAGTTCCATAGAGGCTTTTGAAGCAAGCGGGGTATAGGAGTGAATTAATGCTCTATAAATTATTTTCTCCGTATCATATAAAACAATATAATATTTTTTATCAAATGTGTAGGCAGAATCTCCTGTATTAATCAAAGTAAAATCTAATTCGTAGTTTCCTTCCTCATGGCTTTTTACTAGATTAGTAAATTCTAATGAACCGACGCTTCCTTTCTCATGAAAATTCAGTTGTTTGTTTTCTTCTTCGGGAGTTGTTGGTACTATAGGTTGGTTGTTGTTTGGAATAAAATTATTTGTTTTCAAGAAATTATTTGCTTTCTTAGAAATAGTTGGTAAGAAAAAAACAAAGGCACAAAGTGCAATCATAAAGAAAGCGACAACAATTGGACTTCCTGTTTTTTCTTCTTCTACTTTATAAAGAATTTGTTCCTCACTATTAAATTTTATATTGCTTTCCTTTTTAGGCATTTCTGTTATAGGAGGCATTTGTTGTGGGGTGAAAGTATCTTCCCTTTTTTCGATAGTATTTGATACTACTGTACTTTGTGTTTCTTGTTGTATGACTGGAGTTACTGACATTTGCTGTAGTTCAGGATTAGATGTGGGCATTTCGTTTGGTGTTATTTGAGAAGCGCTTTCATTTAAGTCTTTATTATCCATAATTATCCCTTCATTCTTTTTGTTTATTATATCAAATAATCTCTCTTTTTTAAAGGATTATGGAAAAATTTTAAACTTCCTTTAATAATTTCTCTGAATCAATTTTATCATCAAAAAAGTATCTAAGTTTTGTGTATCTTTTTTGCGTTGGAACAAAGATTTGTTAACTCCTTTTTTCAATCATTGCCATTACTATAAACTCTTCTCACTTTTGAAAGCTAATTGAAAGGTTCCATTTTTATTTTCTTTTACAAAATTTTGGCTTAACATAAAATCTTTTATACACTTTAAAACTTCTTCAGCTTTAATACCTAATTTTTTAGAAAGTATTGCTATAATTTCATCCATTTTTAAACCATATTCGATTGCAGAAACAATCCATTCATACATATTATCATTATCTTCATCAATGAATTCCTCTATATTAGGCAACATTACATTATTAGATGCTATAAAATTATACCTTGTATATTCGTTATTAGAATCACCTATAGACTCATCTAGTGAAATTGTTTTTATAGTCTTTTGTATTTTACACCAATTCTTCATTATTCCAACTAAATATGGTTTATAAAAGCTCCACCAATCCTTTCCAAAATTGATTTCGTAAGAACCACAGTTTTCTATAACATAGTTAATTGCTTCGCCTGCAATGTCATCAATCAAATGTGGACATTCAAGCCCCACGCATACTATTTTGGCGCTTTTTTGACAAAAAATTATAATTTCCTCTGCTAAAGAAGTATCTTTTAAAGGTAGATTTCCTATATATAGTTTTCTATTTGTTTTTAAAGCATAAAAATACCTTTGTACAACATCTACTTTATCTTCACCAAAATATAAGGCTAGTATCTTTTCAATTTCTAATTCGACCATTCTTCCTAGAGACTCAAAATCTTCCCATGTATATAATTTACTTTCTTTCAATTGATGTTTGATAATCTTTCGTTCTGTTTTAAAAAAATCTATTCTTGTTTCTTTCTCTTTATATTTTTTAATTATATAATAACGCTCTCGTGGAAGCCCTAGTAAATAAAAAAACTCTACTTCAGATAGATAATCCCTGTATTTGGCATATAATTCTAGAAACTTTTGATAAGAAATAAGACAATAATGATATGATAAAAGTTCTTGACTGATCATATTTACCGCTTCACTTTTAATAAAATCAAGTGCTAAGACATTCCCCCCCTCTTTTAGAGTTTGGATACTTCTTTCTTTTATTCCGATAATATAGGCGAAATCGGTTGGAGATACAAAATTTTTATAAGGTTCATAGTATTTTAGGAACTCTTGATAGTTAATAGGTCTTCTTGATAGCCCTTCCCGACGACACTCTAATAATATATATTTTTTTTCTTCTTTAGATAAAGCTCGTTTACATATTATTAAATTCACTGTTTTTTTATATTTAAAACTACCAAAAGTAGGGAAAGGAATTCCTAAAATACGAGCAAATTCTTTTTCCTTTAAGCCATTTCCATACTGAAGAAAAATTTCTTGGAATTGATAGTAATTGATTTTTTTATTACGATATATTTGATGCAATTTTTTTATATCTTCTTTAGGATATTCTATTTTAGCATGTCTAAACAAATAAATCTCACGCTCTTTCAAAACACAATAATCAACTCCTAGACAATAAGCAAAATCTGATTCATTTAAAAAAGGGGCATATTGCTCATGGAGTTGTACAAATTTTTGATAATTAATTTTTTGTCCACTATAGAGAGGATAAAGTTGATCATAAAGTCTATTATAATATTGTAAAAATAAATTTTCTTCTTTTTTAAAAACTCTTGCGCGCTGTAATCCCTTTTTAAATTTGTGAAACATGCTATTATTGATATTAAAAATAATTTTAGCAAAATCTTGTTCTTTTATCATTGATTCATATTCTTCATAAATATGTTTGAAAGTTTCATAATCCAATTCTGCATTTTGAAATTTTTCTTCCATTTCCTCGCGAATCGTCTCTGCTATATGCTCATCAAATTCAAAAAAAGGAGGAATTGTATAATTTTTACCTAATTTAAAATTAGAAATAATAGCAGGATTAAAGTTCATTACTTCTGTTAAAAATATACCTTCGGGAACCCACTTTTTATATGGTTCATATAACTTTAAAAAAGAAATATAATTTAAACTTTCACCAAATTTTACTTTTTTTGCTAAATCTTTTTTTATTTGATTGATTAAATACATTATATGAAATCTCCTTGCAATATTTATATTAACGCAAGAAAGAAGGAAATTCAATTCTTTAAAAAAACTAAAAAGAGAGAACTTAATCTCTCACTCTAAATAACAAGGCGAAAATAAAACCGAAAAAGATAGCTCCTGAAATACCAGCACTTGTCGTACTCAGTAAGTTGTTAAACATTCCAATAAAGCCGTTTTCTAAAAATCCTGTATAGGCAGCTTGGTATAAGGCATTTCCAAAGGATGTTATTGGTACACTACTGCCCATTAAAGAATAGTCCCTTAAATAGTCATATAAACCTAAACAAGATAATATAGCTCCTGCAATGACAAATATGGTAGTAATATGGCCTGGTGTTAATTTTGTGTTATCTAAAATAATTTGTCCAATTAAACATATTATCCCACAAAGCAAAAATGCATTTAAATATATCATTTTATCACCTCGATACTTATGGCATGCGTAATAGCTGGTATGGTCTTTTTCAAATTTACCATAAGTGTATTATGTAAAGATCCTGTTGCTAGTAAAAGAATCTTTTTATATCTATTTTCTTTGATAATTTTATTAAACAAGACTAGAGGTAGTACGACTGGACCGCTTCCTCCCTGAAAAGTTTCTGGATCATCATAAAGAATGCTTGCTGCATCGAAGTATTCTCTAGGAACATAATCATGTTCTTCTTTGATTAGTTTTAAGAAAATCTCTCCACCTAGAGATCCTAAATCTCCAGTTACAATGATATCATAATAATCAATACTTCTATTCAATTCTGTTAAGTGTTTATGTAATGTATTAGATGCACTTGGTGCCATGACAGCTCCCATATGTGCGGCATCCTTAATTCCATAATCAACAACGTTTCCTATTGTACTGGCTTCTATTTTAATATTTGATTTTTCGTTTGATAAAAGAGCAGCAGCTCCTCCTGTTGTTGTAAAGGTAGTATAACATTTTTTTTGAGAGCCATATTCAATTGGAAAGCGATATTGTCGTTCTGCATTTAAATTATGACTTGAAGTTATTGCTATTCCATTTTTTATTAAATTACTTTCAATATGATTTGCTAGTACAATCAAAGACTCATTAAATGTCGCACATGCATTATAAAGACCTAAAAATGGGAGTTCTTTATTTACTAAGTTATAACTCGTAATTGCGATTTGGTTTAACAAGTCACCTCCTGTTACAACATCTATTTTTTTCTTATTTCTTTTCATTACTTTATCTAGGCAAAATTCTTGCATTTTTATTTCAGCATCTTCAATATTCTCTTCTTCATAATAATAATCATTTATAGTATTTTTAAATTCTAAATTACCTGCTTTTTCTTTTGGACCTGCTATAGTTTCATAGTCTTTTATATAGACATTATTGTATTTAAAACTAGACATTTATAATCACCTTTATTAACGTTAATATAACTGCACTTACTACACCATATAAGATAACAGATCCAGCTAATTTAAAAGCATTAGATCCCATGTTAATAAATCCTTCTTTTTTATAATCTATAATACTACTTGCTACAGAATGAGCAAATCCTGTTATAGGAATAATAATACCACATTTACATTTGGTAAATATAGTATCTCCTATTCCTAAAGTTGTAAAAAAAGCAGATAAAGTGATTAGAATAAGAAGTGTTGCTGCAACAGCTAATTCTTCATTATAAATCTTATTTAATTGAAGAAATAAGAAAGTAGCTAGTACTCCAATAAGTCCTCCTACAAAGAAGGCAATAAACATATTAAGAAGTCTATTCTCTTTAGGAGTCATTTCTTTTACCATTTGGCTATATTTTTCTTTATTCATTTTTAACACCCAGTAGTAGTATGTTAACTTGCTAGATAATTATGCATCTTATTTAAACTTTTCTTTTCGTATCTTGAAACAGTTACTTGGGAAATCCCCATTATTTTAGCTGTTTCACTTTGGGTATATTCTTTAAAATAGCGATAATCTATAACTTTTTGCTCTACTGGCTCTAAAGTTCTCATAGAATCTTTTATATCTATAATATTTGATTCTACTTGAACAGCTGGAATTGTTTCATATATAGGTCTTTCTTCTTCAACATCTAGACTTAGTATCTCTTTTGTACATAGCATGATTTTAGAAAATGTTTCTTCTTCCATTTCTAAATAAGTAGCAATTTCTTTGTCCGATGGAATATACCCTACTTTTTGACATAATAAATATCTTGCTTGCTCTATTTTTTTGTAAGTTTTTAATATATCTTTATTTATTTTAATCGCTCTTAAACTACAGGCTAAGTCAAACATTTCTCCAAATATCCAATTATAAGCATAAGTTGTAAATTTAGTTGTTCCATTATCATTAAATTTGTTGTAAGCTTTTATAATTCCCATTACTCCAGCTTGAAACAAATCTTCTTTTGGAGCATCATGAAAACGACTCGCTATTTTATAAATAAGTTTTTCATGTAACTTTATAACTGTCTCTAATTCTGTCATATTATCACCTGTTATATTGAATATAGGGCATTCTTTTAAAAGTTTAAACAGGTTCGACAAATTAAGATAAAATATGTTGTATAAAAGCAAAAAAATGCTGTAAAATACAACATTTTAATCCAAGTCTACGATATAAGGATTGTCTATGGTACCCGTTCCAGAAGCAGTCATGCTAGCGTCTAGTGAAATAACTGGTCTTATTCCTAAGGAAGTATTAGTTGAAGAAGAAGTTAATATTTCTCCAAAACTATAAATATAAGCATGATAGTTCGCGTATTCATAAGGAGTCATAGTAGCAAAATGTGTGCCATTATATAAATAGAAGTTTGTGTTTGCTATATTAGAAGAACCTCCTGCCATCATGATTTCATCTGATGTGATAAGTCCTATTTTACTTTTTATTTCGCCCCCGAAATCTTCCGTTGTTTTTACACAACTAAGAGTGGGTATGGCATTTTGAATACGTGTTACACCATTAAATATAGTTTGGTAGTTTTGTATAGTGTTACTTGAATCATTACAGAAACTACTAGTTGCTACATACTTATCTAGTCCTTTTTTCATAATATTGGCTTCGTACCAACTTTGTAAGAATGTATTTATCTTATTATCTATTAGACCATCATTATAAACATATTTTATTCCTGTATAATCTTTTGAATTATAAAACTCACTATACTCTGTAATTCCAGCATTTTCTTCTAAAATGAGTCTTACAGAATTATCTTGGTTAATTCTTACTATTCTCCAAGTAAAGCCCGCAAATGAAACATAATTATTGACTACGTTTCCTCTAAAGTAATAATTTGTTTCGTTATTTTCAGTTATTTTATATAAGCCTTCATTTGTAGTAGATATGGTATTAAAGTTAGGACTTCCTTTTGCAGAAACATCTGGATATTGATGTATTATTGTATCGGCAAAACTTAATTCAATGGTTTGTTCTTTATCAAGTAGTTCAAAATTAGCACTAAAATGTTCTTCTTCGCTTATTTGAAGAGCTTTTTTTTCGTCAAACCAATACTTTATGTTGGTTCTTACCGTTTCTTTTGGTTTTAATATTAAAGAACCAATAATTTTACTTTGGCTAATGGTTTCTTTTTTCGTTTTCGCACTTTCTAAAGTCCCATATAACGTTTCTTTTCGTTCGATGTTTCCACTCACATCTATAGTCAGAGAAGATGTATCTATTGAATTATCTTCCATAATATTTAAACGTAATTGAAGTTCTTTTTCAACTGAACATGTATTGGTAATTGTGATTGTTAATGGCGTTTGTTCTTTTCCTTCATCATTTAAAACAGGTTTAATATTGGTTCTTTTTATACTAGGAGAAGCAGAATAGTATATTTTAAAACAATCTAAAAGGGTAGAATCTTTAGTTTTTTGGTTATTTACATTTAACCAAATACCGTACCCTATTTCTAAAGAAATTGTGATAATAAGAAGGACTCCTATGGCAATTAAACTGTAAATATATTTTTTCTTCATGGAGAACCTCTTTTCTAGTAAAGTCTATAATAAATATAAACTATTTCTATTTTTTAGTCAATTGATTTGCCTTAAAAAATATAGACTCTTCTTTTAGTTTACAAAAGAAAAGAAGGATTATTTTTTGAAGTTGTAAGATTAAAGTGAACACAAAAAGAATGTGTTTGCTTTTTTCTTTGA
>CAOJRT010000023.1 GCA_948442255.1 uncultured Caryophanales bacterium | reverse complement strand
AAAAGCGAATAGTCGCTCTTTTTGGCTTGCTTATTTTTAGGCTGTGAATAGTAACAATAATTAGTTGACTTTGATTCTATTACGTGTTATATTATGAGTGCATTTTAAGTTTGAGTTCTACACTGGTAGGACTTGATTTAAAGGATTATTCGACACACCAGGATGTGTGTATATGGGAGGAGGACAAAAATGACTACTATAAATCAATTAGTAAGAAAAAACAGAAAAGACAAAACGAAAAAAAGTAAGAGTCCTGTTTTAAATGTAGGTTTTAATAGTATGGAAAGAAAAGCTACTGTTCAAAATAGTCCACAAAAAAGGGGTGTTTGTACTAAGGTTGGTACTCGTACGCCTAAAAAGCCTAACTCAGCATTAAGAAAGTTTGCTCGTGTTAGATTGTCAAATGGAAGAGAAGTTGATACTTATATTCCAGGCGAAGGACATAATTTACAAGAACATAGTGTTGTTTTAGTACGTGGTGGACGTGTTAAAGACTTAATCGGTGTTCGTTATCACATTGTTCGTGGTACACTAGATACACAAGGCGTTAGCAATAGAAAACAAGCTCGTAGTAAATATGGTACTAAGAAACCAAAAGATTCTAAATAAGAGTTTTTGAAATAATATTAAGGAAGGAGAGATAAACTATGCGTAAGAGACGTGCAGTGAAAAGAGATGTTTTACCAGATCCTATTTACAATTCTAAGGTTGTTACTAAATTAATTAATCAAATTATGCAAGATGGTAAAAAGGGGACTGCAGAAAGAATCTTATATGAAGCTTTTGATATCATAAAAGAAAAAACAAATGAGAGTCCTATGGATGTTTATGCAAAGGCTTTAGAGAACGTTAAACCACTTTTAGAAATTAAATCTAGAAGAGTTGGTGGTTCAAATGTTCAAGTTCCTATCGAAGTTAATGACGATAGAGCGCAAGCTTTAGCATTGCGTTGGCTTGTTAACTATGCGAAAACGAGAAATGGAAAAGGAATGGCTATTAATTTAGCAAACGAAATTATGGATGCTGCGAATGGTGTAGGTGGAGCTGTTAAAAAACGTGAAGATACTCACAAGATGGCAGAAGCAAACAAAGCATTTGCTCATTATAGATGGAATTAGGAGGGGTAATATATGGCAAGAGATGTTACAATAGATAAAATTCGTAATATTGGTATTATGGCACATATTGATGCTGGTAAAACCACTACTACAGAGAGAATTTTATTCCATACAGGTATTACTCATAAAATAGGTGAAACACATGATGGTGAATCACAAATGGACTGGATGGAACAAGAAAAAGAACGTGGTATCACAATTACTAGTGCAGCAACAACTGCGCATTGGAAAGGATATCGTTTAAATATTATTGATACTCCTGGACACGTAGACTTTACAATAGAAGTACAAAGATCTTTAAGAGTATTGGATGGTGCTGTTGCACTAATTGATGCACAAGCAGGCGTTGAGCCTCAAACAGAAACCGTTTGGCGTCAAGCAAACGAATATAAAGTTCCTAGAATGATTTGTGCTAACAAAATGGATAAAATAGGAGCAGATTTTTATTTTAGTTTAAAAACAATTAAAGATAGATTAGGAGCAAATGCTGCGGCAATTCAATTACCTATTGGCTCTGAGAGTGAATTTAAGGGTATTATTGATTTAGTATCTATGAAGGCTTATGAGTATGATGGAGAACAAGCAGAAAATCCTAAAGATATAGAAATTCCTGCTGATATGTTAGAAAAAGCCAAGGAATATAGAAATACTTTAATTGAATCAGTTGCCGATTATGATGAAAATTTAATGATAAAATACTTAGATGGTGAGGAGATTACAGCGGATGAATTAAAAGCTGTAATTAGAAAAGCAACTTTAGCTGTTTCATTCTTCCCTGTATTATGTGCAACTGCTTTAGGTAATAAAGGTATTAAGTTAGTATTAGACGCTGTTATTGATTATTTACCTGCTCCTACAGATGTAGATGCTATCGAATGTATTGATAAAAATGGTAATGATGTTTTAAGACATCCGAGTGATTCTGAACCATTTACTGCTTTGGCATTTAAGATTATGACTGATCCATTTGTTGGTCGTTTATCATTCTTTAGAGTTTATTCAGGAGTATTAAAAAGTGGCTCTTATATTATGAATTCTACTAAGGGTGAAAAAGAAAGAATTGGTCGTATTTTACAAATGCATGCTAACCAAAGAAAAGAAATTACTGAGGTTTATGCAGGTGAAATCGCAGCTGCAGTAGGACTTAAGAACACAACAACTGCTGATACTTTATGTGCTGAGAATGCTTTCTGTATCATGAAAGGTATGGAATTCCCAGAACCAGTTATTGATATTGCTATTGAAGCAAAAAGTAAAAATGACCAAGATAAGATGGCAATTGCTATTCAAAAGCTTGTTGAAGAAGACCCAACATTAAGAGTAAAGACTGATGCTGAAACTGGTCAAACAGTACTTTCTGGTATGGGAGAATTACACTTAGATGTTATTGTTGATCGTATGAGACGTGAATTTAACGTTGAAGTTAATAAAGGAAAACCACAAGTTGCTTATCGTGAAACTTTAACTGTTGCAGGAGACTGTGAAGGTAAATATATTAAACAATCAGGTGGACGTGGACAATATGGACATGTTTGGATTAAATTTGAACCAAATAAAGATAATGGTTATGAATTCGTTGATGCTATAGTTGGTGGTGTTGTTCCTCGTGAATACATTCCAGTTACTGATAAAGGACTACAAGAAGCTATGGCTGGTGGTATTTTAGCAGGATATCCAATGGTAGATGTAAAAGCAACATTATTTGATGGTTCTTACCATGATGTAGACTCATCAGAAATGGCGTTTAAAGTGGCTGCTAGTTTAGCTTTAAAAGAAGCTAAAAACAAATGTAAACCAGTTTTATTAGAGCCAATTATGAAAGTCGTTGTTGATGTTCCAGATGAATATATGGGTAATGTTATGGGAGATTTAACTAGTAGACGTGGTCGTCCACTAGGACAAGAGTCTATTGGTAATACATTAAGAATTATAGCAATGGTTCCATTATCAGAAATGTTTGGATATGCTACTGATTTAAGAAGTAATACACAAGGACGTGGAACTTTCCAAATGGAAAAAGATCATTATGAAGAAGTTCCAAAATCTATCGCTGAAGAAATTATTAAGAAAAACAGCGCTCAATAAAAATAATACTTGAAAAACTTTCAAGCATTAGATAAAATAAAAATGTATATATATAAAGGAGGAAAATTAAGATGGCAAAAGAAAAATTTGACCGTTCTAAAGCACACGTTAATATTGGTACTATTGGACACGTAGACCATGGTAAAACAACATTAACAGCTGCTATTACAAAATATTTTGGTAACTTTGTTGATTATGCTGATATCGATAAAGCTCCAGAAGAAAGAGAAAGAGGTATTACGATTAATACTGCTCACGTTGAGTATGAGACTGAAACTCGTCACTATGCTCACGTAGATTGTCCAGGCCATGCTGACTATGTTAAAAACATGATTACTGGTGCTGCACAAATGGATGGTGCTATTCTTGTAGTTTCTGCTGCAGATGGACCAATGCCACAAACTAGAGAACATATTCTATTAGGAAGACAAGTTGGTATTCCAAAAATTGTTGTTTATATGAACAAATGTGATCAAGTTGATGATCCTGAATTACTTGACTTAGTAGAAATGGAAATTAGAGAACTATTAGGAGAATATGGATTTGATGCTGAATGTCCAATTATTAAAGGATCTGCATTAAAAGCACTTGAAGGTGATGAAGCTTCTGCACAATCTATTAAAGATCTAATGGCTGCTGTAGATTCATATATTGATTTGCCTGCTCGTGATACTGATAAACCATTCTTAATGTCTATAGAAGATGTATTTACTATTTCGGGACGTGGAACTGTTGTTACAGGCCGTGTTGAACGTGGTGAATTAAAGATTAATGACGAAGTTGAGATCGTTGGTTTAAGAGATACACAAAAAACTGTTGTTACAGGAATCGAAATGTTTAGAAAATCACTTGATTCAGCTATGGCTGGAGACAATGCTGGTGCATTACTACGTGGTATTTCTAGAGATCAAGTAGAACGTGGTCAAGTTCTTGCTAAACCAGGAAGTGTTACTCCACATACTACATTCAAAGGATCAGTTTATGTACTAAGCAAAGAAGAAGGCGGACGTCATACTCCATTCTTTGCAAATTACAGACCACAATTCTATTTCAGAACAACTGATGTTACTGGTGTTATTACACTTCCAGAAGGAACTGAAATGGTTATGCCTGGTGATAACATAGATATGACTGTTGAACTAATTGCTCCAGTAGCTCTTGAGCAAGGTACTAAGTTCTCTATCCGTGAAGGTGGACGTACTGTTGGTGCTGGTGTAGTTACTGAAATTATTAAATAAGTTTACTTTATTATAAGAAAAGTGAAAGCATTTTCACTTTTTTTTATGCATAAATAAAGGTATAATAGAGGTGGTGATTTTGATGGAGAAAAGTAGTAATAAAGAGGTAAAAAAAGTTAGTTCTCCAAAGAATAATACTACTCCTAAGAAGAGAGTGCGAAGAAGAGAACCTTCTTCTTTATCAAGTGATGCCTTATTAGAAGAAATATTAGCAAAGAGAGCAGAAAAGAAAGCTTCTATACAAAAGAGAAAAACTTTAAAATCTAAGCTGACAGAAGATGTTCGTTCTAATGATGACATTTTAGACGAAATTTTAGCTAGGAAAAGAAAGAGAAAGGGAAAGCAAGTCGAGGCAAAAGTAACATTTGCAAGGAAAAAGCGTAAAGGAAAAATTGTTTTAAAGGATGACGTTTCTAATGAAATTGTTATCAAAGTTATTGAAGAATCTTTTGACAAAAAGGAGCCCATGAAGGATGAAGTTATTACTTATCAAGAGATTCAGGAAGCGTTAAGGAAAGAAGAACAAAAAGAGCAGAAGAATAGACTAAAAAAGATAATTCCTTTAAGTATTGGAGTGCTATTTTGTCTTGTTTTACTTTTTGTATTTATTGTAGTAGCTAAGAATGAGAAATTTGTTTTTCAATCTTTAAATCAAATAGATATTACATATGATAATCGACCTAGTTTAGTGGAAGCATGTATGCAAGAGGCGGTTTCTTTAGAAGATAATCCTGTTATCCAAGCTAAAGAGAATGAATTAAATACTTATTTGTCCTCTACCTATAAAGCGAGTGTTAGTTATGAGATAAATGGGTATAATTATAGTTATCGTTCTAGTGAGCTTTATTATGCTGCTAGTACAATAAAAGCATTAGATGCTCTTTATATTTATACCCATGCTTCTTATGGCGATTTGAGTTTAGATGAAACGATGACTTATTCTGCTAAATATCAGCGTTCCTCTAGTAAAGGGTTAGCTTCTTATCCTTATGGTAGTCAGATTTCTTTGCGCGATTTAGTAAAATATGCGGTTGTTTATAGTGATAATTCAGCTCATATAATGCTTTTAGATTATATAGGACAGGCTAATTTAAGGGAGTTTGGAGTTAGTCATGTTGGGGCAGTGCATACGCTTTCTTTTTCAGATTCTTTTGGTTACCTTACTTCTTGGGATGGTCTTTCTATTATGAGAGGAGTTCATCAATTTATAGAAAACAATGGTGAATTGGGTAGTGAATTACAAGGTTATTTTCTTAGTGCAGAACAGAACGATTTAGAAATGCCAGATTTAGGAATATTGGCTTCTCATAAATACGGAGAATATGGCTCTGTATATCATGATATGGGAATTGTTTATGATACATATCCTTACATAGTTGCTATTTTTACGGCAGAAGGAGCGAAAAAAAATCATGAAGATATTATTCGTGATATTAACCGCCATGTCTATAGTTTGCATCAAACGATATATGCAGAAAAAGAAAATATTTGCAAAACTCGAGTATACCAATAAAAAATTGCAGAGTATTTTATTTTTTAGTCGAAATAAGATAAATTTGCATTTTAAAAAAAAAGTTATATAATACATTATTAGAAAGAAGGAAAGAAAATGAAAAAAAGTAATAAAAATAAGATAGTGACAGGAGGAGTGCTTGCTGCTTCCGCTATTTCTTGTTTGGTGATTGGTGCTGAGGTGATGTGTCATACTAATATGCCAATTGATTCTTTTTGTCCTGTTGCCTCTTGTATGGCGAGTGTTTTTGGTTATGAGGCAGGATTACATCATCAAATGAAAGACCTTGAACGTTTTGACGGGCTACAAATGTATGGTGAAGATGATAGTGTTGCAAAAATAACAGTTCAAGATGTAATGTATCAAGAAATGAAAGATGTTCATTATGTACTTCCTGTTGGCTACATGTTGACATCAGATGAAAATGGTAAACCAATTGGAATTAGATCTTACCAGAGTGATGAATCATCTGAAGTTCAATATCCTGTTGCTCCTATTATTGAATTTGATAATAGTGATAAAGTTATTTATAAGTGGATTCTTACTAATGAAGATGAAACTACTGTAAACATTTATAATGCAAACTGGTCTTACGTAGATGGAGAGTTTGTTAATCATTCTTCTGTTTATAGTACTGAACTAGAAATGAAGAGATAGTATAATTAATTTCTAAATTTCTTTTTCATCAAAACAAAAAAGTATTAGTCTTGAATGATTAATACTTTTTCTTTTCTTTTAAATTCCTTTGCTAAGAAGCCGTTTAATTCTAAGGACTTGTATAAGCCTTCATTAATAATTAAATCAAATTCGCCAATGTATTCGAATGCTAGGGGATTGAAGCCCATTTTAAAATCATTTAATCCTTTGTATGGATTTTGATTAGAAAAATCTCCTGTGATTCCATTTAGTTCTAGAAAATCGTACTCTTTTTTGTAATGCTCAATTAAACTATAATGTAGAAAATGGTTTGGGCATAAGGCTTGAAAGTTTTTGTCGAAGCCACTAATTAATATTTGGACTCTATTTTTATATTTTATTGTGATAGCACCAGCTATGTAGTCTTCTTTCTTTTTTGCTAAACAGTCTGTTGCTTTTTTTATGTATTCATTAAAAAGATTTAGTGCCTTATCAGATTCTAGTTTTTTATTTAAGTTTTTTTCATTTGGATTTAACATAACTCTTTCTACTAGTTTTGCATTTCTCTCAACTTCCTTTTTGTATTTTTCTCTATAATTTAGGAGACATTTTTCAAAGTCTACTTTGATCAAAAATAAATCTACTTGATTAGATGTTTGAAACGCATTGTAATAGTTAAGGTAGTGGCTGATTTTTTTCTCCTTTTTCTTTTCCACAAATTTGTAAATGGTTTCTAAGGAATCGCGGTTTCCTTTTATAAATGTTAACCCATTCTTTTTGCTTTTATTTATTTTATTTCTTGTATTTTTTTCTAATGTATTTAGAGTTGTATTCTTTAGTATGATAATGGCATTGTATTTCGGAATTTTTGTTTCAAAATGGATGCTATACCTTTTTCGATAATGTAATTCTTGTAATTTATTTTCTGTTTTTCTATTTTTGTTATATAGGACTTTTTTCTTTTTAAAATCTAATTGCCCTACTGTTATTTCAGGATTTATTTTTATAAAGGCTACATTTTTATTATAATAATACTTTTTTATTTTTTCTGTAAAGATAGAGAGTAATTCTACATTATTATAATCTATAAGAAATCCTTTTGGAGCATACCCATATTTAGTAAAGAAATTGATTCTTTTAAATAGGATTAAAGAAGCAGCAACTATTTTTTTGTCTTTATCAAATAGCCCAATAAATTCACAATTAAATCCTTCCTTTTTTGCGTATAGAGCATAATTTGTCGTTTGATGAAAACTTCCTAGGGGATGAGATTTGGCAAATGTATCAAAAATGGCTGATGAAATGGATTCTAAATACATGGTGCATCCCCTTTCTATGAATAGGATAGTATTATATCATATCTAAAAAATATTGCAATATGAGGTTTCTTGATTTAAAATGAGAATAGGAGAGGTGCATATGGAGAGATTATTACAAAGATTTAATCGAATGATGAATATTTCTATTGCTATGGTAAGTTTTGATATTATTGTTGGGCTGCTTTTATTTTTGGGAGCTTCCTTTGTGAATAAAGTGAATGCTGTTTTACTAGGCTGCTTATTATTGGTTCATGGTTTGTTTCAATTGATTCGTTATTTTTATGAAGGATTAGAAAAGTTCTTTTTTACTGATTTAATTTTAAGTATTGTGGGGATTGTAGCTGGATTATTTTCTATTTTTAATCCTACAGAAACAATTACAATTGTAGGTATTTTATTTGGTATATGGATGATTATTTATGGTTTAGAAAGGCTTTATTATGCTCTTCGTTTGATGAAAAATAAAGATGAAATTTTTCCTTTGCTTCTTTTTATCTCTGTTTTGCTAGTTGTTATGGGTATTTTAATTCTTTTTCATCCTTTTCGTGCGTTTATGCTTCTTACTAAATTAATTGGTTTATTTATTTTAGTGATGTCTATTTTAGATGTAATGACTTATTCTTTATATAAGAAGAGAAATAAAGAGCTATTAAAGCTGTTTGAGTAAAGGATATTTCCCTTTTTCTTGATTTCTTTTTTAATATGTGTTAGATTATTTAAAGAAATGGAAGGGATTTTATGGAAATCGCACTTTTAGTTGTATCAGTTTTATTAATTGCCATTGTTTTGTTGCAAAGTAATAAAGCAAGTGATGCTAGTCAAATCATTAGTGGTGGAAATGATATGTTGTTTCAAAACCAAAAAGAGCGTGGAGTTGAGTTATTTATTACACGTTTAACGATAGTGCTTGGAATTGCATTTTTTGTTATATCTTTTATATTATTTGTAAGATAAGACTTTATAGTCTTTTTTTTATCTTCTATATGGTATAATGGAATAGAGTTTAAGAATAATAAGGTTTGGTGATAATTATGAAAGAAAGAGTTTTACAGTTGTTATCTGGTATTCATGAAGCGAAAGAAGTTATTGAAATTAATGATTTATTAGGTTTAAAGACAGCTGCTCTATATAAAGAACTACAAGATACGTTGAATGCTTTGGTGGATGAATACCTTGTTTTTCTGACCAAAAAGGGAAAGTATATTTTATTAAAAAATTGTCCTGGTATTAAAATTGGAAGATTATCGGTTAACAAAAAAGGTTTTGGCTTTGTTATTTTGGAGCGAGAAGAAGATTTGTATGTCGATAAAAAGAATATTAATGGTGCTATTCATGATGATATAGTTCTTGTTGAAGTATTTTCTTCTGGCGTGCGAAAAGAAGCAAGAGTTATTCGTGTGATTAAAAGAGATCTTAAAAATCTTGTGGGTGAAGTTTTATTTTCTGAAAATGGGAAATGTTATTTGGATTTAGACGATGATAAGAAAGATATCATTATTGAATTAACAACCTCTAGTGCAAAAGATTGTGTCGAGGGGCATAAGGTTGTTGTCCAGATAGTTAAAGAAGTTAATAAACGAAAATATATTGCTGAGGTTGTAAAAATTATTGGGCATAAGAATGACCCAGGAACAGATATATTAAGTATTGCTTATAAACATGGTATCTATGAAGACTTTGGTTCAGAAGTAGAAGAAGAATTAACACATATACCAAACGTCGTAAGTGATAAAGAACTTATTGGTCGTAAGGATTTAACAAATGAAGTGATTTTTACTATTGATGGGGATGATACAAAAGATATTGATGATGCTATAGGAATCAAAATGCTAGATAATGGTAATTATGAATTAGGTGTTCATATTGCGGATGTTTCACATTATGTTAAAGAAAATACAGCTTTGGGCGATGCTGCTTATGATAGAGGAACTTCTTCCTATTTAGCAGATACGGTTATTCCGATGATACCTCATAAGCTATCTAATGGCATATGTTCTTTAAATGAAGGGGTTATTCGCCTTTCTATGTCTTGTGTAATGGAGATTAATCCTGCTGGTAAAGTGGAACGCTATGATATTTTTCCTAGTTTTATAAGAAGTAGAAAAAAAATGACATATAAAAAAGTAAATGATGTTATTGTTCGAGGAATTGTTGCTCCTGATTATGAAGTGTTTAGGGATGATTTACTATTGATGAATGAACTCCATCAAATTTTAAGAAAAGAGAAAAATAGTAGAGGATATATTAATTTTGATATTGATGAAGCAAAAATTGTCCAAGATGCAACAGGAAAAGCAATAGATGTTGTTAAGCGCACTCGTGAAGAAGGCGAAATGCTAATTGAGGATTTCATGATAGCTGCTAATGAAACGGTTGCTAATCATATTTATCAAATGGAACTCCCTTTTGTATATCGTATTCATGATACGCCAAAACCTGAAAAGGTTGAAGAGTTTATGACGATGATTAAGATATTGGGGTATAAGTTACATGGAAAGATTAATGAATTTAGTCCTAAAACAATTCAAAATATATTAGAACAATTAAAGGATAAAAAGGAATTTCCTATTTTGTCTAGTTTGCTTTTAAGGAGTATGCGTAAGGCAGAATATAGCAAAGAAAATATAGGCCATTTTGGTTTAGCAAGTAAAGCTTATACACATTTTACAAGTCCAATTCGTCGTTATCCTGATTTAGTTGTCCATCGCTTGTTGAAGACTTATCTAGTTGAGCATGATTTATCTATGACTACTATTCATACATTAGAAAATAATTTAGCGGAAATTGCTGGACATTCTTCAGAAAGAGAAGTTGCTGCAGTCGATGCCGAACGTGATGTTTTAGATATGAAAATGGCAGAATACATGCAAGATCATATTGGAGAAGAATTTGAAGGAACGATTACGACGATTACGAACTTTGGTTTTTTTGTAGAACTTCCTAATCTGGTAGAGGGTCTAGTGCATGTACAAACGTTAAAAGATGATTATTATACTTATATTCCAGAATTACTTGCGATGATTGGAAAGACGACGAAAAGAACATATCGTTTAGGGGATAAGGTGTGTGTTAAGTGTGTTGCTGCAGTTAAAGAAACCTCGATGGTTGACTTTGAATTAGTAGGTGTTGATAAAAATGGAAATAAAAAATAAAAAAGCAAATTTTGATTATTTTATTGAAGAAACAATTGAATGTGGTATTTCCCTTCAAGGAACGGAGATAAAGTCTTTACGCCAGGGAGCAGGAGATTTAAAAGATACTTATGCTATTATTAGAAATAATGAAGTTTTTCTCCTAAATATGTATATCGCAAAGTATGAAGAAGGCAACCGCTTCAATCATGACGAAAGAAGGTCAAGACGATTACTTCTTCATAAGTATGAAATCAAGAAAATAAAAGAAAAAATCGAGAGAGAAGGCTATAGCTTGGTTCCTGTGAAAGCCTATTTGAAAGATAATCGTGTTAAAATTTTACTTGGAATAGCTAAGGGTAAAAAACTATATGATAAACGACAAACGATAAAAGAAAGAGATATAAAAAGAGAAAACGCACGTCTACTTAAATAACTTATTCTTTGTAATAAGTTTTTTTATTTATGATATAATTAAGAAGAATAGGTGATTTCATGAATAAAGGGATGCAAATAAGAAATGTTTTTCTAATGTCTATTGTTCTGTTTTTATTACTTGGCGGTCTTTTTCTTTTCGTATCCTCTTATTTATCTTTTCATGAAGAGAAAATAAATGAAGAACTGGAACTATCTTTAGAAGAGGAGCAAACTCCGCTCGAAAAAAAGTTACAAATTATGAACCCTGATTCTAATTCTAGACCGATAGCTGTTATGATTAATAATCATGATACAGCACGTCCTTATCATAGTGGTTTACAAGATGCTTATGTTATCTATGAAATGATCGCTGAAGGTGGGTATACAAGAAATATGGCGCTTTTTAAGGATAAAGCAACAGAACGTATTGGTTCTGTTCGTAGTAGTCGTCCTTATTTTTTAGATTATGTGCTTGAACATGATGCTATCTATGTACATTGGGGATGGAGTCCGCAAGCAGAGAGTGATATTGCTACTTTGGGCATTGCTAATATTAATGGTCTTACTTATGATGGGAAATATTTTTATCGGGATCATACGTTGGGTGTTCCTTTAGAGCATACAGGTTTTACAAGTATGAGCCTTATTCAAAATGCAATTGGACGTTTGAAGTATCGCAAAACGACTACGGAGAAGTCTTTACTTGGTTATTCCGTAGCTTCTTTAGATTATTCTACTTATCCTTCTGTTTTGGCAGCTACACATATTCATATTCCTTATTCTAGCATGGTAAAAACTTCTTATATCTATGATTCTACTACGCAAGTTTATTTTCGTTATGTTAACAATGAAGTACATAGTGATTATGTTACAAAGGAGCCATATACTTTTAAGAATATTATTTTATATCAAGTTGCTAATAAGGCACTTGATAGTTATGGAAGACAGACTTTGGATAATATAAATAAGGGCACGGGTTATTATATTAGTCTTGGCATGGCTGTTCCTATTACCTGGGAAAAAAGTGCTAGAGGAGCACAAACTATTTATCGTTTAACTGATGGAACACCTTTGCAAGTAAATGATGGTAATACTTTTATTCAAATTCAGCCTTTAAGTCAACAATATGAAATTAGTTAGAAGAATTTCGATCAGAGCATTTTGCTCTTTTTCCTTTGGGACTATATTTTTTATTTATTTTTTGATATAATAAAATTCGTAAATAAGGAGGAATAAAAAATGGCTTTTACGACTGTGTGGTCAATTATAACAAAAATCATAGACGTATGTATTGTTTGGTTTATGTTTTATTATATATTAAAAAATGTAAAAAATAATGTGAAATTAATACTTATTGTTAAAGGTGTCATTGTTATCTTTGTCATTAAGTTAATTAGTGAATTATTGGATTTGTATACTGTAGGGATACTTTTAGAATATGTTTTTGAATGGGGACCTATTGCAATTATTGTTCTATTTCAACCAGAGATTCGTTCGTTTTTGGAATCTATTGGTCGAACTAAGTTGTTAGGGCGTCATAAAATTTTAACTGTTGAAGAAAGAGAACGTGTTGTTTATGAGATTATGGATGCTGTAGAGTATCTTAAGAAAAATAAAATTGGAGCATTAATGGTAATTGAAAGAGATATGTCTTTGCAAGAATATATTGATCCTGCGACGAAAGTATATGCTGACTTAACAAGTCCGCTTTTAGGAACTATCTTTTTTCCAAATAGTCCTTTGCATGATGGAGGTGTTATTATTCAAGGAAATCGTATTACTTGTGCAGGGGCTGTATTTAAAACAAGTATGGATCCGAATTTAAATAAAAAGTTGGGGACTCGCCATAGAGCTGCTTTAGGTATTGCTGAAGAAAGTGATGCTGTTGCACTTGTTGTATCAGAAGAAACAGGCAGATTAAGTATTGCTGTAGATCATGAAATTCATTATAATTTAAGCCTAGATGAATTTAGAATGATGTTAGTGGATGAATTGAAACCTAAGACAGAGATTTTCTATGATGCAGATGATTCCGGAAATGAAGGTGAAACGAATGAGTAAGATTGTTAAAACCTTGAAGCGAATCTTTTTAGGAATTTATAAAATTATTGATAAACTTATTGTTATTCCTATTAGTACACTTATCTATAAAATTCAAAATAAGATAGGACGCGAAAGTAAAATTGAGAAATTATTAAATAAATCTCATGTTTTATTATATTTATCTTTAGCTTTTGCTCTTGTATTGTTTTTCGTTATAGATAAAGAAGCTATTACGTTAGTCAATACGAATGCTGAGGTATTAAAAAATCAACCGATTAAAGTTATTTATAATAGTAGTGCCTATGTGGTAGAGGGAATTCCTGATACGGTAGATGTTACTTTAATAGGCGGAAAAAATGAAATTTACTTAGCAAGAAAGTTAGGCTCTAATGAGGTTATTGTTGATTTAACTGATTATCCTGCTAGTGATACGCCTGTGCGTGTTAAAATGACTTATAGTAAAAATATCGATAAACTGGATTATAAAATTGATCCTAGTTTCGTCACTGTTACGATTAAGAAAAAGGTAAGTGATACGAAGACAATTAGTTATGACTTATTAAATCAAGATAGTTTAAATCCTAAGCTAAGTGTTAAAAGTGTTTCTTTAACAAAAACAGAGGCTGTTGTTAGAGGTTCTCAAGATACGTTGGATAAGATTGCTACTATTAAAGCTTTGATTAATCTTGATAATGAAGAGTTAACAGGTGCAGGAAAATACACTATTGATAATATTAATTTAGTTGCCTATGGAAGCGATGGACAAATCATTGAGAATGTGGAAATTGTGGCAACAAACTTATCGGCGAAAGTGGAATTGGATTCTTATTCTAAAAAAGTTCCTGTTAAAGTAGTTACAAAAGGGGAACTAGTTAGTGGTAAAGCGATTTCTTCCATTTTAATTAATGACCAAGATGCAAGTGGTTTTGAAGTAACGATTTATGGAGATGAATCTGTATTGGAAGGTATTACGAGTGTACCAGTTACTATTGACGTAAAAGGACAAGGTAATAATGGTTCAAAAACTTCTATTGTTTCGATTTCTAAACCAGCTGGAGTTCGTTCCATTAGTGAAGAAAGTATTACAGTTGTTCTAAATTTTGGGGATGCGAAACAAAAAACGATTACACTTAATGGTGTTAAGACAAGAAACGTACCAAATGGACTTTCTGCTAATTTGTTATCTGAACGAGAAAAGTATGTTGATGTTCAAGTGATTGGTGTAGAATCTGTTATAGATGAGTTGTCACAAGAAGATAGTGGAATAGAGGCTTATGTCGATTTGACTGGCTATAGCACGCCTGGTAATTATTCTGTTCCTGTATTAATAGAAGGAAATGACTCTAGATTACAGTTTGTCGTAACAAAAAATGTAAATGTAGTGATTTCATAAAAAAATGGCTCTTAGTGAGTCATTTTTTCTTCGAAAAAATAGGCAATGCATATTAAAGATGCGATACCAATAATGATATAAATAATATTTACTATCATTGCACTTTTAATTAATAAAGTAACTAAATTTACTTTAAATAATCCAACTAGACCCCAGTTTAATGCACCAATAATGGTAAAAACTAGAGCTATTTTTTTTATTATTTCCATATAAACCTTCCTTTTCTACTTGTAGTATTGCCTATTAAATTTATTTTATGTATGAATATTTCTTTTTTCTTGCATATGATTAATTAGAAAAGGTTGGGTGTTATGAAAAAAATATTATTTATGTTTATAACTCTGCTCTTGTTAACAGGGTGTGGAAAGGTGACGAAAGATAATTTAAAAGAGCATTTTATTGATCAAGTGGAATCCTCTAAATCTTATTATGTGGAAGCAAATATGGATATTTACAATGCAGAAGATGTATTTAGCTATGATTTAAAGGTTTATTATAAAGATGATAATCTATTTAAAGTAAGTATGATGAATACAATTAATAATCATGAGCAAATTATTATTAGGGATGCAGAAAGTGTTTATGTTGCTACACCAAGTTTAAATAAGAGTTATAAATTTAAAAGTGAGTGGCCATATAATAGTAGTCAATCTTATATTTTAAATTCTTTGGTTAAAGACTTAGAAAATGATACAGAAGCTGCTATTTCAGAAGAAGAGGATGGATATTCTTTAAAAGTAAAGGTTAATTATCCAAATAATAGTGATTTAGTTTATGAGAAACTTATTTTTGATAAAAATAAGAACTTAAAATCTGTGTATGTTTTTGATGAGGATGATATAGTTGTTATTAAAGTTACTTTTAATAAAATAGACTATAAAGCCAATTTGAAAGAGGAAGAGTTTGATATTAATAAAGTAGTGGAAGAAAATTGCTGCAATACGGGATCAGGAGAACAGTCTACTTCTTCTTTGGAAGATATTATGTATCCTTTATATGTTCCGACGAATACATACTTGAAAGATAGAGAAACTATAAATACAGAAAATGGAGAGCGCGTTATTCTCACTTTTAATGGAGATCGTAATTTCGTTTTGATTGAGGAGGCAAGTAACGTATTTGAAGAATTTGAGGTGGTTCCTGTTTATGGAGATCCTCTTATGTTAAGTAATACAGTAGGAGCATTAACTTCAAATTCCTTATCTTGGTCTGCTAATAATATTGATTATTATTTGACAAGTAATGATTTGAGTACAGAAGAGTTATTAACAATTGCTGATTCTATTAGTGTAACAGTTGCATTAGAAAAATAATTGTTTTTATAAAAAAAGTTATACACAACAATTATTTGATTTGAAAAGTAAATGTGGTATAATTGGTTCAAGGTGGTTTAAATGGAAAAACAAAAAAGTAAGAAAAATATTAGTAGTTCTAGAAAATCAAATGTAAAAAAGGTTACAGAAAAGAAGTCACAAGTTTCAAAAGAAGTTTCAAAGGTAAATATAGAGAAATTGAACGAATCTGTTAAAAAAAATAAAATTAAATATAGAACTGATGAGCAAAAGGAAATGCTTCAATTCTTAGTTGTTATTTTAATTGTCATTGTTTGTTGTGGTGCTATTTATTTATGTACTAGGGCTTTTATTACTAAGGATTTATTTAAGACGAAGGAAGAGAAAGTGGAAGAGACTACGCCAGGAGCAATTGATTATAATGTGGCAACTATTGGAACTATGTTAAATGGTCCTTATGAGGAATATTATGTTGTTATTTATGATGCAGTAAATGGAGAGCACATTGCTAAAATGTCTTCTTTAGTCTCTCAATATAAACAAAATGAGAAAGCAAAACATGTTTATACAGTTGATTTGTCTAACGTTTTAAATTCCTCTTATTATGAGCCAGAGAATGCGAGTGCAACATTTACTTCTTTTCAAGATTTTAAAGTGGGAGATATCACTTTAATTAAAGTAAGAAAAGGCGCTGTTAACAAGCTAATAACCGATTATGATAAAATGAAAAGTGAGTTAGGAGTTACTAAGTAAAAGGATTTTATTTCTAATAAAAAGTTTAATTTTGGTGTTAAACTTTTTTTGTTTGTGTTATTATGTATTTTAGAGGGTGACATGAAATGGCAGAAATTAGAATAACAGAGGATAAAAAAAATAATCGTGTTAGCAAAAAGACGAAAGAAAAAGGTAACAAAGATAATGTTGAGCATTTAGAAAAGCAAGCGAAGCGAAAAAGACTTGAGTCGACTAAAAAATTGGGGGAAAGTAAGAAATCTTTAAAAGATGAAAAGAGTACAAAAAAAAGAAACCATATACAAAAAGATTTTTCAAAAGTAGAGAGAGATAAAAAAGGTGCTTCTAAAAAAAGGGAGGAACTGAGGCATAGTGCAGAAGAAGTGAGCGAAAAAGTAGTGGTCCCTAAAAAAGTAATTGTTAAAGCAAAGAATGAAACAAAGTCCATTTTTGATGATGAAAATTCTAAAAAAGAAAATGCGAAGAAGCGTATTGGAAGAGAAGAAGGTAATAAAAGGGAAGAGAATCTAAAAGAAGATACTAAAAGCGACGTTTCTCAAAATAAGAATATGCAAAGTAAAAGTTCTTTGAAGAAAAAAGAGAATGGTTTATCTTTAAAACAAGGAAAAAAATTAAAACAACAATTGACTTTAAAGAAAGGGAAAAAAGTAAAGCAACAAAGTGTTGCTTTAGATGGAGCGATAAAGAAACAAAAGAAGAGGGAGAAAAAGCGAATTAAAGAGTTAACGTTAACTGTTGATATTTTTGATGTTTTAATTGCTATTATTGCAACCGCTATCTTCTCTTGTGTTATTACTGGTTTTATATTGAATATGCAGTACAAAAAAAACAATCCTTTGTATGCATCTAATTTAACATCTAATACCTATATTGGGAAGTTTATAAAGATTTATAGTGAAGTTGTTGATAATTTCTATGAAGAAGTTGAGGAAGATGGATTAATTGAAGCTGCCATTGATGGTATGATTAAACATTTGGAGGACACTTATTCTATTTATATGAATAAAGAAGATGGGAGTTCGTTTACTGAAAATCTTGATGACAAATACGAAGGAATTGGCGTAATCGCTTATGGGAATTTGATTTATTCTGTAATTCCAAAATCTCCTGCAGAGGAGGTAGGCTTGCAAGAGGGAGACTTGATTATTCAAATAAACGGAATAGAGATTAATGAGGAGAATTACAATTCTGTTGCAGACATTATTGGAGACTCAGAAGAGGATATTCAATTGAAAGTGGTTCGCGACAATAAAGAATTAGATTTTACTATTCAAAAATCGACTGTTGTTATGAATGTTGTAGAAGGACAAACATTAAAAAAGAATAAGAAAACTATCGGCTATATACAATTGAGTAGTTTTGGAGCAGCGAGCTATAATCAATTTCAGGAAGAGTTGAATCGCTTAGAACAAGAAAATATAGAGGCACTTATTATCGATTTAAGAGGAAATACGGGAGGCTATTTGAATATGGCTTTTGACATTTCTAGTTTGTTTTTAGAAAAAGGGAAATTAATTTATTCTTTAGAAAATAAAAATGGGGTTACAGACTACAAGGATAAGACAGATGAAAAAAGGGATTATGCTATTGTGGTTATTGTAAACGAATCTACGGCTTCTGCTGCTGAAATTTTAACAGCGGCTTTGAAAGATAGTTATGGAGCTTCTGTAGTTGGGAAAAAAACATATGGAAAAGGAAAAGTACAGAATGTTATTCAAAACGAAGGAAGTGTTGTAAAATATACCTCGGCAAAATGGTTGCGTCCAAATGGAGAGTGTATTGATGAAGTTGGTATCGTTCCTGACTTTGAGATAACAAATGTAATTAAGGATGAAATTATTTATGATAAGCAATTGGAAAAAGCAATTGAACTATTGAGCTGATGTAAAAAATAGGAAAGACTTGGAAGACGCATGAGTAAGTAGATGCGTCTTTGTTTGTTATTTTTTATAAAATAGTTTATAATGGTACACGAAAGCGTGATTTTATGGATAATATAAAAGTAGGAGATAAATTAAAGATTCATTGCTATAAGCATGATGGAACTTTGGAGCATACTTCAGATGAAGCTATAGTTTTGGAAAACAGAGAAGATGTCCTTATTTGCGGAAATGGACGAACAAGGATTACGGAGAAAGATGGGAGAAGCCATATGACGAACGAGCCAGCTGTTTTGTTTTTTTATAAAAAACATTGGTTTAATGTCATAGGGCAATTAAAAAAATACGGATTGTTTTATTATTGCAATATTGCTTCTCCTTTTATTATTGAGGGGAATGTTATCAAATATATTGATTACGATTTAGATTTGAGAGTATTTCCAGATGGAGGTTTTCGTGTATTAGATCGAAATGAGTATAATTATCATAAAAAGATAATGCACTATTCTAGTGAGATTGATACTATAGTAAAGAGTGAGTTATCTTATTTGATTAGTAAAAAGCGAGCAAATGAGGGACCTTTTCAAGAAGGAATTGTCCAAAAATATTATAATGAATATGAAAAAATAGAAAAAAGTTAATTTATATCAATTTTTTGTTGCATTTACACTTTTTTTGTTATACAATGGAGGAGATGTTGCACCAAAGTGTCAATATCACGTATATAATTCCATTGTTTTTTTGTGAGTATTTCTTATAAAAAATGTTACCAAAAGAAAAGTTCGAATTTTGTTGACATAAGAAAATGGATTTGGTATATTACTAATGCAGCCAAGAAGTGCAGAA
>CAOJRT010000022.1 GCA_948442255.1 uncultured Caryophanales bacterium | reverse complement strand
TTTTATTCTACTTTTATTGTACTCCCCTCCCGTACTAAAATGTCAATCAAAATTTTTAAAACATAAAAAAAGAAGCATTTTTTTATGTTCTCAGTTTTGCTTCTGTTTTTTCTTCTACTTCTTTAATTATCTTATTAAATACTTCCATAACTTCTTCTTCTAATAGGGTTTTACTTGCATCTTTAAAGGTTAGCTTGTAGGCGATTGATTTTTTATTTGGTTCTATATTTTCATAAATATCAAATACTTCTACGTTATCAAGAAGTCTTCCGCCTGATCTTTTTATTTGTGTTTTAATGACTTCGCTCTCTATGGAATTATCTACTACGAAAGCTAAATCTTTTATCATTCCAGGATATTTAGATGCTTCTTTAAATTTAATTGGTTTTATTTGTTTATTATATAGTTTTGTCATGGATAGTTCTGCTACATATATTTCATCTTTCTTATAAGATGGATGTACTCTACCCATAATACCAACTTCTTCTTTATCAATTAAGATTCTAGCACTTATTCCAGGGTGAATTTCTGGGAATGTAGCCGCTTCGAATGTAATTCTATTTTTAAAACCTAAATATTCTAATAAATTTTCAATAATACCTTTTAATGTGTAGAAATCACATTTTGTTGTGGTATGTTGCCAGTCATTTATTAAATAGTTACCTTTTATTAATATAGCAATTTTACTTTCTTCTTCATAATCTTTGTTGTATGTTTTGGCTATTTCATATAGTAGTATATCTTTTACATTACGTGCTTTATTATATTCATATACATTAATTAATGAGGGTAAAAGAGATGTTCTTATTACAGATTTATCTACACTCATAGGGTTAGGAAGAACGACTTGTTCTTTTTGATCATACTGAAACTTGGAAGCCATTTCTGGACTTGTTAAAGTATAGTTTTTGGTTTCGTTGAGACCAAGAGTTCTTAAACGTTTTGATATTTCTTTTCTTATCTTTACATCACCAACATAAACTCCTCGTCTTGTTCCAACTTTTGGAAGTGTAGAAACTAAATTTTGATAGCCATAAAGTCTTCCTATTTCTTCTGCTATATCATTTACATTTGAATCAATGTCTAATCTTCTAAACGGAATTGTTACAGTAAATAAATCTTCTTTTTTTTCATAATCAAAATCTAAGCGATTTAGTTCTGTTTCTATCTCCTCATTTGTTAAGATAATCCCTAGAAGGTTATTTATTTCTTCTGTATGGAAGGTTACTTTCTTTTGTTCTTTATTTATATTTTCATGAACTACTTTTCCTGATAAAACTTTGGCATTTGCATATTTTTCTAGTAAATAACAAGCTCTGTTAAGGGCTTTATCTGTGTATTCATGACTTAGGCCTTTTCCATAACGAATAGAAGCTTCACTTTTTAGGTCAAGGCGAGATGCTGTGTTACGGATACTTACTGCATCAAAAATAGCTGATTCTATAAAAATATTTTTTGTAGATTCATCTACTTCTGTATTTAATCCCCCCATAATACCTGCTATACATGTTGGATTTTTTCCATTGGTAATTACGATGTCTGTATTTTTTAATGTTCTTTCTTTTCCATCTAATGTAATTAGTTTTTCTTCATCTTTTGCATTTCTTACTAAGACAGTATCTCCTAGTTTATCTTTATCGAAGAAATGAAGAGGTTGACCATATTCTAACATAACATAGTTTGAGATATCAACTACATTATTAATTGGTCTCATTCCTGCAGAAATAAGTCTTTTTTTAATAAATTCAGGTGATTCCCCAATTTTTATATCTCGAACCATTTTTCCTGTATAATAAGGGCATTTTTGACTTGATACAGACACTTTTATGTAATCATTAATATTTTCCTTGATTTCTGTATAATCATCCTTTGGTAAGCTTACTTTTATATTTAAAATGCATGCTATTTCATAAGCAAATCCAATATGATAATAACAATCATTATTACGATGTTTATGAATATCTAGTTCATATAAAGTATCATCTGTTCCTAAATAAATATTAGCATCTGTCCCAGGTTTTGCATCAGAGTTAACTTCTTCTATTCCTTTAGCATAGTTTTCTTCTGTTTTCTCTTCTACACCTAATTCAAATAGAGCACATATCATTCCATTAGATTCTTGTCCACGAATGGAACCTTTTTTGATTTCTAAATTACCTGGCAGTACACAACCTGGTAAGGCAACAATGACTTTTATACCTTTTCTTACATTCGGAGCACCACAAACAATTTGTGTTGTTTCAAGACCTACATTTACTTGGCATATATGTAAGTGGTCGCTATCTGGATGATCCTTACATTCGATAACCTCCCCAATGACTAAGTTATTAATACGCTTCGTAATTATTTTTTCTATATTGATTCCCGCTTTGGTTATTTTTACAGCTAATTCTTTTAAATCTTCATTTTCAATATCAATATAATCTTTTACCCATTCTAAACTTATCATTATTCCACTTCCTTTCTATCAAAGTTAGTTGTTTCTCTTAAATCAGTTTGATAGAATGTTCTTATATCATGAATTCCATACTTCAACATGGCTAACCTTTCTGCTCCAAAACCAAAAGCAAATCCAGTCCATTCTTTTGGGTCATATCCGCAATTCTTTAATACGTTTGGATGTACCAGTCCTGCTCCACTTACAGTAATCCAGCCACTATTTTTACACAATGAGCAACCTTTTCCTTTACAGATAAAACAGGAGATGTCTGTTTCTACTGATGGTTCTGTAAATTGGTAATAAGAAGGTCTAAAACGAGTTTCACAATTCTCTCCAAATAGTTTTTTTGCTAAGACATCAAAAGTCCCTTTTAAATCAGATAAACTAATATTTTTATCTACAAGTAATCCTTCTATTTGCATAAATTGATGGGAATGCGTTGCATCATCTGCATCTCTTCTATAAGTTTTTCCAGGGCAAATCATTCTTACAGGATTTTTTCCACCAGCAGCAAGCATTGTTCTTACTTGGACAGGAGAAGTTTGACTACGTAAAAGAATGGTTTCATCTTCAATATAGAAGGTATCTTGGGCATCTCTAGCAGGATGTCCTTTTGGAATATTAAGCATTTCAAAATTATATTTGTCTTCTTCTATTTCTGGCCCATCTACTACATCGTACCCCATTGACATAAAAACACTTTCTACTTCTTCAATAATGTATTCTAAGATATTAGGCGACCCTACAGGAATTTTGGTAGCTGGTAAGGTAATATCTACTTTTTCTTTTGCTAGTTTTTGGTTTAGTATATCTTCTTCCATTTTCTTTATTTTTTCTTCAAAGGCAGAAGAGAGTTCTTGTTTTAATTCGTTTACTATTTTTCCAAATTCTTTTTTTTCTTCTACATTTAATCCTCTCATGTAAGTTGTTAGTTCATTAACAGGACCTTTTTTTCCTAGGTACAAAACTTTCAATTCATTTGTTTCTTTTAAGTCTTTCGCCTCTGCTAATTTTTCTTTTACTTCTTTCTGAAGCAATTCTACTTTTTCTTTCATTTTCTTCCCTCCATTAAAAAAAATTCTAAAGCTTAGGGACGAATGATAATCCGCGGTACCACCCTAATTCTAGAATTCTAGCTCTCTTGATAGATATAACGCCTCTATGTGCGATAAAACTCCAACGATGAATTTCATACTATTCTTTATCTTTATATGCTTTCAGCCGGTGACATACAATCTCTTTTTTAGAACTGAATAGAATTACTTAGTTCGTTTTCTTCGTTTTCTGCATTTTATTTTAACATTATTTTTTAGCAAATTCAATTATTTCTTTATATATTTTTACTATCTCTTCTCTTTCTTCTTCTTTATAACTATCTAAGAGTTTATTTAGTAAGTCTTTTTCTTTTAGTTTGTTATTTTTTATTCCTTTTTCTAAAAAATCCATCACAATACGAATACTTTCTTCATCCGTTAGATGTATATAGGAAGCTTGTCTCATAATTCCATATTTAGTTTCTTTTTTAGTAATAGCTCCTATGTACTCTTCTATTTTTTGATGGAATCTTGGCGTTTTATAAGCTTCATAAATCATAATAGCATAAGTCAAATCATTTACCATTTTATTTTTACTTTTTATTGTATTGTAATACTTGTTTTTATATTTTGCATATTGCATAATGGTATATTCTTTTTTTCGTGTTTTATTTTTTTGCTTTTTTTCATCTCTTTTCTCGGTTGTATACTTTGTATAGAGATGGATTATATATATAATCATTAAAAACCATAGGAAAGGTTTTATTTCTTCTGGATCTGGGATAAGAGTTTCTACATTCACAATAAAGTAGTTATAGGCAAATAAACTCAGCGCTATGCTACAAATAGATTCAATAATAAACACTATGTTGTTTTCGAGGCTATTATTGGTAATTGTTGTAATATAGAAATTTCTTATAAATACTTCAAATATAACAATTAGAAAGATGTTTGTTTTTAGTACTGGAAATAAAGCAGAAGAAATAAGAATATAAACTGTTGGGATTATAATTTTATTCATATGATTTATTTCTTTTCTTTTGCAAATATTCATCATGATTGTTAATGGGAATGTCAAAATTAATTGTAATAATAAAGTCGTTAATGTCATCTGAAATCCCTCCATAATTGTTTGTATCGTACTATAAAGTAGGGCAAATGTCAATAAAAGAAGAGTAGAAAGAAAAAATATAGCTTGCGGCTATATCTGTGACTTTAATATACGTGTTAAGATAATGATTAGTTCTGGATCCTTTACTTTATCTACATAAACTTCTTGCCCATCAACTATTTCCTCTATAATAGCTACATTTGTAGGAATTATATTTTTGTTTTCGTCAACTCCCATTACAAGAAAATATTTTACGCCACCATAGATGGTTTCATTTAATACTACGTATTTTTCATTATTTTCTAAAGTAATTATGGTATTTGTTTTTAATCCCATGAAAATCACATCCTAACTATTCTTCTTTACTAATTTTCTAATGTTTCTAGTAATTCTTCTTTATTTTTTTCATTTTTTGTATTTTCTTTTTTCTCTTCAAGGGTTGTATTCAATGCTTTTTCTAATCTTTTAATAACATCGTTTGGTTGTTCAATGAATTGACGACGGTGTTTAATATTAATAACAACTTCAGCTAATTCTTTTAGTTTAGCTTTATCTTTATTTTTAGCACTTATATCAATAAGGCCACTCTTCTTTGTAAGAATACGACTTTTAATCTTGTTGATTTCTTCATTTGCCATATTGATTTTATGAACTAATTCATCAATTTCTACCCTCGTCATATGATTTGCTGCATTAATTTCTTCCGCCTCTTCTTTTCTAAACTGAGCTGCAATTTCTTCTGCTACCTCTAAGTCTTGTCTTTTTTCTTCTAAAGCGACTTTTAAGGAAGCTTTTGCTGTAATATTGCTCTCTGGCTCTTCTTCAAAAGCTATTTCAAATTCTTTTATATCTTCTTTTATCTGTTCAATCATTTCATTTACATCACGCTGTTTTTGTTGATAATTATAAGCACTATCGGTATCAATTAAAGCAATTCTATCTTGGATAGTAATTAAATCATTATTCCAATTATTAATTCGATCTTGAAGATAAGAGATTCTTATTTGATCTGGGTTAGAAGCATCCATCAGATTGTAGTTTTTCTGTTCTATTTCATTAGCAAATGTGTCTCTTGCTTGGGTTGCTTTTAAAAGTTCTTCTTCCAATGCGTTGTTTACTGGGGCATCCATATAAGGTTGACTACTCGCTTTTTTAGCTAATTTCGTTAAGTAATCTTTTGCTGTTGCATTGTTTTTACTTGAAGCAACAATTTCTTTTATCTTTAATTCTAAATATTTTGGGTCTTCTTCTATTTCACTAATTCTTTTTTCTAAGCGAGCTTTTTTCTTTTCAATCTCGCCTATTTTTTGCTCCTTTTTTTCTTTTTTAGTTTGATCTATATAAGAATCTTTATTAGCTAGATTAAAGATTGTTTCTTCTAATAACACTTCTTTTTGTCTTTGCTTTTCTTCTAGAGTGCGAAGTTCATTTGAAATAGACTCCATTTCATTTTGCACTTCTTCATAACGGCTAGACTTGGTTTCCAAATCAATTGTAAGGGCATTTATTTTATCTTCAGTCTCGTTTATTAAAGTTTTATATCTTTCTTTGATGTCAGTTTCTTTGACATCCATAGTTCTTTCTTTGATGCTTTTTAAATAATCATCGTGACTTTTTTTATTTTTCCTAATGGTTTCTAGGCTTTTATTTAATTTTGTTTCTTCTTCTTTTAATTCTTCTAGACGATTTTTTTTATTTTTTATCTCTACTTCTATTGTTTTGATGTTTTTCTTTGTAATAATTTCCATATTACGGTCGGCCATTTCGGCATTTGCATCATACATCTCAGCATCAAGTGTCATATTTAATTCATCTATTTCTGTGTTATATTCCTCTATTTTTTCTTGTAGTTCTTCGCGTTCAAATTTTAAAGCCAAACCATCCCCTTTAGCTCGTGTCATTTTTACTAATAAGTTCAAGTCTTCGTATATTTTTATACGATCATTCATAATACTCACCCTTTTATTCTATTCTAATTTATCATATCATAAAGTATATAAAATAGCAATAAATCGTTTTTGAAATATTTTTACCTACTCCTTAATATATTTAAATGAATGCGAGGTGGTTAGTATCCATAATTTTCCACCTAATTTAGATCCCAAATTATACACGATTAGTGCCTTTATCATTGCTTATGCTTTAATTGGTAATTTTTCAGCTTTAGAACAAAATGCAATAGGCAATTGGTTTATGACTATAGGTCAAGTTCTTGATAATAATGCTGCTTGGCAACAATTAATGGAAGCTCGACTGCAAGGTGGTAATATTAATATTAATAGCCAGCAATTTAAGGAAACTGGTAATCCTTTTATGAATGATAAAGGGTGGATGGATAGTCCTTCAGATATTGAGTTAGATAAGCTCAAAAAAACAGTTGAAATTATGCAAGAACAATTAAAGAAAATGCAATAAAAAAAGAACTATTATACAAGTTCTAATTTTACAGTTAAAGCGTCGTCGCCAACTCTTTCTTTTAATTTTATGATTCTAGTATATCCACCATTTCTAGTTTCATAACGCTTAGCTAATTCATCAAATACTTTCTTTACTACTAATTCATCGTTATTTAAGAATGCAAGAGCTTTTCTTCTAGATACTAGAGTACCTTTTTTTCCATAAGTTATCATTTTATCCACAAATTTTCTAACTTCTTTTGCTCTAGCTTCTGTTGTAACAACAGACTCATTTAATAATACGTCTTTTGTTAAACTAGCTAAAATACTACTGCGAATGCTTTTTTCTCTATTTAATCTTCTATATTTAGTCATAAGTATTTTACCTCCTTATTGTTTATTAATCGCGGAACTTAAGTCCCATTTCTTTTACTTTATCAATTACTTCTTTCAAAGATTTTTTACCTAGATTACGTATCTTAGTAACTTCCACTTCTTTTTTAGAAATTAGGTCTTGCACTGTATTGATACCAGCACGCTTTAAGCAGTTGTACGCACGAACTGAGAACTCTATTTCTTCAATTGGTGTCTCTAATGTTTTTGTAATTGTGTCAACTTTCTTTTCCGTCATTAAGCCTGATACATCGCTAATTGCATTTAAATCGGTTACAATATTGAAGTGTTCAATTAGTATTCTACCAGCTAATGCCATAGCTTCTTCTGGAGTAATTGATCCATTTGTTGAAACATTCATGATAAGTTTATCAAAATTTTCATTTTGTCCTACTCTAGCATTTTCTACATCGTAGCTAACTAATTCTACTGGAGAATATAATGAATCAATTGCGATTACTCCAGCTTTAGTTTCTCCAAGTAATTTTTGGTTTGCTTTTGCATCAACGTATCCTCTGCCATTACTAACAGTCATTTCCATTTCTATTTTTCCACCTTTTACAAGATTCGCAATTACTAAATCTGGGTTGATGATTTCAAGATCGGCATCATGCTCAATATCTCCAGCTGTAACAGTTCCCTCTGTATTTGCTGATAATCTAATTACTTTATCCTCATTAGTATGATTTTTAATTACTACACTTTTTAAAGCTAAAATGATAGCGGTTACATCTTCTACAATGCCATCTATTTTTTGGAATTCGTGCATAACTCCTTCTATTTTTACAGAAGTAATTGCACTTCCTGGTAGAGAAGATAACATTACTCTCCTAAGAGCATTTCCCAAAGTCGTACCAAAACCTCTTTCTAGTGGTTCTAGTTCAAATTTCCCAAAATGGTTATTTTCTATATATTCTGTTATTTTGTATTCTGGTTTTTCAAATCTTAACATATCCTTAAGTCCCCTCTTTCAATTAATTTCTTGGACGTTTTGGTGGACGACATCCGTTGTGTGGAACTGGAGTAACGTCATTAATTGATGTAATTTCTAATCCGGCAGTTTGTAATGAACGTATTGCGTTTTCGCGTCCTGCACCTAAACCTTTAACAAATACTTCTACTTTTCTCACTCCGTTATCCATAGCGGCTTTAGCAGCTGCCTCAGCACTCATACCAGCAGCAAATGGAGTTTTCTTCTTTGATCCTTTGTACCCAATTGTACCAGCAGAAGCCCAACTTATAGCATTTCCTTCTTTATCTGTAATCGTTACTACAGTATTGTTGTATGTAGAATGAATATGAGCTTGTGCTTCAGGAATATTCTTTTTTACTTTTCTTTTTCTTCTATTATAAGCCATAATCTAACCTCCTATTTATTATTTAGTCGCTTTCTTCTTATTAGCAACTACTTTACCTTTACCTTTTCTTGTACGAGCATTTCTTGAAGTTCTTTGACCATGAACTGGAAGTCCTTTTTTATGTCTGGTTCCTTGGTAACTATTAATTTCCATTTTATTTTTAATGTTTAATTGTACCTCACGACGAAGATCACCTTCTACCATTTGTTTATCTACTTCTTTACGAAGAGCCGTTATCTCCTCTTCTGTTAGGTCTTTAATTTTTTTATCTCTTGCTACATTTGCTGCATCACAGATTTGGTTAGCTAAGCTTCTTCCAATTCCAAAAATTGCAGTTAATCCAATACAAGTATGTTTTTCTCCCGGTAATTCAATATTTTTAATACGTGCCATATCTTAACCTCCTATTAGCCTTGTTTTTGTTTGTGTTTTGGATTTTCACAAATAACCATTATTTTACCTTTTCTTCTTATTATTTTGCATTTTGCACAAATTTTTTTAACTGATGGTCTTACTTTCATAATTTACCTCCATTATTTCTTATTCCATATTATGCGCCCACGTGTTATATCATAAGGCGACAATTCAATTGTTACTGTATCACCTGGTAAGATACGAATCATATTCATACGCATTTTACCAGAAACGTAGGCTTCTACAGTATGTCCATTTGGTAATTCTACGATTGGAGTTCCTCCTTTAAGAATCTCAATCACTTTACCTTCTACTTCTATTTTCTCTTCTTTCTTAGCCATTTTTATATCTCCTAATTAAATTTCATAACCTTATAAAGTGTTGTTTGCTGTTGATAACAAATTAGTTATCAACAGCCGCACTTGCAAGAATATCTTCTATGTTTTTAAATATCTCTTCATGAGACTGGCTTGCGTCCACTACATGAAGTTTATTTCTTTCTTTATAATAATCGATTAGTGGAGCCGTACTTGAAAGATAAGTTTGAAATCTTATTTTAAAGCTTTCTTCTGTATCGTCCACACGACTTACTAATTTGCTATGACATTTATCGCATATTCCATTCTCTTTAGGCATCAAATTTTGAAAATACTTGTTATAGCTTGCTTCACAATGGGAACAAACTATTCTTCCAAGAGCTCGCGCCATAGCCATTTCTTCTTCTAATCTTAAATAAATTGTAACATAATTTTTACAATTTAATTCGGTAAAAAGTCGATTTAATGTTATTGCTTGATTAATGTTTCTTGGATAGCCATCTAAAATGAATTTTTGATGTTTCATATTTTCTAATTCATTTTTTAAAAGTTTTGTGATTATTTCATCACTTACTAGTTCGCCTTTAGATATTATTTTATCAACTTCGATTCCTAATTCCGTTTTTTTTGCTATTTCCTTTCTCAATAAGTCTCCAGTAGAAAGATGTTTATAATTGTACTTTTCTTCTAAAAGAGAACTCTGCGTTCCTTTTCCAGAAGCGGGAGGAGCAATAAATATAACGTTCATTATCTGCGAGTTCCATTTCTATGACTGCGGCTTATTAAGCTACTGTCTAATTGTTTGTAAGTTTCAATTGCAACTCCGACAACAATTAATAATCCTGTACCTCCAATGGTAACTGCATTGGAAAGTCCAGAAAATTTTTGGAATAGTATTGGTAATCCCGCAATAATAATTAGGAATATAGAACCTACTATTGTTAATTTACTTAAAACATTACCGATATAATCAGATGTATCATTACCTGGTCTTACACCAGGTATGTATGCACCACTTTTATTTAAATTTTTAGACATTTCCTCTGGATTCATTTGCAAGAATGTATAGAAATATCCAAAGAATAAAATAAGAATTACATATAATATAAACCCCGTTAATGATGTATTGACTATATAGTTATTTACAAAATCAATTGCTTTTTGCTTTTTTAATAAGTTTACAATCGTAACAGGGATTGTTATTAATGTTGATGCGAATATGACTGGAATTACTCCAGCAGAGTTTATTTTTACTGGAAGAAAATTTTGATGTCCTCCATAAGCACTATTTGTTCTATTTGCATATTGGATAGGAACTCTTCTTTCGGCCAGTTGTATCCATACAATTCCAATAATAATCAATAAATATATAATAATGAAAGCAACGAATAATAAGATGCCCACTACATTATTAAATGTTCCTGATGTAATTAGTTCTTTAAATGCATTTACAAATATTGTTGGCATAGATTGTAAAATACCAGCCATAATTAATAGAGATAGACCATTTCCAATTCCATATTTTGTTATTTGGTCGCCTATCCATAATAGTAAACATGTTCCAGCAGTAAGAACTACTGTTGTTTTTAATATGGTAAATACATCACTTGTCCCTGAGTAAGCAATTGTAATAATATACCCTTGAACAAAGGCGAATAAAACACCTAAGTATCTCGTTATTTTATTTATTTTTTGCTTACCTGTATATCCTTGTTCCTTTAATTCTTTAAAATATGGAATAATATCCATTTGTAAAATCTGCGTAATAATTTGCGCTGTAATATATGGAGTAACACCTAATGCGAAGATGGAGAAAGACTTAAGTGCTCCTCCAGACATTAGGTTAAAGATTTCTAAAAACCCTAATTCTTCATATACAGTGGAAGCCCAAGGAACTGTTATTGCGCTTCCTAAACTAAATATTGCTAAACAAAATAGTGTAAAATAAATTCTTTTTCTTAAATCTTTGTTTGAACGGTTAAATAGCTGACTTAGATTAGAAAACATCTAAATCACCTCAGCTTTTCCGCCAGCACTTTCAATTTTTGTAACAGCTGAACTTGAAAATCTGTTTGCTTGTACAGTTATTTTCTTTTCTAATTCGCCGTTTCCTAAGACTTTAACGCCACAAAGTTGTTTTTTGATAATTCCTTTTTCCTTTAAAACGGTAGGAGTTACTATATCTCCATCGTTAAAATATCTATTTAAATCACTTATATTAATAGTTGCATACTGTACTCTGTAACGAGCATTATTAAACCCTCGTTTTGGGATTCTTCTATATAATGGAGTTTGTCCACCTTGGAACCAAGCAGGAATGCTTGCTCCAGAACGTGATTTTTGTCCGTTTTCTCCACGAGTAGCTGTTTTACCCATACCACTTCCTGGTCCACGCCCAACTCTTTTAGCTACTTTTGCTTCAGGAGATTTATTTAATTCATTTAATTTCATTTTATAACTCCTCTACTTTCTTTCCTCTTAATGCAGCAATGTGTTCTGGTGTTCTTTGTGCTTTAAGAGCTTCTAATGTAGCTTTTGCAACGTTAATTTTTGTATTTGATCCAAGTGATTTTGCAACAATATCACGAATTCCAGCAAGTTCAAGAACGTCTCTGGCAGATCCACCAGCAATTACTCCTGTACCTTCTACAGCAGGCTTAAGTAATACTTCTGCACGTCCTATTCTTCCTGTAGCTTCATGTGGAATTGTTCTGTTATCAATTAAGGCAACTTTTGTTACGTTTTTATTTGCTGCTTGAATTGCTTTTTTTATTGCTTCAGGAACTTCGTTCGCTTTTCCAGTACCAATTCCTACAAGTCCTTTTCTATTTCCGACAACAACAGTTGCTGAAAATCTAAAATGACGTCCACCTTTGGTAACTTTTGTTACACGTCCGATTGAAACAACTTTTTCTTCAAGCAAATTTTTCTTAGAGTCCATATTTGTTTTTGGCATAATCGTACCTCCCTCTTAGAATTCTAGTCCATTTTCACGTGCTGCTTCTGCTAAAGCTTTTACACGTCCATGGTAAAGGTATCCACCTCTATCGAAAACTACTTTATTGATTTTTAATTTTTTAGCTTTTTCAGCAATGTCTTTTCCTACAAGGCTAGCGCCTTCTACATTACCACCATTTTTAATATGTAATTCAACTGATGAAGAGCTAACAAGAGTAACGCCCTTAACATCATCGATAATTTGAGCAAATATTTGTGTATTTGATCTAAATACGTTTAATCTTGGACATTCCGCTGTTCCGCTAATGTTTTGGCGAATACGAGTATGTCTTCTTTTACGCATTTCATTTTTTGATTCTTTAACTATCATAATTTTTAGACTCCTTTACCCTTATTTAGCAGCTTTCTTACCTTCTTTACGACGTACATATTCACCTTTGTAACGAATACCTTTACCTTTATAAGGTTCTGGTTGTCTTACAGCACGAATATTAGCCGCAAATTCAGTAACTTGTTGCTTATCTATTCCTGAAATAGTGATTTCAGTATTGCTAATTTGTTCTGCTTTTAAGCCAGCAGGGACTTCCATTACTACAGGATGAGAATATCCTGCGTTAATGTTTAGTTTATTTCCTTGCACTTGGAATCTATATCCAACTCCAACTGCCTCTAAACTTTTTTGGTACCCATCTGTAACTCCAACAATCATATTTTTGATTAAAGCATTTGTTGTTCCATGTAATTGCTTGTTAGTTTTTACATCATTAGGTCTTTTTGTTAAAATCTTGCCTTCAACTTCTTCAACTGTAATAACACTAGGTTTTTCTATACTTAGTTCGCCTTTTGGTCCTTTAACAGTAACAGTATTTTTCTCAACAGTAACTGTAACTCCTGATGGAATTACTAATTCTCTATTTCCTATTCTACTCATACCTTATTTTCCTTACCAAATATAGGCAAGTACTTCTCCTCCTAGACCAGCTTCACGAGCTTCTTTGTCAGTCATTAATCCTTTTGAAGTTGAAATGATTGCAATTCCTAATCCGTTAAGAACACGAGGAATTTCATCACTCTTGGCATAGACACGTAACCCTGATTTGGAAATTCTCTTCAATCCAGTGATTACTTTTTCTTTCTTTTCTCCATATTTTAGAGTAATTGTTAATTTATCACCTTTACTATTTTTTTCATAGTTAAAATCTGTGATATAACCTTCACGTTTAAGTATTTCAGCGATGCCTAACGTCATCTTAGAACCTAATACTTCTACTGTTTCATATTTCATTTGATTTGCATTACGTATTCTTGTAAGCATATCAGCAATTCTATCTCCAACCATAACTTAATTCCTCCTTTCTACCAACTTGACTTCTTAACGCCAGGTATTTGTCCGTTATTTGCCATTTCTCTAAAGCAAATACGACATAATTTATATTTACGAAGAACACCATGAGGACGTCCACATCTTTCGCAACGAGTATAAGCTCTAGATTTAAATTTTGGTGCTCTTTGTTGTTTTACTTTTAAACTTGTCTTTGCCATAAATATTTTCCTCCTCTATTACTTTCTAAATGGCATTCCGAATCCACTTAATAATTCGAATGCTTCTTCGTTTGTTTTTGCAGTTGTTACGAATACAATATCCATTCCTCTAATTTTAAGGATTTGATCGTATTCTATTTCTGGGAATATAATTTGTTCTTTTATTCCTAGTGTATAATTTCCTTTTCCATCGAATGCTGTTTTAGATATTCCTCTAAAATCTCTCACACGAGGTAGAGCAATTTTGATTAATTTCTCCATGAAATTATACATGTTATCTCCACGTAAAGTAACTTTCGCTCCAATTACTTGGCCTTCTCTAATTTTGAAGCCAGCTATTGATTTACGAGCTTTTGTTACAACAGGTTTTTGCCCAGCAATTAGTTCTAGGTCTTTTACTGCTGCTTCAATAAATTTAGAATCTTTTGAAGCTTCTCCAACTCCCATATTGATTACTATTTTTTCTAATTTTGGGACTTCCATCTTAGATGAATAGTTAAATTTTTCCATTAGAGAGTTCGTAATTTGTTCATTGTATAATTCTTTAAATGTACTCATATTTTCACCCACTAACTAGCTTTCTTTTCTGTTTTTTTTGTTGTTCTTGTTTTTGCAGTTGTCTTTTTTGTTGTCTCTTTTACTTCTTTCGCTTCTTTAGGTGCTTTAGTAGCTTTTTTTGTTTCTTTTTCTACTACTTTCACGTTTGATACATGAATAGGTGCTTCTACTTCAACGATTGATCCAACTTCGTTCATTCTATTTGGTTTTACGTGTTTTTTTATGATGTTGATTCCTTCTACAACTACTTTGTTGTCTTTTTTAAGAGTCTTGATTATTTTTCCTTCTTTGCCTTTATCTTTTCCGGCAAGAATTTTTACGTTATCTCCAACTTTAACTTTCATATCCAGTGCCTCCTATAATACTTCAGGTGCAAGTGAAACAATTTTCATGAAATCTTTTTCACGTAGTTCACGAGCAACAGGTCCTAATACTCTAGTTCCGATTGGACTCTTATCCTCTTTAATCAACACGCATGCATTATCATCAAATTTAATGTATGAACCATCTGCACGTCTTACACCTTGAACGCTTCTTACTATAACTGCTTTTACAACTTTTCCTTTTGGAATATTACTATTTGGAATCGCTTTTTTAACGGTTCCTACTACGATATCACCAATGTTACCAGATTTTACTTTACTTCCGCCAACTACTCGAATAACTAGTAGTTCACGAGCTCCTGAGTTATCAGCAACTTTAAGTCTTGATTCTTGCATTACCATAATGATACCTCCTATAGAACTACAGCCTCAACTAGTACTTCAACAAGTTCGTATCTTTTTGTTTTTGATAGTGGTCTTGTACTAATAATTTTAACTGTGTCTCCTTCTTTAGCTTTATTTAATTCATCATGAGCTGTATATTTTTTAGAATATTTTACTCTTTTTCCATAAAGTGGATGCTTTTTATATGTTTCAACTAAAACAGTAATTGTTTTATCATTTTTTGCACTTACAACTTTACCAATTAATGTTGTTCTATTAGTTTCTGCCATTATTTTTCGCCTCCATTTTCTCTTTCTTTTAGAATGGTTTTCATTCTAGCTACATTTTTTCTTAATTCACGAATTCTAGATGGTTTTTCTAATGAACCCGTTGCTTGTTTTAATCTAAGATCAAATAATTCTTTTTTGTTTTCAACAATTTTTGTTTCTAATTCTTCGGTAGATAAAGCTCTTAGTTCTTTTACTACTTCATTAACTTTCATTAGAATCACCACCCTTGTTTTCTTTCTTTACGATTTTGCAGGTTACTGGAAGTTTATGAGATGCTAATCTTAAAGCCTCTCTTGCGATTTCTTCGCTTACGCCTCCAACCTCAAACATAATTTTTCCTTTTTTAACAACAGCTACCCATTGTTCTACGTTACCTTTACCTTTACCTTGACGAACTCCCAGAGGTTTTTTCGTTAAAGGCATATGTGGGAAGATGTTTATCCAAACTTGACCACCACGTTTCATGAAACGAGTCATTGCGATACGTGCTGCTTCAATTTGTTGAGCAGTAATATAAGCTCCTTCATTAGCCATCAAGCCATATTCGCCGAAATTAATTTTCGTATTCCCTTTTGCTTTTCCTTCGTATGATAAACGATGTAGTTTACGATACTTAGTTCTTTTTGGCATTAACATCTTTGCTCTCTCCCTTCACTGCTTTTTTAGTAGGAAGAATCTCACCTTTGTAAATCCATACTTTAACACCAATTTTACCATAAGTAGTATTTGCTTCTGCTATGGCATAATCAATGTCTGCTCTAATTGTATGTAGAGGAACTGTTCCTTCTGTATATCCTTCTGTACGAGCCATTTCAGCTCCACCAAGACGTCCTGATACAGAAGTTTTAATTCCTTTTGCTCCTGCTTTCATTGTGTTTCTAATTGCTCTTTTTTGGGCACTTCTAAATGGTGCTCTTGCTTCAATTTGACTTGCGATTTGCTCAGCAACTAGTTTTGCATTCAAATCAGGATTTTTTACTTCAATGATTGAAACAAAAATTTCTTCTTCTACTAGTTTCTTTAATTGATTTCTTAATTTTTCGATGTCTTCTCCACCATGTCCAATAATAATACCAGGTTTAGCCGTGTAGATTTTAACATCTGTTCTATTTGCCGTTCTTTCAATGATTACATCGGCAACAGCAGCATCTTTCATTTTAGAAGCTAAATACTTACGAATTTTGTCATCTTTATTTAAAAGCGTTCCAAAATCTTTTTTATTAGCAAACCAACTTGCAGACCAATCTTTGTTTACACCAACTCTTAGTCCTATTGGATTAACTTTTTGTCCCATATTATTTTGCCTCCTTATTGTCAGATACTTTAATTGTTATATGACTTGTTCTTTTGTCTCTTCTGTCTACTTTTGTTCTTGAACCAAATTTTATTCTTTTTAGAACTTGTCCTGGATTGATATAGCACTCAGAGATAACAAGTTCAGATTCATTAGCGCCGTTATTATTTACAGCGTTTGCAACAGCAGAGTTTAATACTTTAAGGATTAATCTGCTTGCTTTTGTATTTGTGTTTTCTAAAATGCCACGTGCTGTTTGAACATTTTTTCCTCTTACAAGGTCAAGAGTCATTCTTGCCTTACGAGGAGCAATCATAGCACCTTTGTGTATTGCATATGCTTCCATTACTTATTCTCCCTTCCTACTTTTGTCCAGCATGTCCACCAAATTTACGAGTTAAAGCAAATTCTCCTAATTTGTGTCCAACCATATCTTCTGTAATATAAACAGGGATAAATTCTTTCCCATTATGAACAGCTATTGTATGTCCTATGAAATCAGGATAAATAGTTGAACGACGAGACCAAGTTTTTATAACTTCTTTTTTATTGTTTTTATTTAATTCTTGTACCTTTTTTAGTAATCTACCGAATACATAAGGCCCTTTTTTCAAACTTCTTGCCATCTAAAATTCCTCCTATTTCTTCTTACGACTAACAATTAGCTTGTTAGATTTTTTCTTGCTACTACGAGTTTTAACTCCCATAGCTTTTTTACCCCAAGGGGTCATTGGTGCTTTACGTCCTACTGGTGAGCGTCCTTCACCACCACCATGTGGATGGTCATTAGGGTTCATAACAGAACCACGATTTGTAGGTCTTATTCCTAAATGACGAGTACGTCCTGCTTTTCCCCAGTTAACTAATTCGTAGTCTTCGTTTCCAACGGCTCCAATAGTAGCCATACAAGTTCCTAATACTTTTCTTGTTTCACCAGATTGTAAACGGATTAAAACATATTTGTCTTCACGTCCTAGGATTTGAGCACTACTTCCAGCTGCACGACACATAGCAGCTCCAGCACCAGGTTGTAATTCTATACAATGGATTGTTGTTCCTACTGGAATGTTTGCAAGAGGTAGAGCATTACCAACTTTAATGTCAGCTTCTGTTCCGCTTTCAATAAATGTTCCGACCGTTAAATCTTTTGGAGCAATAATATATCTTTTTTCTCCATCTCTATAATTGATTAACGCAATATTAGCATTACGATTTGGATCGTATTCAATTGTAGCTACACGTCCAGGAACACCTAGTTTATTTCTTTTAAAATCAATAATTCTGTATTTTTGTTTTGCTCCTCCACCAATGTGGCGAACTGTCATTCTACCTTGATTATTTCTTCCACCTGTTTTGCTTTTGCTAACAAGTAGTGATTTTTCAGGAGTAGAAGTTGTAATTTCGCTATTAGTCAACGTAGACATACCACGGCGTCCATTGGTCGTTGGTTTATATTTCTTAATTGCCATAATTCTTCTCTCCTTCTTATAATTCTATTTTGTCGCCATCTTTTAATGTGACGAATGCTTTCTTATATGTTTTTGTTTTTCCTGTGTATCTTCCAACTCTTTTAGCTTTGGCTTTCGTATTTAAAGTGTTTACTTTTTCTACTTTTACACCAAAAGCTGTTTCAATGGCTTTTTTGATTTCCATTTTATTAGCACTTTGAGCCACTTTGAAAGTATATACATTCTTTTCAGCTTGATTAGCTGATTTTTCTGTAATGACAGGTGCAATAATAATATCCGTATAGTCTTTCATTATTTAAGTCCCCCTTCAATTACTTTGATTGCTTCTTCATCACAAACAACCATGTCTGCATTTATCAAATCGTAGCAGTTGATTTCATTTGCCATGATTGCATAAGCATATCCTAAATTTCTAGTAGCCATGTAAAGATTTTCATTTTCGCTTGCAGTAACAAACAATACTTTGCCAGCAAGTTTCATATCTTTTAACATATCTTTTATTTCTTTTGTTTTTAATGTAGATAAATTGATGTTATCAACTACTACTAGTTCTTTTTCTTGGAATTTATGTGTTAAAGCACTTTTAATTGCCAAGCTTCTTTCCTTTTTATTTATTTGGAATGTGTAGTCTCTTGGTGTTACGCCCCCTGAGATTCCTCCACCACGCCATTGTGTAGCGCGAATAGAACCTTGACGAGCTCTACCAGTTCCTTTTTGTCTCCATGGTTTTCTTCCACCCCCAGAAACTTCACTTCTGTTTTTTGTTTTTGCAGTTCCTTGTCTAGTTGCTGCTAGTTGTAAATCAATTGCTTTTTTTAATACGATATCGTTTGCTTCTATATTCCAAATTGTATCAGCTAATGTTAAATCTTTTAGTTTTTCCCCTTTTTGGTTAATTAATTGTATTTTTGCCATAATAGAATCACCTTTCTTAAGTAAATTACTTACTTTCTCCTTGGTTTTCTTCTGTAGCCTCTACTACTTCTTCAGTCATTTCTTCTACTGTATTTTCCACAGTTTCTTCTACTACTGGAGTTTCACTTTCTTCTACAACTTCATCAACTACTGTTTCTTCTTCATAAGTTAATACTTCTTTTGGAGTATTTGCCCCTTGTTTTTTAACAGCTGATTTAATTAAAACTAAAGATTTTTTAGCTCCTGGAATATTTCCACTAACTAAGATATAATTTTCTGCAGCATTTACTTCGATTATTTCTAGATTTTGGATAGTTGTTGTCTCAACGCCCATATGTCCAGGTAATTTTTTACCCTTTAAAACGTGCATTGGAAGCATTGTTCCTAGAGAACCTGGTCTTCTATGATAACGTGATCCATGTGCCATTGGTCCTCTTGATTGGTTCCAACGTTTGATAACGCCTTCTGTACCATGTCCTTTACTTGTACCAGTAACGTCAACATATTCACCAGCAGTAAATATATCAGCGCTAATTGTATCTCCTAAGTTATAAGATCCCTCCATGTTACGAAGTTCTTTTAAGTAGCGCTTAGGAGTTGTGGCTGCTTTTTTAGCATGACCTATGCTAGCTTTGCTAGCATTTTTTTCTTTTTTGTCCACCGTAGCAAGTTGGATTGCTTTGTAGCCATCTGTTTCTACCGTTTTGATTTGTGTTACGACATTTGGTTCTACAGATACAACTGTTACAGGAACAAGTTTCCCATCTTTCGTAAAGACTTCTGTCATTCCGACTTTACGTCCTAAGATTCCTTTCATTGTAATTCCTCCATTTTATTTTTCATTATTTGATGTTGATCGCTACACCGCTTGGAATATCTAAGTGTGCCAACGCTTCAACAGTCTCTTTTGTTGGGTTTTTGATATCAATTAATCTTTTGTGAGTACGACTCTCAAATTGTTCTCTTGCATCTTTGTACTTGTGAACAGATCTTAATACTGTAACTTTTTCTACGTCTGTAGGAAGAGGTACAGGTCCAACAACTACGCCCCCAGTTCTTTTAACAGTTTCTACTATCTTTCCACAAGCCAAATCTAAAAGTCTATGATCATATGCTTTAAGAGAGATACGAACTTTGTTACTTGACATTTCTAATGTCCTCCTTTCGCCTATATCTGGTATAGACTTGCTCCGTAATGAATAACCCGATTACAGGAAAAATTTTAACAACACTCCCTAGTGTATCGACAACCTCACACATCTTCGCCAGTCATACAATTTTCATTTTAGCAAAGAAAGCATGGAAAAGCAAGAAAAAGTTTCGAAAAATAGAAAATAGTACTAATTTATACTTTTATAAAGGAATAACTATTTAACTTTCTTTCATATCCCTTTCAAGGATATCTTTCAAAAAGTACAAAAAGAGGCTTTTAATTCTATGTTAATTAACTTAAATTCATTTTTTCATTTTTTTACTTTTTTTACATGACGCTCTTACTTATTAAATATTTTTACAAATCTTATCATTCTTTTAAATTGATTTTATTTTGTGTTTACTAAAAAAGTTTTCAGTCTGCGATTAGTATGTATGCTTCACAAAAACTCCCATTACCTCCGCTATATCTTGCACTGGCACGAAGACTAACCACAGGACGCACTCCGTTGCTAGTGGTTACGGGAGCACTTCCAAAACGTCCAATCGAATGCACATGAATAATAATTGCAATAGAATCCGAACGAAATCCATTAGGCGAAAACGTCCAAAAAACTGTACCACTATGTAGAAAATAATTTCTATTTTCTCCTGTATCACTGTTGTTTATAAACAGTCTGCCTCCTACCATAACCGTTTCATCTGAAGTAATGAGTTCTACTGGATAAGTTAATGCTCCATTTCCTATCTCACTCCTTACAGTGAATATATCATTTTTTTCAGTCGCACCTAGCTTTATGGTTGTATTAAGAACGGCTTCTTCATAATTATCTGTTCTTGTCCCCCACATTCTTACTCTAGGAAGATATGCCTTAGGATAACCCACTCCTTCTACATAATCTCTCTCTTTGTAGAAGGGGGTGTCTTCTAAGTAAGTTTGATAATCTATTAAGTTGGTAGCAAACCACTCATATATTACGCTTTTTATTGTGGAGTCTACTGTATTGTTACATACTCCATTACTTGGAGTTCCATTATAGATGAGTTTCACTCC
>CAOJRT010000021.1 GCA_948442255.1 uncultured Caryophanales bacterium | reverse complement strand
AATAGGTAGTCGCCAAGGCTTTTTTTTTTTGCCCTCTTTTATCGGTGTGGGGGGCTCCCTTTAAGGGCTATTTTTTTGTCAATTTTCAATATATATATTGCTATTTATTTCTCATTTAAGATATAATCATACTAGGTGATAGAAAATGAATTATAAACTAACGTCTAGAAGTGAATTTGATACTATGGAAATTGCAGAAAACTTAGAGAGTGAAAAATTTTCTGGCATGGTCATTTGTTTAGATGGAGAACTTGGAAGTGGAAAAACATGTTTTGTGAAAGGATTTGCTAAAGCACTTGGAATCACTGATACAATAACTAGTCCTACTTTTAGTCTAGTAAAAGAATATTTAGATGGAGAAATGCCACTTTATCATATGGATGTTTATCGTCTAGAAGACGAGAAGGAAGATTTTGGTTTAGTTGATTATTTAAATCAAGAAGGAGTTTGTATTATTGAGTGGCCAGAAATGATTGAGTCTCAGCTTCCAGAAGAGCGATTAGATATTCGCTTTAAAGTAATTGATGATAATACTCGAGTTCTTATATTTACTCCTTATGGTGAAAAATATGAAGAGCTTTGTGAAGCTGTTCTATAAACTCGAAAGAGTTTTTTCTTTTGCTTTAAATGTGATATAATTAACTTTATGAGGTGACATATTATGACATCATTGTTTCTTGATACACATGACTCTTTTATTCATTTAATATTATATCAAAATGATAAAATATTAGATGCAATTCATAAAGAGTCTCCTAATAAACACAGTATCTTAACTATGCCTTTAATAGAGGAATTATTAACGAGAAATTCATTTTCCCCTTCTTCATTGGACGAGATATATGTTGTAAATGGCCCAGGATCTTTTACTGGAGCGCGAATCGCTGTAACAATTACGAAGACGATGGCTTACTGTTTAGATATACCTATTAAAGTGATTGATTCTTTAACAATTCTTGCTGTTCATGTAGAAGAACCACTAAAAATTGTTTCTATTCCAGATAAAAATGGAGCGTTTGTTGGCGAATTTACAGCAGAAACAAAAGTAAAATCAATGTTTTATTTAAATAAATCGCAGTATGAGTTGTATTGTGAACAAAATGTTGTTTATTCTAATCTATCTATTGATTATGAAAAAGTATATCAATATATTCAAACTCTACCATATCTAAATGTGCATAAGGTTAATCCATTATATGTAAAAGGAATAAGTGCTTTAGATGGTAGATAAATTAACTTTGAAAGATGAATCGAGATTTATAGTCTTGGGGAGTTTAATACATAGACAATTTTCTAATCTTTATTCTTTACAAGCCATTTTGAATAATCCATTTCATTACTTATATGGCTATTATAGAAACGGAAAACTAGTTGGTTTTGTTCATTTTGTTCAATCTTTTGAGGTTTTTGATTTAGTGAATCTTGTTGTAGATAAAAAATGGAGAAAAAAAGGCATTGCTTCTTCTTTACTGGATTATGCTTTTGCAAATATAAAAGACATGAGGTCGGTACTACTAGAGGTAAGAGAATCGAATAAAGAAGCTGTATCATTATATACAAAATATGGTTTTCAAAAAATACATATTAGAAAAAGATATTATGGCAATGAGGATGCTTTAATTATGGAGAAGGTGTTTTAAAATGAAAGATGTATACATACTAGCGATTGAATCTTCTTGTGATGAGACCAGTATAGCAATTGTTAAAAATGGGGATACTTGTGTGCATATGACAGTGTTGACACAAATGGATACACATGCTTCTTTTGGTGGTGTTGTTCCAGAGATAGCTTCTAGAATGCATACAGAGAATATTACAATGGTTTTAGACGAAACTTTAAAAAAAGCTGCTATGACAATTGATCAAATAGATGCCATTGCTGTTAATTATGCTCCAGGTTTACTGGGTAGTTTACTTGTAGGAGTTGAGTGTGCTAAAGTTATCTCCTATGTTTATAAGAAACCATTAATTGCAGTTAATCATATAGCGGGTCATATTTATGCTAATAATTTAGAGAAAAAAATGGAATTTCCTTTACTCGCTTTGGTTGTTAGTGGGGGACATACTGATTTGATTATGATGCATGGCGATTATCAATTTGAACATTTGGGAGGGACTCTTGATGATGCCATTGGAGAATGCTTTGATAAAGTTGCGCGTGTATTAGGATTAAAATATCCAGGGGGACCGAATGTAGAAAAATTAGCATTGCAAGGAAGTCCTACATACAATCTTCCTATTCCGATGAATGATGATAGTTTTAACATGAGCTTTAGTGGTTTAAAAAGTAGTGTTATTAATTTAGTGCATAATGAAACACAAAGAGGGAATGAAATTCGTAAAGAAGATTTAGCTTGTAGTTTTCAACATGTCGCTTTTCTAGAATTGTGTAGAAAGGCGGAGCTTGCTATTAAAAAGTATAATGTGAAATATATGATTTTGGCAGGAGGAGTGTCTGCTAGTCAGTATTTAAGAAAAGAAATGGGAAAAGTTGCAGATAAATATGGTGTAACGTTATCTGTTCCAAGTATGAAATATTGTACTGATAATGCTGCTATGATAGGAGCGGCTGCTTATCCTTTGTATTTAAAGGGAGAATTTGCAGATTTGCATTTAAATGCGTCAAGTAGTGCTGAGATTTATTAGTTCATTTTAGATTTTTATCTTTTTATGATATGATATATAATATATAAAGAAGGTGTCTTTATGAAAAGAATATTAGTAACTGGAGCTGGTGGAACCATAGGCTTACAAGTTATACGTTTTTTATTAAGTGAAGGAAAGTATGAGATTACAGCTCTCGAATTAAAAGACAAACATGTTTATAAACGTTTAAAATCCTTTCGAAAAAGAATTAACATTGTTTATGGTGATGTTAATGATGAAATGTTAATAGGAGCGTTAGTGAAGAGTCATGATGTAGTGATTCATCTTGCGGGTGTGTTGCCTCCTTTAGCAAATGTTCGTGATGATTTATGTAAAGTTGTCGATTATAATGGAACTGTGAATATTGTGAATGCAATACATGATTACCATCCAGATTGTTTCCTTTTGTATGCTTCAAGTACGTCAGTTTATGGTAAAGAATCTAAGCCTGTTTCGGTTAAGACACCTAATAAAATTGATAATTTAGATTATTATTCCAAATATAAATTGGAAAGTGAATTATATATTAAAGAAAATTTGAAACATTACTCTATATTTCGTTTGGCCTATGTATTAGGGGATCCTAAATCGGAGTCTTTAATCTATAATGTCTCTGCAAAATCAAATTTGGAAACTGTTTCTGCAGATGATGCAGGGTACGCTTTTGTTAGTGCTATTGATTTTCAAAAAGAAGTGAATAAAAAAGTATTTAATTTATCTGGTGGAGAAAAATTTCGTACAAACTATGCTACTTATTTAAGACATATATTAAAGTGTTATGGCTTGACTATACGTTTTCTTTCTACTTGGTTTTGTGCGGAAAAAAATTATTATGGCCATTATTATAGTGATGGGGATAAATTAGATGATATTCTTCATTTTAGAAGTAAGAATTTAGACGTTTATTATAATACTTTAGTAAAATATAAAACAAAGATTTCGCGTTTTATACCGAGATTGCTAGCTATTCCTTTTCTTTTACTTTATAGGGATAGAAAGAAGAAATAGTAAATTTTTAATAAAAAAAATGACAAAAGAGGTGTTTATATGGGGAGAGCTTATGCAGTAAGAGAAGCAAAAATAAAAAAAACAGGAGCTGCAAGAGGAAAGGTATATACAACGTATGCTAAAGAAATCTATTTAGCAGCAAAAAATGGTGTACCAGAAATAGAAGCTAATAGTACTTTGAAGCATTTGATTGAAAAAGCTAAAAAAGAACAAGTACCAGCTGACATTATTAATCGAGCAATAGAAAAAGCGAAAGGCGCTGGAAAAGATGAATACGAACAAATTATATACGAAGGATTTGGACCTGGTGCTTCCACTTTGATTATTAAAACATTAACTGACAATGTAAATCGTACAGTTGGAGAAGTACGAGCTGCTTTTAATAAAGTACATAAGAGCTTGGGAGTGAATGGGTCTGTATCTTATAATTATGATAATTTAAGTATATTTGCCTTTTCTTCTAAGCAAGAAGAAGACATTCTCCTTGCGTTATTAGATGCAGGAATTGAACCTGTTGAATGTGAAACAGACGAAGAAGGATTACTTAATATATCTGTTAATTATGTTGATAATGTTAAAGCTAGAGAAATAATTGAGAATATAGTTCCTGATGTTTCTTATGAAGTGGATGAGTCTGGTTGGTATGCTAAAGATACAATTAGTTTACAAGAAGAAGATTTAGAAATATTTCAACGTTTATATGATTTGTTGGATGCTATTGATGATGTTACAAATATATATCATAATGTAGAACTTTCTTAAGACATATTTATGTCTTTTTTTGTGTTATAATGACTTTAGAAGAGGTGACTTTATGGAATTTATTTTTTATAATAAGTGTTCTACTTGTCAGAAAGCGAAAGACTATTTAGATAAACACCATATTCCTTATAAAGAGCGTTCTATCATCAATGAAAATCTTTCTTATGAGGAGATAAAGAATTGGGTAACTAAGTTTGCTTTTGATATTAATAAATTGTTTAATACAAGTGGTTTAAAATATAAAGAGTTAGGCTTAAAAGATAAGTTAAAACAAATGGGTGAAGAGGAAAAAATAAGGTTACTTGCAACAAATGGGAAATTGCTAAGAAGACCTATTATCGTTTTTTTAAATGGTGAGAAAGAAGATTATTTGTCTTCTTCAGGTTTTCTCTATGGTTTTAAAGAAAAAGAATGGGATTTATTTTTTAGTAAATTGAGATGATTTCATCTTTTTTTCACTTTATTTTGTTATTATTTTTTATATAGAGGTGAATCTTATGAAGATATTAGTAGTAGATGACGAAGAGTTAATTCGTAATGTTTTAAAAGAGTATTTACAATTAGAGGGATTTTTAGTGGAAGAAGCACAAAATGGAGAAGAGGCTGTTCATAAGGCGTTACATGATGAGTATGATTTACTTATTATGGATATTATGATGCCTAAAAAAGATGGGTATCAAGCTTGTAAAGAAATAAAAATGACAAAGGATATACCTGTTATTATGCTTTCTGCTAGAGGGGAAGAGTGTGATAAATTGATTGGGTTTGATTTAGGAATCGATGATTATGTTACTAAACCTTTTAGTCCCAAAGAGGTTGTTGCAAGAGTTAAAGCTTTATTAAAACGAAGCTATGGAGAAAATATGAGTTATCAATTTGGTGGTCTTTTAATTGATGATAAAGCCCATGATGTTTATATAGAGGGAGAAAAAATCTATTTGACTCCTAAGGAATATGACTTGTTAAAATATTTTGTTTCTAATAAAAATATAGCTTTGTCTAGAGAGCAACTTCTTACCAATGTATGGGGATATGACTTTTATGGTGACGATCGAACGATCGATACTCATGTTAAGACTTTACGAAATAATTTAGGGCCTTATAGAGATTATATTATTACGGTTAGAGGAATAGGATATAAATTTACTTATGATGAAGAAATGTAGAAGTTTAAAAGTCAATACTCTAATTTATTTAGTTTTATTTTCTGTTTTTATTTTATTATTGTTGTGGTATACACAATCTTATCTTTCAGAATATTTATATGAAAAATATCAAATAAAAGATATGAATAAGATTGCGAATGAAGTGTATAATTCGACAAGTGAGGAACTACCTAATTATTTAATTAATGTTGTTTATAATAATTCTATTTGCATTGAATATAGAGATATTTATGGAAATATAACTCTTTATAATGATAAATCTACTGGTTGTTTGTTGGGTAAGAATAATGAAGAATTAGTTTCTTATAAAGAGAGTTTATACCAAAGTGGAGAAGATATGAAAGCCATTAAGCTAGTGAATCCTGATTATCATTCCTATGCTTTATTATATGGGGTAAAAGTCAGTGGAGGGTATGTTTATTTATTTACTATGCTTAGTAGTGTTAATAAGAATGATTCTTTAATTAATAGTCAGTTAATTTATATCACATTTGTTATTATTATATTAGCAGTTTTTATTAGTTTGTTTTTATCTAAAGTGATTAGTGAGCCTATCGTTAAGATTACTAATAAATCGAAGGAACTTGCTAAAGGAAACTTTTCTGTTATTTTTGAAAAAAATGGAATTCAGGAGATTGATAATCTTGCTGATTCTCTTAATTATTTAGAAAGTGAAGTAAGTAAAACAGACCAGTATCGAAGAGATCTTTTAGCAAATGTTTCACATGATTTAAAAACACCTCTAACGATGATAAAAGCTTATGCGGAAATGGTAAGAGATATTTCCTATAAGAATAAAAAGAAAAGAGAAGAACATTTAAACGTTATTATTGAAGAGACAGATCGTTTAAATTTATTGGTAAGTGATATTTTAACCTTGTCTAAATTGCAAGCGAAGGAAGATATATTAGAATACGAAGAATTTGATTTGGTTTTGGAAATTCAAGCTATTTTGAAACGATTTGATTGGTTAGTAATTAAAGAAAACTATAGCTTTGCTTGTACGATGCCAGAACGAGCTTTAGTGTATGCAGATAAAAATAAAATATATCAAGTCATCTATAATTTAATTAATAATGCTATCAATTATACAGGCGAAGATAAGAAAGTATTTATTTCCCTTAAAGAACAAAAAAAGACTTTCTTGGTAGAAATAAAAGACACAGGTAAAGGAATTAAAGAAGAGGAAATTGCGATTATCTGGGATAAATATTATAAAAACGAAAAAAATCATAAGAGGAATAAGGTAGGAACAGGACTTGGTTTGTCGATTGTAAAAAACATATTAGTGAATCATCATTTTCCTTATGGGGTACAAAGTGAAGAAGGAAAAGGTACTACTTTTTATTTTAAAATTAATAAAAAGAGTGATTTTGTTAAAAAATGATATTTCACTTAATCTTCACGATTTTTTCATAATTCCATGTTAGAATTAAATCATGAAAGGAGAAGTGATATACAAAAAAATGAAATGGTTGTATTAATAAAATAATTTTAATTTAATTATATATTAAAAACCCTATACAATTAAAATAACATATAAACTCAAACTCACACTTTAAAAGACCTTTTGGTCTTTTTCTTTTTTATTCATTGAAACTATGTTATAATTTTATATGAATATTGGTAAGGTAGTTTTTTAACTAAATGTGAATATATATAATTATGGATGGTTTGAAAGGTGATAATTTGTGAATTTTAGATATGTCATAATTTTTTTTGTTTCGATGGTTCCTTTGATAGAACTTAGAGGAGCGATTCCAATTGCTGAATTGTGGAATTTGAATCGCTTTGTTTCTTATTTTCTTTGTATTGTTGGGAATATGTTGCCCGTTCCCATTATCTTTTTGTTTTCTAGAAAAGTGTTAGAATGGGGCAAAGATAAGAAATATATTGGGAAATTTTTTAATTGGTGTTTATTGAAAGGTGAAAAAGGCGGAAAAAAGTTACAAGCGAAAGCTGGAAAAGGACTTTTTTGGGCTTTATTCTTATTTGTAGGGATACCTATTCCAGGAACGGGAGCATGGACTGGGACTTTAGCTGCTAGTATATTGGATTTGGACTTTAAGAAAACAGTACTTGCTGTTATGGTAGGTGTCTTACTAGCAGGTCTTATTATGATGGCTATCTCTTTTGGTTTATTTGAGGTGATATTTTAGTGGATACAGTTATTTATTTTGTTAAAGCTTGTGATGTTATTTCTAGAAGTAATTTAAAGTTTGTAGAAAATGATGGAAAATTAGAGGGAATGACAAAAGGTATTTTAAGTGTGAAGGGCGAAGAACAAGCAAAAATTTTGAGTCAACAATCTATCTTTAAAGGAATTGATGCGATTTATTCATCTAGTCATCCTGCAACAATTGGGACAGCAAAATATATGGCTACGTCCAATAAGACCCTTATTCATATTGACTCACGTTTGAATGAACGAAAAATTGGTTTAATGGATGGAATTGATGTCAAAGAATATCATAGAAAGCAAGCGAAAGATTGGAATTATAAGTTGGTTCGTGGAGAGTCTTTAAATGAAGCGAAGCAACGCATCGTTTCGGCAGTAAAGAATATTCTAATGTTTGAGACAGGAAACCGAGTAGTGGTGGTTTCTCATCCTACACTTCTTACTTGTTTATTTAGCTCTTGGTGTCAAATAGGATATAATTTTGATGAGGAAGTTATCTTGAGTTATCATGAAGAGACGATAGTAGATGGGCATCATGATGTTCCTACCATTTTGGAAGTAGTATTTGAAGGGACAAATGTTAAGAGTCTGCAAATTGTTGAAATACAAGCATAGTAAAATTTTTCATAAGTAAAGGGGGAATAAAATGAAAATAAAAGAGGTTGTAAAGAGTTTTTTTAAAGTATTTATTTCTTTTTCTTGTTTTTACATTATATTATTTTTATTTAATCGTGTGGTTTATAGTTATGTAAATTATAGTTTTACGAATAGTAAATATGGAATAACTCTAGTGGCAGAGATGATGGCTTTTTTCTTTTTATTTTTGTTTTTGATATTGATAGGGAAAAGAAACATATTTACAGAAAAACGAGAAAGTTTTTTTAAATCGATTGCTTTAGGAATTCCTGTTCTTATTTTTACGGCTGTTTTGTTAATTGCTGGGGTTGGAACTATTCTACAAGAGGGACATCTTCATCTTCCGAATTTTATTACTGTCTTCTTTCTTTGTCTCTTTATTGGGTTATTTGAAGAGAGTTTGTGTAGAGGTTGGTTGCTCAATAGCTTTTTAGATAAACTAGGAAAAAATAGAAAAGGTGTTTTATTGTCTATTGTTTTATCTGGGTTTCTTTTTGGATGTTTGCATCTTACTAATATTTTAGCAGGACAATCTTTCTTTTTGACCCTTATTCAAGTGGCACAAACTTTTATGATTGGCATGGTATTAGGAATTATATATTTTCGTACTAAAAATATTTGGTCAGTTGCTTTTTTGCATGCTTTTTATGATTTTGCAGCATTTCTATCAGATGTGAATGCTTTGAAAGATTGTCAATTTGTTTCAACTTTACCTTCTTCTTATTATATTTATATGGTTTGTTCTACTCTTGTTATTTGTACTTTTTACTTTTTATCCTTTTTTCTTTTGGCAAGAAAAACAAAAGTAAATGCGTTAGTCGAAGAAAAAGAGGAACTACTGCCTGAAGATGTTGCTAAAGATGAACGGAAAAAATTGTTATGTTGCATTTCTATGATTGCTGTCTGGTTTTTGCAGTCTTTAGTTCCTGTCCACTTTGAGATGGACGAAATAGAAGTTTGTTATACTTATGAGGAAAAAGAAAAATTACAACATGTCGCTTCTTTTTATACTTTGGATACATATTCTCTAGAGTATTCCTTTTATTCAGAAATAGAGCCGAATCCTTCTTTTCAAGATTTATTTCATTCTTCTAACTATTCTATTTCTTATTCTTTTTCCTTAGAAGAGGGGACCTTGCAGATTATAAGACAGGATACTTTAGAAAAGAAAGAGATAGACCACAATATTCTACAATATATTTTGTATGAGGACGAAACTCGATATGTCCTTTATTATTTGAAGAATGTTGATGAAGATAGTACTCTTTATTACGTATCTATTTTGAAAAAGGATTTAAATTCAGATTATGACTTATTTGCTTATTTGGAGCATCATACATTTACTTCTTATGTTTTGCCTGATGTAGCTAAGATAGGTACTTATCAAGAAAAAAATAATGAGTATGTTTACCCCTATGCTGTAACTTTTGCTAATGATGCCTTTATTATTACAGAAGAGAATCATTTATATGTATTAAAAAAATAAAGAAACATTCTTCTTTATTTTTTTAGTTTGCGATATATTTTTAATATACTAGGTAAAATAATATACCATAGAGGTTTGTTTATAAGATCAAATTCACCTATAAATTCGATGTAGTTTCCGCCCATTTTCCTTTTATATTCATAAATTCCAGCTAGATTTTTATATTTGGTATGAGGGTCACCTACAACACCAAATAGGTCTGCATATTCATATTTGTTTATGAAAGCATCTTTTAAAAATTCATAGTATAAACGATTTACAGTTCCTGTTGTAGTAGCTGTATCATTATTTCCTATATATAAAGACCATGCTCCACTTTTTGAGTATGTACAGATTAAAGAAGCAATTATGTGTTCTTTTTTATTTTCTAGAGAATTAAGATACTCTATATCCTTTTGTAATTTTGTTTTTCTTTCTTCTTTTTTTTCTCTATCATATTCTTTTTGAAACTTTTCTATTAGTTTTTCTGGGTTTATTTTGGCATTGAAAACCTTTATGTGTCCTCTTTGTTTCATTTCCGTATAAACGGTTTTATAATAGGAATAAGGATATTCATGAAAATTATCTTTTGAAGAGATGATTTTTATTAACTCATGAAAAGTTTTTATTTCTTCTGCCATATAAATGTCTAAGTCGTAATTATAACTTCTCTTTACGGGGCGGTAAAACGATTTTGAGAAAGTGCTTTCTACTTCTTCAAAGGTTTTATATTGTTTAAAATAGGTTCTAAAAGTATACCTTGGTTGATTTCCTTCGTATAGTTTATTAAATCCTTTATGTTTATAGCCTAAGTTAATAAGATGATTAAATATTGTATAATTATTTACACCATTCTCTATTTTATTTGCTTCTTCGTCTATTTCTTGGTACATGATAGGTGGATCTATTTTTAGATAGATTGCTCTTTCTTTTTTTATAAAATCTTTTAGATGTTTTGTAAACTCTGTTACAATTTCTTTATTTGAATAATCTAAAGTAAAGCCTCTAGGGCAGTAAAAGTAACACATGTGAAGAGGGGTTTTTCTTTTTAAGAGTAAAGCAACTGCTACAAGGTTATTTTTCTCATCTTTTAATCCTACATATAAAGGAATTTGTTTCCTTGTTTTAGCTTGAATCTGTCCCCATTCATAACTTTGTAAAAAATGATTGTTTGGAGTTTTTTCCCAAAATGCTGTATACTCTTTTTCACTTATGTTTTCTACAAATTTCATATACATACTCCTTATCTATTAAAAGTATAGCATAGTTTCTTATTATTATGTTTAGCTTTTTCTTATAATGGTTCAGTTAGTGCTTTCTTTTTTCGTCTACTTTTGGTAGTATATTTTACATAAGTAGGTGTAATCATGCTTAAATATGAGATTAAAAATGCAAAAGAAAAAGATATTGATATTTTGTCTAGTATGCGTTTAGTTACTATGTTAAACGAAGAGATGGATAGAGGTCTAAGTCCTTTAGAGAAAAATAAAGTTCATCAACAAATTGTTCAGGATGTGTCAGTACATTTTGAAGATTATCAGCTTGTCTATAGTAATCATAAAGTCGTTGGAGCTTTTTTATTGGTCCCCTACTTGGATGGAAAAATGCTTGATATGCTGTTTTTATTTGATGAATATAGAAGGCAAGGACTTGGGACTTCTTTAATACATACTTTTAAGGAGCAAACAAATAAGCTATATGTATGGTGTTATAAAAAACAAAAAGAACTTATTTCTTTTTTTAAAAAGTTAGGTTTTGTGATGACGGTTGAGCAGGGAAGTCGAGTTATTTATGTTTATGATTGTATTTCCTCTTTACTTGAAGATGTTATGGGGAATATTAAAGTAGGGTATAAATGCAAAGATGGTAGTTTTCGGATTACGATAGATGAGCATTTTAGTGATATTTATCGTTTACAAAGCGCGAGTGACTTACAGGAGAGTTATATTGGTTTGTGTTTTGACCAAGTGGAACTGGAAAGAAAGTTATTCTCTGCAATGAAAGTTTCTTTTCGTACCTATTTACTTTTATATGATGATAAAAAGTTAAATAAGGGACATACTTTTTTAGTATTTAAAGATAAAGAAAAATACTATTGGTTTGAACATGCTTGGTTTTCTTATAAAGGAGTTCATGCTTATTCTTCTAAGGAAGAACTTTTACAAGATGTTATGCAGCATTTTATAGAAACGATTCCGAATGGGAATATCAATTTATTACAGCTTTATCAATATGATAAACCAAGAAGTGGGATTAGTTTTACACGTTTTTTATCGAATGCTATTAATGGGAAACGTGTGAAAGTTCGTTGACAAAAGGAGAATTTTGATTTACAATAGCAGTGAAAACGTTGATTAAGAAGAGTATTTATATGAATATTCCTAGAGATTTAGTGGTTGGTGGAAACTAAAATAATGCATATAAAGAAGACACTTATGAGTTGTTTAGTTTATTTAAACCGGTTAGTAACCGTTATCATGAAAGTGATTATGGAAACATAATAAATTGGGTGGTACCGCGGATTTTACAGTTATTCGTCCCTTGTTGGATGATAACTGTTTTTATATTGAAAGGATGTTATTTATGGAAAAAATGCAACATTATACAATTGCCAATGTGGGTGAGACAGTGACTCTTTATGGTTGGGTTGCTAAGATACGAAATCTAGGTGGGTTAGTTTTTATTGATTTGCGTAATCGTACAGGTATTATGCAGGTGGTGGTTCGTCCTGAAAATCCCAATTATACTTTAGCTGATACTCTAAAAAATGAATATGTTATTTCTGTGACAGGGCGTATTATTGAACGTGAAAGCAAGAATCTAAAAATGGAAACTGGAGAAATAGAAGTTGAGGTGGATAAGTTAGAGCTTATTAACAGGGCGGCGGAAGTTCCTTTTGCTATTGCGGATGATACAAATGCTTTAGAAGATACACGTTTAAGATACCGTTACTTGGACTTGCGTAGAGAAAAACTAAAGAATAATTTTGTTATTCGAAATGCGATTACTTTTTCAACAAGAAAATTTTTGAATGAACTTGATTTTTTAGAAGTAGAAACACCTGTTCTTTGTAAATCTACTCCAGAAGGAGCAAGGGATTACTTAGTTCCAAGTCGAGTAAATCATGGTAAATTTTATGCTTTACCTCAATCTCCACAAATATTTAAACAGCTTCTTATGGTGGGTGGTTTTGAAAGATATTTTCAAATTGCAAAATGTTTTCGTGATGAAGATTTAAGGGCTGATAGACAGCCTGAATTTACGCAGATTGATGTGGAGATGTCTTTTGTGGACGAAGAGCAAGTGATGGAAGTGGGAGAAAGTTTGGTTGCTCGTATTTTTAAAGAAGTGAAGGGAATTGAGATTCCCTTGCCATTACAACGTATGACTTATGACGATGCAATAGCTTTTTATGGCTCTGATAAACCAGACTTACGATTCGGAATGGAAATTCATGATATTACACCCCTATTTACTACTACTTCATTTGCTGTATTTAAAAATGTGATACAAGAAGATGGTGTTATTAATGCTATTGTTGTAAAGAATGTAGCAGATAAATATTCTCGTAAAGATTTGGATAAGTTAACAGAGTATGTTAAAACTTATAAAGCTTCTGGTCTTGCTTATTTAAAATACGGAGAAGAAGTGAGTGGCTCTATTGTTAAAGTTATGAATGATGTAGAATTAAAGAGTATTAAAGAGAGTTTGCAAGTTGAAACAAACGATTTGGTTTTTATAATAAGTGGGGACTATTCTATTGTTAAAACATCTTTAGGAGCTTTAAGATGTAAATTGGCGCGTGATTTAGGCTTGATTAAACAAGATGACTATAAACTATTATGGGTGGTTGATTTTCCTAGCTTTGAATATAGTGAAGAAGAGAATCGATATGTAGCTTGTCATCATCCATTTACCATGCCTAAGGAAGAAGATGTTGCTAGGCTATTAACGGATAAAGGACAAGTGAAAAGTAAAGCTTATGACATTGTTATTAATGGTTACGAAGCTGGAGGAGGTTCTATTCGTATACATGACCAAAGTGTACAAGAACTTATGTTTAAAGCATTAGAACTTAGTGAGGAAGATATAAAAGAAAAATTTGGCTTTTTTGTAGAGGCCTTAAAGTATGGATGTCCTCCTCATGGTGGTTTCGCTTTAGGACTAGATCGTCTTACGATGTTGCTTGTTGGCACCGAAAATATCCGTGATGTTATTGCGTTCCCTAAAACTGCTAGTGCGACTGATTTGATGAGTGAATGTCCAAATATTGTTGCTGAGCAACAATTAGATGAATTGGGTTTACAATTAAAAGAAAAATAGGAAATCGAATAAGATTTCTTTTTTATTTTGGGTGACATATGTTATAATCTTATTTAAGAAATAAAGGATGGTTGGAATATATGTCAGATAAAGAAATGCGTCTTAGAAGTATTGTTTTTTTAATTATTGGAGTACTACTTTTATTGTCTTTAGTTATTTGTATTTATATTGTGAATAGTGAAAAAGATTTAGTTGCTATAGAAGCTGAAGTTGCTGATGTAAAAAAAGATAGTGATGGAACTGGTAAAAATGATGTGGTTGTAACCTATCGTGTCAATAATACGCTCTATCAGTATAATTTTTATTATCGAGATGATGTAAATAAAGGTGATGTTATTTCTGTTTATTATCATGAAGATAATGTGACGTCTGTGCAAACACATAAGACAAATAAAATTATCTTTATTTGTCCTATTGTGGGATTAGTGCTTTGTATCATAGGTGTATTTGCTTTATTTAAAAAGAATAAAGAAGTCATCGAAGAGGAAGACTATGAAACAAAAGTGATTTCTGTTGTAGGGAATACGGAGCAACTTAAAATTATTCCTGAGGAAGAAATGCACACAAATTATGTCAAATTACCTGAGGAGGAAGTTGAAGTTTCTGTTAAAAGTCTTGTTAAAGAAAATAAGCCTTCTCATGAAGAAATATCTAGTAAGTTAGATAAATTAGAAGAAGATAGTAAAGAAGAAGTTTTTGTAGAAAGAGAAAAGATTTTACCTAACTATTATTATCTATCTGGAAATACTCTAGTCTATGAAGTAATGGGCCAAGAGATGCGGGAAATACCACTACAAAATGTTTCTTTTGTAGTGAAGACAATTAATAGTGAAAAAAGTTTAGTCAAACTAACTCTTTACACAGAAAAAATTCAATGTGTTTTAACGAATATGAAAGATATTTCTTTAGAGGAAATGTCTCATTTGATTCATAATAAATTAGTCAGTATTTCTTCATCTTTTGAAGAAAAGATTGAATATAAAGAATATTAAAAGTTTGGTGGTATAATGAAAAAAAATAAAATCTCAATGGCTTCCTTTATTATAGGGGTGGTTCTTTATTTGAGTGGTTTATTTTTCTTAATGGTGTCTACTTTAAGTCATACAGCTGTTATTCATATAGCTAATGAAGCTGATGTATTGTTTCGTATGATTGGAATTGTCCTTTTTACTATTGGATTTACCTTATTTATGATGGCTGTTGTTTATTTTTATAAACACGAAAAGATTCGCGAAAATTATAAAGATTTAATCGCTGAGGGGAAAGCGGATGTCATTACGATTATGATTATGACTTATATCATGGTTATTATGTTGGTTCTTTGTTTACTTTTTGACCAACTGATAGGTGCTTTATTATTTGGTGTAACTCTATTTATACAAAGTATATTAAATTCTTTACTTCTTCGTTATTTTAATAAAGTGAATACAAAATAGGAATTATTTTTTCAAAAATGGGTGGTTTTATGCAAAATAAGAATAAATTAGATAAATTATTAGATTTTTATGAAGAAAGTGGGAAGCGAAAGAAAAATTTAAAAAAGGTTTATTATAAGCCTTCTTTAGGAAAAAGTGTTTTTGGTTTCTTAATTAGTCTTCTTTTTCTTTTTATTTTACTATTTGCTTTTGGCTTTCAATGGAGCTTTATGTATCTTTTGCTATTTTTTGGAGATGGAATTATTCTTTTTTATTATAGTATGAATCTTTTTACGAGAAGAGGGATTTATTTATCTAAATACATAGAAGATGAGAGTAAGGATGAAGATGAAAATATATAAAAATGCTAGGAGGTAGGGAGATGCTTTTTCCTGATTATTTAAAAGATGGCGATATCGTTGGCATAACAGCTTGTAGTGCAGGAGTTTTAAAAAAGAAAGAAAAGTATGAAAGGACTATAAAACATTTTCAAGAACAAGGTTTGCGTATTATAGAGACGGATAATGTTTTAACAGATGGTATTGTTAGTAGTGATGCGAAGACAAGATGGGAAGAATTAAAAAGTCTATACTTAGATGATACGATTCCTTTGATTCAAATTGCGCAAGGAGGAGACTTTTTATTTGAAATGCTTCCTTTTATTGAACCAGATGTAATAAAAACACATTTGAAATGGATAGTGGGGAGTAGTGATCCGACTAGTTTACTTTATATGATTACAACTAAGTTAGATATTGCTACTATTTATTCTCCTTGTAATATGTGTGGTATGAGTGAAGAAGTATTACACCTAGCTTATCAAAATTATTTTTCTCTTATAAAAGGGAACATGGTTTTGCAAGAGCGTTATCCTTTTTTTAAAGGGGAGAATGGAGAAGAGAAAAATACATGGTCTTATTTAAATGGACCATTTACTGCAAAGGGGATTTTGATAGGCGGGTGTATTGATTGTTTAAAAGATATTATTGGAACTTCCTATGATGGAACAAAAGAGTTTATTACTAAATATAAGGAAGATGGTATTATTTGGTATTTTGATGTTTTTAGTATGTCCAGTGAAGTTTTATATAATACGTTATTGCAATTTCAGTATGCAGGATACTTTGAGGGGACTAAAGCGATTCTTATTAGTAAGGTACGTTTTCCGTCTTCTTTTAATGCTATTTCCTATGAAGACTTAATTAAAAAGGCGTTTCCTTCTATTAAAGTGATTTATCAGTTTGATGTGGGACATGTAAAGCCATCTTTTACGATGATTAATGGTGCAAAAGTGGAGATTGTGGCAACAGAAGAAAATGCTTCTATGCGTTATTTATAAAGAAGATGTTTAATTCTTTTTTTTATGAAATCTTTGTGAAATTTGTTGTAATTTGTGTTTTAACATACTATAATTTAATGGTTCGGTAACGAACTAAGTGAGGTTTTACTATGAAAGAGAACTCTATTGTTCTTTCTTTAAATGCATTACATATGTCTCTTTTTAAAGCTTTGTCTATACGTTATAAAAAAAAGCGAATCGCTATTACTCCTGTTCAAGGAAGAATTCTTCTTTTTGTTTATGAAAATAATTGTTCTTTGTGTCAAAAGGATATAGAAGTGATGATGCCTTGTAATAAGTCAACTTTATCTGCTATATTGAATACAATGGAGAAGAATGGGCTGATTACTAGGAGTGGCTCTGTAGATGATTTAAGGAAAAAGATAATTGGATTAACGGATAAAGCGATTTCTTTTGTTTCTTTTTTACAAGAAGATAATGCTTATATTGCGGAGAAACTTTGTGAAGATATTACTACAGAGGAAGTAGAAAACCTTAGTTTGATTACTCAGAAAATAAAGAGAAATTTAGAAAGGATATAAATAAATGGGAAAATTATTTAAAAATTTAACAAAAAAAGATGTCTCTTGTATATTGATTTCTTTGGGACTCATTATTTTTCAAGTTTGGTTAGAACTTAAAATGCCCGATTATATGAGTTCTATTACAAGACTTGTACAAACCGAAGGAAGTCTTATGAAAGATATCTTATTACAAGGTGGTTACATGCTTGCATGTGCCTTAGGAAGTTTGCTTTCCGCTATCGTAGTTGGGTATTTTGCTTCTAATGTTGCTTCTCACTTTGCTACTGTAGTACGTTCTAAGATATTTCATAAGATTCAATCTTTTGGAACGGAAGAAATGAAGAAGTTTTCGACTAGTAGTTTAATTACAAGGACAACAAATGATGTTACGCAAGTTGATATGATGATTGGTATGGGACTTCAAATGATGGTCAAAGCTCCTATTATGGCGGTTTGGGCGATTTTGAAGATTTTAAACAAAGGGTTTGAATGGAGTATCTTGACCGCTGTTTGTGTTGCTGTTTTACTTTTTACTGTTACTACTTTGATGATTATTGTATTACCAAGATTTGAAAAAGTCCAAAAGCTTATTGATAAGGTCAATGGAGTTACGAGAGAAAATTTGTCTGGTATTCGTGTTATTCGTGCTTTTAATGCGGAACAATTTCAAGGAGAACGTTTTGAAAAAGTGAATGCCGATTTGACAAAGCAACAATTATTTAATCAAAGATGTTTTGCTACGATGAATCCCATTATGAATTTAGTTATGTATGGTCTTACTCTTGGTATTTATGTTATTGGTTCCTTTTTAATCCAAGCAGCAGGAATGGTAGATAAAATTACCTTATTTAGTAATATGGTTGTTTTCTCACAGTATGGAATGCAAGTTATTATGTCATTTTTGATGTTAGCTATGATTTTTATGATGTGGCCAAGAGCACAAATTTCTGCAAAACGTATTAATGAGATATTAGATGAACAAGTTACGATTCAAGATGGGAAGGCTACTCTTTCTACTAAGGAAGTGGGGACTATTGAATTTAAGAATGTCAATTTTAAATATCCTGATGCAGATGAATATTTATTAAAAGATATTTCTTTTAAAGTTAATCGTGGAGAAACGATTGCATTTATTGGTTCTACAGGAGCAGGTAAGAGTAGTTTGATTAATTTAGTACCAAGATTCTACGATGCTACAGATGGAGAAGTTCTTGTAGATGGAGTAAATGTTAAAGACTATAAACAGGAGGAATTACATAATCGTATTGGTTATGTACCACAAAGAGCGATTTTATTTACTGGAACAATCTCTTCTAATGTCGCTTATGGAGAAAATGGGAAGAAAAATATTACAAAGGAAAAAATTAAAGAAGCTATTCGTGTTGCTCAAGGAACTGATTTTGTAGAAAAGATGGATGGATCCTATGAAGCTCATATTGCTCGGGGAGGAACGAATGTTTCAGGGGGACAAAAGCAGCGTCTTAGTATTGCTAGAGCTATAGCAAGAGACCCAGAAATATATATATTTGATGATTCTTTTTCTGCCCTTGATTATAAAACAGACGCCACATTACGAAAAGAGTTAAAACGTTACACAAAAGATGCAACTAGTATGATTGTAGCACAAAGAATAGGAACGATTATGCATGCTGATAAGATTATTGTTTTAGACAAAGGAAAATGTGTAGGAATGGGAACTCATAAAGAATTATTAAAAAATTGTGATGTGTATAAAGAAATTGCATTATCTCAATTAAGTGAGGAGGAACTTAAAGATGCCTAGACCTGGAGGACGTAGAGTACAAGAAAAATCAAAGGACTTTTTTGGTTCTACTAAACGATTAATTCTTAATTTAAAACCATGGAAATATATGATGATTCTGGCTCTTTCTTTAGCGATGATAAGTTCTATCTTATCTTTGATTGCGCCCAATCAGTTATCTACCTTTACGGATACTATACGAGAAGGCATTACGCCTAATACTAATCAATTAAAAGAATTAAGTGCAAGAATATCTACTAATTTGTCTCAAGAAAAAATAGGTTCTAAGATTGCTTTGATTGGTACTGTTGATTCTATTGGTGAGGAAGAAGTGCAGAAAACTTTGGAAATTATGAAAGAGCTGCCAAATGCAGAAGAAGAGCAAGCTTTAGGCTATTTATTACAACTTCCAGATTCTGTTCTTCTTTATTTACTAGAAGATATTGAAATAGATAAGACAATTATTTCTGTTTCGGATCAAGTTGCAATGCTTCGTTTGTTTTCGCGAATGGGAGGAGAAACTGGTACTGAAAAAGCATTAGAATTGTTAGATCAACTTCCAGATTCTGTATATTCTCTTATTAAGCCAAGTATAGATATGACAAAGATTAAGCACATCGCTATTTTTATGGGAACTATTTATATTTTAAGTTCATTATTTGGATATATTGAAAGCTATTCTATGACTACTGTTTCTAATCATTTTGCTAAAAATTTAAGAACACGTATTAGTAATAAGATTAATATTTTACCTCTAAAATACTTCGATACACATGAGACAGGGGATGTATTATCAAGAGTTACAAATGATGTGGATACGATTGCCCAAAATTTAAATAACAGCTTAGCTACTTTAGTTAGTTGTGTGACTTTATTTTTAGGTTCTATACTTATGATGTTTATTACCAATTGGGTGATGGCGATTACGGCAATTCTTTCTAGTTTAATTGGTTTCTCTCTTATGTTTTTCTTACTTGGAAAGTCACAAAAATATTTTGCTGCTTCCCAAGAAGCTTTAGGAGATATTAATGGCTATATAGAAGAGATATATAGTGGACACAATGTTGTAAAAGCTTATAATGGAAGTAAGAGTGCTATAAAGGATTTTGAAGAGTTAAATAATAAACTTTATGAGACCAAGAGAAAAAGTATATTCTTAAGTGGGTTAATGCAACCTATTATGGGATTTGTGGGTAACTTTGGTTATGTTGCTGTTTGCGTAGTAGGAGCTATACTTACGATGAATGGATACATTACGTTTGGTGTTATTGTGGCCTTTATGATATATGTACGCTTATTTACTAATCCATTATCTCAAATTGCTCAAGCGATGACAAATCTACAATCTACTGCGGCTGCTAGTGAAAGAGTATTTGAATTTTTAGATGAAAAAGAGATGGCCTCTCAAGAACATATTATGAAACATTTAGATCGTTCTAAGGTAAAAGGAGAAATTACTTTTAAACATGTTAAATTTGGTTATGATGAGACACGCACGATTATAAACGATTTCAGTGTTGCTGTTAAACCTGGGCAAAAAGTTGCTATTGTTGGTCCGACTGGAGCTGGAAAAACAACTATGGTGAATTTGCTTATGAAATTTTATGAAATTAATGATGGAGAGATATTGATTGATGGAGTTTCTACAAAAGAACTTACAAGAGAAAATATTCATGAATTGTTCTGTATGGTATTACAAGATACTTGGTTATTTGAAGGAACTATAGGCGAGAATATTAAGTTTAATAAAAATTCTGTTACAGAAGAACAGATTTGGGAGGCTTGCCAAGTTGTAGGAGTGGATCATTTTATTAAAACTTTGCCAGGAGCTTTACATTCTAATGTAGGAGATACAGATACGATTAGTCAAGGACAAAAGCAACTCTTTACAATTGCTAGAGGAATGCTTGAGGATGCACCTTTCTTAATTTTAGATGAAGCAACAAGTAATGTAGATACAAGAACAGAAGAATTGGTTCAGAAAGCAATGGATAAGTTAACAGAGGGAAGAACATCTTTCATTATTGCTCATAGATTATCTACGATAAAAAATGCTGATTTAATTTTAGTAATGAAGGAAGGAAACATTATTGAACAAGGAACTCATGATGAGTTAATGAAGAAAAAAGGATTTTATGAAGGGCTTTATAATAGTCAATTTGAGAAGACTATTTAGGGTCTTTTTTTCTTGATTTTATTAAATTATTTATTTTTTTCTTGACTCTAATTAATAAAATAGTTATACTAAAGGTAATAGTAGAGTATAGGAGTGTTTCGTATGAGGAGTAATGTTAAGAGTAATTCAAAGAGGAAGATGACTATTTTTATCGTTGTTTTATGTGTTTTATTATTAGGAGTAGGTTTTGCATATTTATCACAGGCGTTGAAAATAAGTAATACAGCAACAATCTCTACTAATTCATGGAGTGTACATTTAGAGAATGTTGAAGTTAAAGATGGTAGTGTATCTGCTCCTATGCCTATAATACGGAATGATAGTGTGAGTATGACGGCTTCTGTTACTTTGAATAAACCATTAGATTTTTATGAATATTATGTTGATGTAGTGAATGATGGAACTCTTGATGCTAGATTGGATAGCTTTGAAAAAACTATATTAACTGAAAGTCAACAAAAATATTTGAATTATACAATTACTTATAAAGATTTACAAGAAATAAGTCAAAATGATTTGCTTGCTGTTGGAGAAAGAGAAATGTTGCGTATTTTAATTGAAATGAAGGATGTAGAAGATGCAAGTGATTTACCTACAGAAGCAGTTGTTTTAACACTAGAAAGTCAATTGAATTATGTTCAAGATGACGGAAATGGAGTTCCTAGAAACGCAACTTCTTAATTCATTTAAATAAAGAATATTAAAAAAGAAATTAGTTAATCTAGTTTCTTTTTTTGTTCAAAACTTTTGATTGACATTTTATTACGGGGGGGGGGTACAATAAAAGTAGAATAAAAATAATAGGAGAGTGTAGTATA
>CAOJRT010000020.1 GCA_948442255.1 uncultured Caryophanales bacterium | reverse complement strand
ATGTCTTTACAGTAAGTAGTGATAATGGAAATGGAAGATTAACTTACCCTATAGGCTTACTCACCTCTGATGAAGTTGTTATGGCAGGAGGGAGAGGATTTATAAGTGATAGTGATACAGGAGCCAATACTAATTATTTTTTATATACTGGTTCATGGTACTCAACAATTTCATCTTCTAGCTCATTCTCAGATTTAAATACGCACTGTATCGGCGTTTATTATGATGGATATATACGAATGACTATGGTAGGTACTTTGCTTGGCGTTCGTCCTGTTCTTTCTCTTCAGGCTTGTACTAGTTATACTAGTGGAGATGGCACATCTAATTCACCGTATATAATTACGAAATAATTAAGAAGAATGAATTTTTCTTTTTGTGTGCTATAATAAAATAAATATAATGTACATATAATTAGAAAAGTAGGGATATTTTGAAAAAGAGATATATTTTTATTGGTTTATTTATTCTTTTAAGTTTTCTATTTCTAGTTTTTTTTCTTTATTATGGGAAGATAGAGCTTACTTATAAAGAGGAAGTTACTTATTGGTTACATGAAGAGGTTTCTTTATATGAATTGGTAAAAGTAAAACGAGGAAATATTGTAAACGAAGATTATATGTTAGATACTTCTAAAGTAGATGTATATAAGATTTCTTTTCGAGTAAGACATTTATGGCGCGAGAAGGACTATGAAATGAAAGTGAATATCATTGATACGGAAGCGCCAAAGATAGAGTATGAAAAAAATCTTAGTACTGCTCTTGGAATTGAGATTGACTTATTAGAGAATGTGCATGTGACGGATAATTCAGGAGAGGATATCATAATCCATATAGAAGGAACATATGATTTTAATAAGGTGGGTGTTTATACTTTGACTTATGTTGCAAGAGATAGTAGTGGAAATGAGACGAGAGAAACTTTTCTCTTAGAAGTAATGAATAAGCCTATCCAAAATAACAAACCAATACAGGAGAAACCTGTACAAGCAGATCCAGTGGAAGATGTGACTTTTACTACATCAAAAGGATTTCAAGGAGTTATTAAAGAGGGTGTTACATATGTAGAAGGTATTTTGATTGTTAATAAAACTTATGCTTTACCTTCTACTTATGGAAGTGGTCTTGATAAAGAAGTATTGGCTCATTTCGAAGAAATGAAGGGAGCTGCTACATTAGAAGGACTTCATGTTTATTTATCAAGTGGGTTTAGAAGTTTTGCTACACAGGAGAAACTTTATACAAATTACGTTTTACGTGATGGAGTAGAAAAAGCAGATACCTATTCTGCTAGGGCTGGGCATAGTGAACATCAATCAGGCTTAGCTTTTGATGTCAATCAGATTAATGATACTTTTCACGATTCTCCTGAGGCGATATGGTTAAGTAATCATTGTTATCAATATGGTTTTATTTTAAGATATCCGAAAGGGAAGACAAATGAGACAGGGTATAAGTATGAGTCTTGGCATTTTCGTTATGTAGGAGTAGACTTAGCGACTAAGTTATATAATAATGGAGATTGGATTACATTAGAAGATTATTTTGGTCTTACGAGTATTTATAATTCTTAAAAGATATATGGAAACATGTATCTTTTTTTTGACACCTTTTTACATAAAATAATCCAAATATCATAATTCGACAATTTTCGACGTTTGCATTTTGTATTCTAGAATAGTCGGGAGTGGGAATTATGAATTTTTATATATATGAACAAGATAAACATACTATTTTTTATTGTAAGGAGATCATAAATAAAGTATTTTTTTCAAGAAATTTGTCTTATCAAGTTTTTGAGGAGAAAGAATTTCATCCTCATTTAGATGATAAAAATAAAGTTATTCTTATTGATCCAACTATGGATAATGCAGAGACTTTTATTAAAGAACTACGAGAAAGTGGTGATTACCATACTCCAATTATTTGCTTACTTAGTGAGAAAGACATGCTTTATTACATTGAACATAATTGTTCCTTGTGGTTTAGTACCTTGTGTATAAAAAATAAGGAATTTGAAGAGCAATTAAAAATTAGACTTCTTCATATTATTCAATTTTTCTGTACACAGCCTTCTTTATCTCTTTATCAGGAAGGTGAACTATTTAAGGTCCCTTATCAAGATATTTTGTATATAGAAAAAGAACTGCATTCTAATCAGTGTTTAGTTGTAACCTTGCATAATCGATTTTCTATTCGTTCTTCAGTAAAGAAAATGGAAGATGATTTAAAAGATGTTTCTTTTTTCTTTAAATGTCATCAAAGTTGTATTATTAATTTACAGAATGTTATACGAATTGATTTTTCTTCTAATAAAATTTATTTTGAAAATGAAGCTTTATCTTTATTATCTCGTTCGAAACGAAAAGAATTAAAAATGAAATATAAGTTGTATCATAGTTAAAGTTTTTTTATAATAGTATTGGTGATTAGATGAAATCTTACGTTGTTTTGGACGATTTGTCTTTGGATAGTTTATATGCTTATGGATTTGATGCATCTCTTACTTTTACTTTTTCTTTATTACACGCTTTTCAATGTTCTTTGCAGTATAAGAAAGAACAATTTTTTATTCAAGTTTTTGATCAAGAGGGAGAAGAATACTATCCTTTTTATGTAACTGATGCTTTAGGTACATTTGTTGGAGAATTAAAAGAAGAGGTACAAAAGAGAATAGAGGATATAATAGAAAAGTGTAGAAATAAGAATAAACTTTGTGAAGAAATTTTGTCTTATGTAAAAGAGGTTTATGGAGTATTACCTAAATTCCCTTTTTCTAATGATAATATAAGTATGACATTAACCAATGAAAAAAATAAATGGTTTGGTCTTATAATGAAAGTCAAAGCTACTTCTTTGGAAATTAAGAGTGATCAGATAATCGATATCCTTAATATCAAGTGTAATCCTGATAAAATACAAAAACTTGTTGATAATAAAAGATTTTTTAAAGCCTATCACATGAATAAAAAATATTGGTTGACGATTCTTTTAAATAATCAAATTTCTTTTTTAGAAATAAAAGAATTGCTTGATGATAGTTATCATTTAATTTCCTAATTTTTTCTTTGACTCGTACCCTGTAGTGGTCTATAATGGTTTTAAGGTGATTTATTATGAAAGAAGAGAAAAAAACTTGTGAGAAATATAGAACAGAGGAAGAAAAAATAAGATTAGGGAAACGTTTAAATGTCATTGGGGGACAAGTAAATGGAATTAAACAAATGTTAGAGAATGATCGTTCTTGTGAAGAAATATTAATACAGATTTCAGCGATTACGAAATCGTTGAATAACATTGGGAACGAGATTATGAAAGGGCATTTATCTCATTGTGTCGTAAAAGAACTTACTAGCGGTAATGATAGCGTCATAGACGAAGTCGTAACATTATTTGATAAATATAATAAATAAGGAGGAATTTTATGTTTGGCAAAAAATATAAAAAGTTTGTTTCTATCGAAGGGATGTCTTGTATACGTTGTACAGAGAAAATATCTTCTTCTTTATCAAATATTGAGGGTGTTTTAAAAGTATCTGTAGACGTGAATGAAAAGGGTGCTACTCTTATTAGCAAGATTGTGGTATCTGATGAGGAGATTATTAAAAGAATAGAAGAACTAGGGTATCAAGTGAATTATATTAAAGAAGTATAGTAGGTTTGTACAACTATTGAAAAATAATATTTTTCTTTGACTACTTTTGCTTTAAGACTTTTTAATTAGGTGAGAAGATGAAAACTGAATTAGTAGAAATTTTAAATAAATATTTAGAATTGTTTCCAGATGAAAAGCTACGATTAAAAGAATTTATTTCTTTTTTGGAAAATAGTAGTGATGAAAAGATAATTGACTGGAATAATTTTCTTGGTCATGTAGTAGCGAGTGGTTTTGTTTATTCTATTAAGGACAAAAAGTTTTTGGTTTTGTTTCACAAAGATTTAAAGATGGATTTATATCCAGGTGGCCATTTAGACCAAAAAGACAAGTCTGTTTTAGATGCTGCTATTCGCGAAATAAAGGAAGAGACTGGTATAGAAAATTTTAAAGAGTTGCCGATAGACTCGGATCCTATGGTTCCTCTTGATATAGATGTGCAAGATATTCCATATAATGAAAGACTTCATCTTCCTACACATCTTCATTTTGATTTTCGCTATCTCTTCTTGACTCTTCATGTTCTGCCTGTTAAGCCAGATGAAGAAGAGATGGATAGGTATCAATGGATTTCTCTAGAGAAGATGCGGTATAATGGGTATGGAGTCATAGTTGATAAAATAGAAACGCTTTTAAAAGAGCAAAATTATATGTAGTAAAGGATGATTTAGAATGGATACTAATGGATTAATAAAATTTTTGGTAGAAGCAAAGAAGAATACATATGCTAATGCAAGTGCAGAGAAGATTTCTTCTTCAAGAGAAGGTTCTTCTGATTATGAATATTCTGTTAATTATAACGGAGTAGAATATAAGTATCATGATACCTATTTTGGAGGTACTAAATTTATGGGAGAAGAGGTAGTTTATTCTAATTCTCAAATTTTTTGGGGGATGAATTACTATGGGGTTACTTTGGATGAATCTTTAAGTGAAGAAGCTATGGATAAGGCTTTAAGACCTGCTTTGATGGAAGTGGGAAAAGAGGGGACTTTGCCTCTTAGAGGACCTAAAGAGTTTGTTAATGGAGAATATAGATATACTTTCTCTTTAGATGGAACAATTGAAAACTTTATAGGCGAAGAAAAAATTTTCAAAAATGATCAGTTGATTTATCAACTCCATTGTCATGGGGGACTTATTAAGTAAGTGAGGAAGTAGAAGTGGTGCTATGGATCAAGAAAAGGTTGGCAAAATAATTAAGGAAATAAGAGTACAAAATCATTTGACTCAAAAAGAATTTGCTACTAAGTATGGTGTTACTTACCAAGCAGTTAGTAAGTGGGAGAATGGCAAAAATATGCCAGATATTGCTTTAATGAAACAGATTTGTGATGATTTTCATATTGAAATAACAGGATTGTTAGAAGGCAAAAACGAAAAGAAAAAAAAATATTGGTTGATTTTGGTTGGTTTACTTGTTTTTCTTTTGGTTTGTTTCCTTTTATTTCTTTTTATTCGTCCTAAAGAAGATGATTTTACTTTTAAAATGATTACATCTAATTGTGGAGATTTTAAGATTACAGGAAGTCTTGCTTATAATGATACAAAAGCCTCTATTTATATTTCCAATGTTTTGTATTGTGGGAAAGAAGAGGTTACTTCTTACCAACGAATAGAAGTTGATTTATATGAGAAATATGATTCTTTAGAAACAAAGATAGATCATGTTTTATATCAAGGACAACCTGTTTTATTAGAAGATTTTTTAAATGAAATTACTTTTCATATTGATAATTATACACGTTTATGTGCAGAATTTTCTGATGATACTTTGTATATGCTTATTAAGGCGACAAATAAAGAAAATCAGGTCATAACTTATGAGATTCCTCTTTCTATTCAAGATAATTGTAAATAATAGAATATGACTCAACGCCAAGTTGAGTTTTTTCAACTTCTTTTTTCTTTCTTTTTTCTTAAAATAGTGTAAAATTTTTATTGGAGGAAAAAAGATGAAAAAGAAAATATTAGTGTGTATTGTGTTTCTAGTTATTATTTCTCTATTTACTATTTTGTTTTTAGATAATGAAGCGAGAAATAAAGAAATATTGGAAACAAAAAAGAGTTTAGTTTCTTTACAAGAAGAGTATGAAAGAGAGTTTAAAACGGAAGGATATAGTTTTACGAATCCACAAGTTATATTAAATCCTTATCAAACATCTCCTTTGACTGCTTTACTTTTATTTGAAACAGAAGAAGAGATAACTCCTAAAGTTACAATAGAAGGTCGTGATGAATGGAGTACTTATACTTATCAATTTGCTACAAGTAGAGAGCATTATTTACCTATTTATGGATTGTATCCTGATTATGAAAACAAAGTACTTGTGGAATATGATTATGAAGGAGAACATTTTTCGAAAGAAGTTTTTATCCAAACAGAGAAGTTACCTGCTGATTTTATTTTACCAACTGAGGTAAAGGCAGATAAAACGAAATTAAGTAATGATTTGTATTTTTATACACCTTCTAGTATGGGATATACATGTGCTTATGATGTGAATGGAGATGTACGATGGTATTTATCTACTTATGCTTTGTGGGATAATACAAGACTTTCTAATGGACATTTATTAATTAGTACAGAAAGGCTTGTTAATTCTCCTTATTATATGACTGGTTTATATGAAATAGATTTATTAGGTAAAATCTATACAGAATATTCTATAAAAGGAGGATATCATCATGATTATTTTGAACTTCCTAGTGGTAATTTATTAGTCGCTAGTGATGATTTTAATAATGAAGATGGTACAGTTGAAGATTATATAGTTGAATTAGATAGAAATACTGGTAATATTGTAAAAACTTTTGATTTAAAAGATGTTTTATCCATGGAAGATGGAAAAAGTGAGAATTGGTCTAGTTATGATTGGTTTCATAATAATTCCGTTTGGTATGATGAAAAGACAGATTCTATTACCCTTTCGGGGAGACATCAAGATGCTGTGATTAATATTTCTTATGAAACAGGGAAACTTAATTGGATTATTGGGGATCCTACAGGATGGAGTGAAGGATATCAAAAGTATTTCTTTACTCCGATCGGAAATGATTTTGAATGGCAATGGAGTCAACATGCTGCTATGATTACTCCAGAAGGTTATGTGTTTATCTTAGATAACGGAAATAATAAATCCAAAATTAAAGAAGAGTATGTTTCAGCGAGTGATAGCTACACAAGAGGAGTTATGTACAAAATAGATACAAATTCTATGACTATTGAGCAAGTATGGGAATATGGAAAGAGTCGTGGAAGTGCATTTTATTCTCCCTATATTTCTGATGTGGATTATTTAGAAGAAAATCATTATATTGTTCATTCTGGTGGAATTGTTTATGTAGATGGGCATAATTCAAATCAACCTGCTGGTTTAGGAGGATATGATCGTTTAGTCAGTGATACTGTAGAGTTGCTTGATAATAAAATTATATTTGAACTTGTGTTACCTACGAATACTTATCGTGTAGAAAAAATGCCTTTGTATAATGAATCTGTACTTACTTTTGGGCCTGCAAAACGATTAGGAAGTTTAGGAAAAACAGAAGTTACTCATACAAAAGTAGGAGCGATAATAGGGGATAAAGAATTAGATAATCAATATAACATTACCTTTACGAAGGAAGAGGATCGATTGGTTTTTTATGGACAATTTAAAAGAGGAACTGATGTAAAAGTACTTTTTTATAAAAATTTGTTTCATATAAATGAATATGCTATTTCTGTTAGTAAAAAACCTTATACTGCTCTTTGCGTAGATGTCTTTACTGAGGAAGAAGATGAAAATGGTATTGTTATAACAAGATATATCAATGATGAAGGACTAAATGGGAAGTATTCTATTTATGTCAGTGTAGATGGCATTTTATATAATACAAACCAATATGTAGAATATAAATGAAAAAAGTAGGATTTTGTATTTTTCTTTCTCTCCTTATGTTATCTTTGGGGGTAGGAATTTATTTTCTATCTTTAGAAGAAGTAAGTTCTTTTGAATTAAAAGATGGGCAAGAAAGTGATATTTCTTTTGAAACAAATAAAATCAATCTCTATTTATTTTATGGAAAGGGATGTCCTCACTGTGAAGAGATGATCGTTTATTTGAATAGTTTACCTAATTCTTTAAAACGAAAAATTAATTTAAATACTTTTGAAGTTTGGGATAATGAAGAATCTTTTACTCTTTTTATGGATATGGGAGAGAAGTTAGATATAAAAATGAAAAGTGTACCTTTCTTATTTGTAGGGGATACGTATTTTGAAGGATTTCGTGAAAATGATAAAAAGGAAATCAAAAATGCCATTAAAAACTATTTAAAGAGTAAAGATAAAAAAGATTTATATCAAAAATATTTAGATTTGAAGACAGAGTAATCTGTCTTTTTTGTGGTATACTTTTAGAAGAAATGCATCTATTTATTTTTTGAAGAGAGGAGAATTGAAATGGTTTTATTTGTTAGTGGAAGAACAGACATTGTTGCTTTTTATAGTGAATGGTTTATGAATCGTTATAAGGAAGGGTTTGCCGATGTGAGAAACCCTTTTCATCGTCATCAGGTTAGTCGGATTTATTTTTCTGATGTTGATTTGCTGTTTTTTTGTACAAAAAATCCTCTTCCTATTATTCCTTATTTAAAAGAGATTAAAAAGCCTATTTTGTTTCATGTGACGTTAACTTCTTATAAAAATGATATTGAACCCAATGTAATAGATAAAAAGAAAATTATAGAGGGGATTAAAGAGATTAGTCAAATTCTTGGTAAGGAGTCTATATATGTACGATATGATCCTATTTTACTTAATTCTAAGTATACAATAGATTATCATATAAAAGCGTTTTCTAAGATTTGTAGTTTACTTGATGGCTATATTTTACATATTATTGTTTCTTTTATAGATGATTATAAGAATGTGAGAAAGAATAGTAAATTTTTAAAGTTAAGAGATTTTACTATGGAAGATTATCAAAAAATAGGAGAAAGTTTTAGTCAAATTGCTTCTCAACATGGTATTTCTGTTCAAACGTGCTTTGAAGAAGAAACTTTAACAGAATATGGTTTTATTAAGGGGGATTGTTTATCTTCTTCGCTTGCTTATCAATTAACGGGGAAAAAGTTTGGTAAGTGGAGAGCTAGAAAAGAAAATAAATGTGATTGTGTACAAATGGTGGACATAGGAGTTTATAATACATGCTCTCATTTATGTAAATATTGTTATGCTAATTACTTAGAAAATCAAGTAGTGCATAATAAAAAATCACATGATTCCTCTTCTTCTTTACTTATTGGGAATTTAGAAGAAGGGGATATTATTACAAGAAGAACAAAATAAGACTTTTAAAAGTGCATTCATTTGGTATAATATTATAAAAGGAGATATAAAATGGAAAAAGCAAAAGTTTATTTTACAAAAGAGATTACACCAGAAAGTTTAGTCCGTATATATGAAGCTTTGGGTGTCGAATTAAAAGGGGATGTAGCTGTAAAATTACATTCAGGAGAAGATGGGAATCAAAATTATTTAAGACCAGAATTTGTGAAGCCTTTAATTCAAACGATTAAGGGAACTGTCGTGGAATGTAATACAGCTTATGATGGCGCACGAGATACGACTGAGAAGCATGAAAAATTAATGGAAAAACATGGATGGTCAAAATACTTTACTGTTGCTATTTTGGATGCAGAAGGGCCTGATAAAATACTTGAAATCTCTAATGGGAAAAGAATTCATAAGAACTATGTAGGCAAACAGATTGAGAATTATGATTCTATGCTAGTATTATCTCATTTTAAAGGACATCCAATGGGGGGATATGGAGGAGCATTGAAGCAATTATCGATTGGAGTTGCTTCTGGATATGGAAAAAGATATATTCATTGTGTAGGAAAAGAAAATGGAACCTATGAAGATATGTTTCAAGTGGACCAAATCCAATTTTTAGAAGCTATGGCCGATGCAGCTTCTTCTGTACATAAATATTTTGAGGGTAATATTGTTTACCTTAATGTGATGTGTAATTTATCTGTAGATTGTGATTGTTGTGCAGTTGCTGAAGACCCTTGTATGAAGGATATTGGTATTATGGCAAGTTTGGATCCAATTGCAATAGACCAAGCTTGTATAGATATGGTTTATGCTTCAAAAGACCCAGGAAGAGACCACTTTGTAGAAAGAGTGGAAAGTAGACATGGAGTACACACAATTGAAGCAGCAGAAGAGTTAGGATTTGGTACTAGAAAATATGAACTTATTTCTATCAATTAGGATAGAGAAATAAGTTCTTTTTTTGTATAATAAAGAAGAGATGATGATATGGAATGGATAACAAAGCAATTATTAGATTGGTACTCTCTCAATAAAAGAGATTTGCCTTGGCGACATACTAAGAATCCCTACTTTATTTGGATTAGTGAAATTATGTTACAGCAAACTAGAGTGGAAGCTGTTAAAGTTTATTATGAACGTTTCATTAAACGATTACCAGATATAACTGAGTTGGCTTCTATAGAGGAAGATGAACTTTTAAAATTATGGGAAGGACTTGGTTATTATAGCCGTGTTAGAAATATGCAGAAGTGTGCTAAAATTTTAGTTGAAAAAGGATATGATAATCTTCCTTCTACTTATCAGGAATTAATTGCTCTTCCTGGAATTGGAAGATATACAGCTGGTGCTATTTTGTCTATTGCATTTAATCAAAGTATTCCTGCTATTGATGGGAATGTGTATCGAATTATTAGCCGTTTTTATGTTTTAGAAGAATCTATTTCTAAAGCAAGTTCTTATGCTTATTATGCCACTTATATTAATAGAATTATACCAATTGCTTATTCTAGTGATTTTACGCAAAGTTTCATGGATTTAGGGAGTCTTATTTGCATTCCTAAGAATCCAAGATGTGGAGAATGTCCTTTAAAAGAAAAGTGTCAGGCTTTTTTACAAAAAAGGGTAGAAAAATATCCTTTTATTCAGAAGAAGAAAGAACAAAAAATAGAAGAGCGAAATGTTTATCTTTATATTTATCAAAATAAGATTGGGATTCGTAAGAGAGAAGATAAGGGGCTTCTTGCCTCTATGTATGAATTTCCTAATGATACGAAAAGTGTTTCTTCTATTGCTATAGAAAATGACTTATTTGAAAACGGAATTTCTTATGAGCAAGTTTTAGAACTAGGAGAGAGTAAACATGTTTTTTCTCATATTATTTGGTATATGAAAGGATATCTAATTTATCTAAAAGACCCAATTGATTTATTATGGGTGAGTAAAACAGATTTGTTTTCTCGCTACTCTATTCCAAGTGCTTTTTCTTATTATTTACATGTGATTCAGAAATTAGAGTTGAAGTAAGTAGATTCCTTTTTCTATTTATGGTATACTAAGATTAAATAAAATAGGGTGATATATGTGAAAACAAAATTTGAAGTTGGCGATATAGTAGAATTAAAAACAAAAGAAAGAGGAACTGTTAAATCAATTGAAATGGTTTTTGGAGAAGGCAATAACTTATATTTAGTTACTATTGGAGAAAATGACTTAATGTATAGCGAAAGCTTACTTACTTTAGTCGAAAAAGGGAATAATTTAAAACAAAGTCAGAATGTGGATGACGAAGTAGAGAAAATTATAAAGGAGCTTTCTTTAGTAGTGAATCCTAATAAAGAGGAAGCTTTAAAGAATGCCTGTAAAATACAAAAATATATGGTTTTAAGAGAAGTTCCTCTCACCTTGTCTGATGTAAAAAGTAGTGATTCACAAATCAATGAAATGTTTGATGAATTGGAAAATGGACGTGAAGATTATATTACAAATTCTTATGTGTTTTCTTGTATATTATCAAGAGTTGGTATGACTGTTTGTAATGTAGGATTAAAAGATGAAAATGATGAATTTTATATGGCCAATCTAGTATTATTAGGGAATGAATATTATTATTTTGATTCTTCTTTGGAAAAAGAAATTTATGAAGAAGAGAAAGAGGAGAATATTGAGGAATTCTCGTTATGCTGTGCAGGATTAGGAAAAAAATCTTATGAATCTTTTTTCACACCTGTTGTTACTTTTTCTTTTCAAAACCAGGGTAAGAAAGGATTAGTTCCTAAAAATATTGCTTTGGAAGATATTTCCATGGAAAAAATAAATGAAAAAGTTAGCTCAATCTAGTTTTTACTTTATGTTAAATTATGGAAAAGCTAGTCAATAGCTTTTTTCTTTTGGTATAATGAAAATTATTGGAAGTGGTGGTTTTATGGTCGATAAATTTTTTACTAGTATTGTCTTTAGACTTGCACAAAATATTCTGTAAGACAGTATACTTGCAAATATAAATTCTTTTTCATCAATTCCATTATTTTAATATCAAAAAAATAGGATTTGCTTTCTTCTATTTTTGTTTTTCGATAAGGGAGAATGAAATTACAAATAAAAAAACAAGAAATAATTATAAAAATTTATGATAGAATTAATAACGAAGGGATAAAAAAAGAAGAATAGGATATATTTTTAACCATTATACTTAGGAGAGGTGTTCTATATGGGAGTAGTTTTTACAATAGTAATACTTATAATAATAGTATTTGTATTTTTTTGGGGGACTATAAAATATATTTTAAATAGCATTTTTATATATACAAACCTAAAAAAAATAAATTATAAATTCCCACTATTAGCATGGGTACCAATATATAATGACTATCTTTTTGGAAAATTAGTACATAGGAAAATAATGGGAATTACTATATTTTGGGGAATAATATTTTATATTATAAGTATTTTTCTGCCATACAACATAAATGTAAACAGATTATTTAGCAATATTGTATGTATTGTATTTTATACATGCGTTCTGTTAAAATTAATCCTAGTTCATAAAGTTCTGAAAAATACTATACCAAAATATGCAATATTAATAACAGTATTTAATATTCTAACATATGGCATTGTTGGCGCAATAGCCTTAGTAATTGTAAGAGACAAATTTCAATATAAAAATGAATCTTTAATTTTGAAAAAGAAACTTTGATTTTTTAATTTCTATAAGTTAATTTTTATACAGGATAAATCTTTATTACATTTTGATATACGGGTTGATGACAAATTAAATAATTTAGTTTGTGATTCTAGTCTTAATTTACTTTATGACTCCTATCAAAATGGAGCTTTTACAAAAGAAGAATTAACTATAAAAGGAGTTATACGTGTGCATAACTGGAAAGGAATAGAGCGTATTTTTTTAGAACAAGAGAATTGATTGCACTTTTACACTTAATTTATTATAATATAGGCAATTTTTAGAGGTGTTTCTTATGAAAGAGAAAGAAAAAAATTTAAATGCTATTCTTCGTTCTAATGTCTATCGTGATGCAGCTTTATCTTATTTTTCCGATACAGAAAAAGAAAAATTGCAATGTTTTGGAGAAGTGAAACATCTTAATCTAAACGTATTACATGCTTTCTTTGCGCATTTTCAAGTAAATTCTAATTCGAATGTCAGTTTATTAGCGTGTGAAGAAAACTCATCTATTCATCTTTTACAAACAAAAGATTCTTTGCTTCTTTTTAGTGATAAAGAAATACTTTCTCCATCCTTGTTTGCAAAAGCAATGGCTGTTTTATTATATCGTTTTTATGTTTTTTCTTTATCTACTAAAAATACTATCAATATGGATTCTTTTTTCATTCAAGATTTGCAAGTACTTCTTTCTTCTATGGAAAAAGTTTCTTCTGCAACTACTTCCTCTTTTCAAATGGAATATCAAGAGATTGATGGAGCCATTTTATTTAAACAACTATCTTTACAAGAAGATTTGTACTCTTTAATAAAAAGTATGGCTTCCTTATATATAGAAATTGCTTTACCTCTTTCTAAAATAGGAGCAGAAAAATTAACTATAAAAAGTTTAGTTCCATTAAGTAAATTAGAGGAACGAATGCAATTTTATAAACAATATGAAGGAAAAATCAAGTTAAAATTATTTAAAATAAAACCTTTTGTCATAGATGGTAAAGAATATATTATTGATTTTACTGAAAAGATGCTAGATGAAAAAAATATAGAATTAATTCCTTTATTTGAAGTTAATTCTTCGCAATGTATTGTTCCTACTATGGAACAGCTTAAAGCAATACTTTTAACTATGGATGATAAGTTACAACGAAAAATATATGTTTCTATGGTGAAAATAATTGGAGGGTTTTCTCCTCTTTCTTATGGATTTTATGATGATGTCTTTTTTTCAAAAGAAATTGTTATACAGATGGGGCAGTTAATAGAATCAGGTTTATATTATGGGCAAGATAATTTAGCTATCCATTCTTCAATATTAGATTATTTTCAAGATCTTGGAAGTCATAATAAGGAAGATGCTATATCTTTAGAATATACAAGAGAAGAATAAGCATCTTTTTTTAAAAGTCTTTTTTTGTTATACTTTATATAGATTGGAAGAGATTTATGAGTCAAGTTTCTTTTTTAAACAATTGTTTTACAGAAGATCATATTTTATTACCCATGGTGCATTTTGAAGTAGAAAATAAGGATATTTGTGTTCTTTTTATTCATGGAATGTGTGGATTGATTGTGGATAATTATTTTGCTACTGTTTGGGGAGACTTTCTTCAAAAACAAGAAAATTTTTTTCAGTTTGCTACTATCGATGTATCAATTCTAACTTTTTCTGGAAGCTTAGAAGAAGACTATTATCAAGAGTTTGCCTTTTTAAAAGAAAGCAAAAGCTTGTAGAGATTTTACTTATTTACTCGTAGAAGATACAGGACATACTTATAAGAATAAAGAACAAGAAATAGCCATACTTTTAAGAAAGTGGATAAAGGAGAGATTTTAATGGAATATTTAGATATAGTTGATGAAAATGGTAGTTATACTGGTGAGTTTTTAGAAAGAAAAGAAGTACATAAGAAGAATTTACTTCATAATGAAATTTCTATCTTTGTTATTAATGAAGAAGGAGAGGTCTTTTAGAAAAAAGAAGTCCAAATAAGAAAGATAATCCTAATAAATGGGGAACTGTTGCAGGACATGTTGAACATTTAGAGAGTATATCAGACGCTGCTTTGCGTGAATTAGAAGAAGAGATTGGTTATTCTATTTCTAAAGAACAATTGCATCCTTTATTAGATAGAATTCTCTTGAGGGGGGGAGTCCAATTCTTATTTTAGTTATTGCTTTTATGTTTTATGTAATTTAAAAGAGGAGGAATTTACTTTACAAAAAGAGGAAGTTAGTGCCGTAAAGTGGGTACCTATAAATGAGCTTTTAGAAAGAATAAGAAATCATGATGAAATGCTTACAATTAAAGAGCGAAGATTAAAGTATTTAGAGGAATTAAAAAGAATTATGGAGATGAATTAATGGCAAGACTTTGTATTATTAAAACGATTGATTCCGCTCATGGGAAGCAAGTACATGGTCATACTTTTCGAATTGAGATTAATTTTGTTACTAAATTACAAAATGGCATGGTGGGAAATCTTGATTTTCATGATTTACAACCTAAAATAGATGATGTTGTGAAAACATTAGATAAAACTTATATTGATGAAGTATTGGGGTGCAGAGGGACTGTTGAGAATATAGCTATTTATATTTTAAAAGCATTAAAAGAGATAGATACTTTATCTTCTGTAATTGTTTATGAAGGTATGAATCAATATGTGGAGGTATTTAAAAATGAATTAGAGGAAGAAGTTTCTCTTTGATAAAAAAAGGAAGGATTTATTATTATACGTCCTTCTTTTCTATTACATCACTATACCAGATTAAATCTTTTTGTTTTGCTTTATTTAATTTTGCTTAATTATATATTAAAGTAGTTAATTGTTCGTCTACGATGTCATTTGCTATTTGTGATAAAGGTTTGTCTTCTTTTATACGCCCTAATAAATAATCAGTAGAAGTATTTAGGAAGTCAGCTATTTTAATTAAGGTCTCTATACTAGGAGATGCTTTCCCAGATTCATAGGCACTAATGGTTTCTTGAGAAACTTCCGCAGCAATACTTAGTCTAATTTGTGTAACTTTTCTTTTCTTTCTAAGAGTTTTTAATCTCTCCATTTTGTTCCCTTCTTTCTTCTTTATTTTATTAAAATTGTATGTATATCCTTAGAGACTGTGTCTATATCAGAATATTAATTTTATGCGTATTTCGAAATGGTTTTTATTTGTATTGAAAAAATGTTTTTCTTGAGGTTAAATTAATGTAAAAGAGATATTTAATTTTTAATATTAACTTATGTTAGTAAAAGAATAGGAGAAAATATGGAAATAGTTTTTAAAAATAAAGTTATTTTAGTAACTGGTTCTACCTCGGGCATTGGAAAACAAAAAGCTAAACAACTATTAGAGAGTAAAGCTAATGTTATTATTTTTTATGGTCACAATGAAAAAATGGCAGAAGAGACAATGAAAGAATTAGCTGAATATAAAGAAAACAATTTACTCGTAAAAGCGGATTTGTCTAATGAAAATGACGTTAATATGCTGTTTAATGAAATTAGTAAAAAATATGATAGATTTGATGTTTTAGTCAATTGTGCTGCTTATGATAAGGTTCTTTCAATTGAAGAGTTGACAGTTAATGAATATAGATATAAATTAAATGTAAATCTTATTGCAAGATGGCAATGTATAAAAAATGCAATTCCATTGATGAAAAAAGTAGGGGGGAGCTAGAGTATTTATATCGCTTCAAGACTTGGAACAAGACCTACGGAACATTCGGTAGCTTATTGCACTAGTGAAGCAGCTACTATTATGCTTACGCAATGTTGTGCTTTAGAGCTAGCAAAATATAATATAAGAGTGAATACAGTGGGTCCATCTTTAACTCTTACTCCTCTTGGAACGTAAAGTTATACAGAAGATGAAATTAAGGCTACAGCTTTAAAAAATCCTAGTAAAAGGTTAGGAAAAACAGAAGATACATCAAATCTAGTGTTATTTTTATTAAGTGATAAGGCTGATTGTATTAATGGAGAAAACATTAATGTAAATGGTGGAATTTTGTTAAAATAAAAAAAGTGAAAGAAAAAAGAGTTGATGTAACATTTAACCAACAAAAGATAAAATATAAAGATAAAGTCATTTTTGATTACTAAAAAAGGGATACAGACTTAGATAAATTTATATAAGGAGTTTAATATTATGAGTAAAGAAAGAATTATGCATATGGATGCAACTGTTTGTTATTTAAAGAAAGCTGATCAAGTATTAATGTTGAAGTTTTCTAAAAAGTGGGGACATGTCTATGCTCCACCAGGAGGTAAATTTGAATCTGGAGAGACTCCTTTGGATTGTATTATAAGAGAATTTAAAGAAGAGACAGGTTTAACATTAATAAGACCAAGATTGCAAGGAATTTCATATTGGCATGATTCTTATGAAGGAATTATTTTTGTCTTTGTAGCAGAGGAATATGAAGGCGAATTAAAAGAATCGGAAGAAGGAAGTCTATTATGGGTGGATGCAGATTGTTTAGATTCATTAGAGCAATTTGAGCAAAATAAGTTCTTTTCACCTTATTTATTTAAAGAAGAATTTTTTGAAGGTAAGTTTTTATTAGATGATTCTTGTAAAATAATAAAAGGAGAAGTAAGAAAAATATAATGTAATTGCATTTTTCTTGTTTTTAATCTATGATAGAGTTATTTGAGGAGTGGATTTATGGCTAAGCTTTTTTTTAAAAAAGGATATAAATGTTGTTACGCATCCTTTTAGTTTAGTTTATAAAGAAGAGGATAAAGAAGCTATAGGGTCACCTTTACTAAAAGAGGAGTTGGAACCATTATATCATTTGCATTTGTCGAAAGAACCAGTAGAGATTAGTGAAAATATTATCTATTTAGGTGAGATACCATCAATCCATTCTTATGAAAAAAGAGAATCTATTGGAGAGATAAAACAAGGAAATGGTATGGTCGATGATGAAATTTTGGAGGATTCAGCGATTTTTTACAAGAGTGCGAATGCTCTTTTTATTATTACTGGTTGTTCGCATGCAGGGATTTGCAACATTATTTCTTATGTCAAAGAAGTATGTCATAAAGACCATATATATGGTGTTATAGGAGGATTAATATGATTGTTATTGCATCAGGAAAAAGATATTTGGATATAGATGCTTATGCTAGTATGCTTGCTTACCGAGAATTGCTTAAATTAAAGGAAATAGAAGCGATGGCAGTTTCTAACGTTCCGTTAAATGAAAGTGTCCCACCTAGTTTACTTGCTTATCCATTTAAATTTGATGATTACGAAGTAAAAGAGGGAGACCAGTTTATTGTTTTAGATGTTTCTAATAAAGACTTTTTTGCATCTTTTGTAACGTTAGATCATCTTATTGAAATTATTGACCATCATCCGGGAAATGAGGACTTCTGGGCAGATTATACCTTAAATAGGTGTATTATAGAACCTATTGGAGCGGTAGCTACTATTCTATTTGAATTTTATGTAAAAGAGAACTTGCTTCATAAAATGGATAAATCTATTGCTAAATTACTTATGGCTGCTATTTTGGATAATACGCTTTACTTTAAAGCTAAAATTACGAAAGATAGGGATAGAGATGCTTACAAAAGGTTAGAAGAGATTGCAGGCGTAAATAGTACGTTTGTAGAACATTATTTTATGGAATGTCAAGATATGATTCTTTCGCAATTTGAAGAGGCTATAAAAAATGATACAAAGATAGAAAATATTAGTCCTTATCTTCCATCTGTATTTGGACAATTAATTCTTTGGGATAAGGAATGTATACAGGATAAAATAGCTTGTATGAAAGAAATTCTTTCTTCCTTTGGGGAAGATTGGATGATAAACATAGTTTCTTTAAAAGAAGGAAGAAGTTATTTGTTTTATTCTAACAAACAAGTTAAAAATAATTTAGAGGTATTATTTGCGATTTCTTCTTTAGAGGACTTTATTCTTTTAGATACTGTATGGTTGCGAAAAGAGATAATGAAAAAAGCCTTAGATAAGAAATAATCTTCTTTTTAAGAAAAGTAAAGTATGGTATTATAAAAGAAAGAGGCGTAGAAGTCTATCGTTTTATTATGACTTCTAAAGAGAGAAAAGATGCAATTTTACAAAATGATTTGTCAAGAGAAACTTTAGAAAAGTCTTCGCAGGCAAAATTTATAGGTGTTATTTTAGAGGAAGAAATCAAGAAATATAATCGCAATGTTTTTTCAAAGATTGGAAGTGGTTTTGAAATTTTTCTTTATCAGGACGGAACAAGTGAAGTATTCATTGATTCCTATACAGATGAAGAATCTGTTGGTTATGTGAGTGATAGTGAAATAATGATTCAGAGTTTATTAGAAGTATTTGAAGATGTTTATGCGAATATATTAAACGAAAAGATTAAAGTATATAAATAAGGAATTTATATGGGAAAACATGCATTAGAATCTGTTGAACTTACAAATATGTGTATGATAGAAGATAGGAAAAACATACCCATTTAGTTCAGTTGAGAGAAAAAGATTGGAAAGGTATTTCTTTTCTAGGTGGACACATTGAAGTCGGAGGAGCAATTGTTCCTTCTGTAGAAAGAGAAGTTTTAGAAGAAACAGGTTTTATGATATCGAATGTCGACCCTTGTGGTATTAAAGATATAAAAAAGAAAAGAAGAGGTATATCATTTTCTTTTATAAGACATCTACTTTTACAGGCGAATTACTTCCAAGAACAGAAGAAGGAGAAAATAGATGGATTACTTTAGAAGAAATTAAGCAAGGTAAAGTAGCTCCTGACTTTTTAAATATGTTATCTATTTTTACAGAATATTCCTATACAGAGTTCTTTTATGAAGATAAAGGTATTGATAATGAAGAGAATAGATGGGAAGAAAAATATTATTAAAAAAAGACTTTTTCGTAAGTCTTTTTTACTTGATATCATTTGGGATAAGTTCTTTTAAATAATTTAGGATGTCTTGTTTTGTATATTTATTTTTATTACATAGCCATTCTATACAAATACTTGTAACGGCACCTAAATAGAATTTTACTAGTATTTCTGTTGGAATATTTCCTTTGTGAATGTTATTTATTTCTATTCTTTTATTAATATCCTTTACCGCAACATCCATAAAAATATCGGTAATGATGCTATTTTTATTACTGATGATAATAGATGTATAAATATCTTTATGTTTTTCCATATGTTCTAGGATTAAACGAATCATTTCTAGATAAAATTCTTTCGTGTTTACGATTTCTAAATTGTTTTCTAAAATAGAAAGAAGATTTCCTTTTAAAGTGTTAATAAAGTCGATTAATAATTCATATTTATCGTTGTAGTGTGAATAGAAAGTAGAGCGATTTACTAAAGCAAAACTACAGATGTCAGCTACCTTTATTTCTTCAAATGCTTTATCTTTCATTAGACTTAGTAAAGCTTCAAATAAAGCTTTTTGTGTTTTTATTACTCTTAAATCTTGTTTTGCTTTCATATGTTTCACCAACTTTATTATACTTTTGTTTATAAAAAAAGTAAAGATAATAAACTTTTTTTGATTATTTAATGCTGTTTTTTTGAAAAAGTGTTGTTTATCCCACAAAAAATGTTATTTGTAGGTGGTATCTCTTTCTATTTTGCCATAGAATGTATTGTCGAATGGAGGAGTTTTATGAAAAAATTAGCAGAAAGAATTTGTAAAAAGAAAAAAATGATTGTTATTCTTTCTATTTTCCTTTTGTTACTTTCCTTTGTTGGAATGAAATTGACTAAAGTAAACTATGATATTTTAGTTTATCTACCAGAGGAGATAGAAACTATAGAAGGACAAAATATTTTAACTGATGACTTTCATATGGGGTCTTACTCGATTGCTGTTGTAGAGCACATGAATAATAAAGAAGTGTTACAATTAGAAGAAAATATCAAATCTATTTCAGGAGTGAATGAAGCAATTAGTCTATATGATGTACTTGGTACAACTATTCCTATTGAAATGTTACCTGGTGAGATAGTAGAAAAAGTACATCAAGAAGATACAGATTTATTATTTATTACTTTTGCAGGGTCAACTTCTAGTAAAGAAACTTTGGATGCAGTAGAAGAAATTAGAAATCTTAATAGTCAAGTTAGTCAAGGCGGAATGAGTTCCATGGTACTGGATACAATGCAGTTATCTGAAAAAGAAATTCTTATATATATTGTAATTGCTGTTCTATTTTGTATTCTTATCTTAGAATTGGCTCTTGATTCTTATGTAGTACCTTTTTTACTACTCGGAAATATAGGTAGTGCTATTCTATTTAATTTAGGAAGTAATTTGTTTTTAGGACAAATATCTTATATAACAAAGGCTTTAGTTGCTGTTTTACAACTTGGTGTAACAACTGATTTTTCTATTTTCTTATATCATTCTTATGAAAAGAAAAAGAAAGAATTTGCAGATAAAAATAAAGCAATGGCAGAAGCAATATGTGATACCTTTGTCTCTGTTACAGGAAGTTCATTTACAACAATTGCAGGGTTCTTAGTTTTATGTACGATGCAACTTACTTTGGGAAGAGATTTAGGAATTGTTATGGCAAAGGGCGTTTTACTGGGTGTTATTACTGTTCTTACTTTATTTCCAAGCTTATTACTATTATTTGATTCTCTTATTGAGAAGACTAAACATAAGATGGTATTGCCTGACTTTACAAAATTAAATACATTGATTGTGAAACATTATAAAGTAATATTTGTCATTTTCTTACTACTTCTTGTACCTGCTTATTTAGCTAATAAAAAAGTAGATGTATATTATAAATTAGATAAATCCTTACCTGATACATTAGAAAGTATTAAGACCAATACTTTTTTGAAGGAACACTATAATATTGTAAGTCCTGAAATTATATTAGTAGATACAGATTTAAAAAATGATGAAGTACTTACTATGGTAGAAAGGCTAGAAAATTTAGAAGGCATTGATTTTGTTCTTACACTTGCTAAGATTAAAGAACTTGGTATAATGGACACCTTAATTGATGAAGAAGTATTTCAGTTTGTACAAAATGAAAATTATCAGCTACTTTTAGTTAATTCTACTTATGATGTAGCAACAGAAGAATTAAATCAACAAATCGAGGAAGTGAATCAGATTGTAAAAGAATATGATGAGAAGGGGATTATTGCTGGAGAAGGTCCACTTATGAAAGATTTAGTAAAGATTTGTGATACAGATTTTAAAAATGTAAATACGGCTTCTATATTTTGTATTTTTGTTATTTTGTTTATTGTATTAAAATCATTTAGTTTACCTTTCTTACTTATTATTGCTATTGAGTTTGCCATATTTGCTAATATAGGGGTTTCTTACTTTGGAGGAACTGTATTACCTTTTATTGCCCCAATTGTACTTGGTACTATTCAGTTAGGAGCTACAATTGATTATGCCATTTTACTTACGACAACTTATCTTTCTAACCGAAAGAAATATGATAATAAAGAAGAGGCGATGAAAGAGACACTACAATATTGTGGGCATTCTATATTTACGAGTGGTATGTGTTTCTTTGCCGCTACATTTGGAGTAGGAATCTATTCACAAATAGAAATGATAGGTTCGCTTTGTGCATTAATCTCTAGAGGAGCTATTATTAGTATGGTTGTTGTTATTACTGTATTACCAGCTATATTATTACTATTTGATTCTTTAATAAGAAAAACAACAAAATTAGAAAGTGAAGGAAAAAATATGAAAAAGAAATTAAAAAAAGTGACTAAACAAGTAACTGCTTGGACGTTTATTGTAGGATTACTATGTTCTGTGTGTCCAGTAGGAGTATTTGCGTTAACAAAGAATGAAACCGTTTATTCTAAATTAGAAACAGATGGAACAGTAAAAACAACTTTAGTGAGTGAACAATTATTAAATACAGAGAAGGCTTCTGAACTAAAAGATTATTCAGAATTAGAAGATATTATTAATGTAGGTAATGATAAGACATTCCAAACAGATGGGAAACAAATACTATGGAATTCTGATGGCCTAGATATCTTTTATCAAGGAACAACTACGAAAGAATTACCTGTACGCCTTAAAATAACTTATACTTTGGATGGAGAAGAGATGACTCCTTCTGATATGTTGGGGAAAAGTGGAAAAGTTACTATTACTTTAAAATATACAAATTTAGATAAACGCATAATTTCTGTCAATGGAAAAAAAGAAGAACTTTATACTCCTTTTGTAGTAGCCATGGGAACTATATTGGATGCTAATACGAATACAAATGTAGAAGTTCATAATGGGAAAGTTGTGGCTAACGGAATGAAACATATGATAGCAGGAATTGCTTCTCCTGGTTTGTATGAAAGTTTAAAATTAGAAGAGTTAAAGGGATTAGATACAATAAAGCTTTCTTATGAAACTACTAAATTTGAACTTGGTAGTATCTATTCTGTTATTACTCCTAAAGTACTTGAAACAAGTGATTTAGATACTTTTAAGAAGATGGATTCTTTGTATAGTCAAGTGGATACTTTACAAGAAGGAATGAATACCATTGATGCGGGGGCCAAAGAAGTGGTTAGTGGGAGTGAAACTTTAAAAAACGGAGTTCAAAACGCTATTACTGGTTTAAAAGAAAATACTGCCGATGCCTTATCTAATGAGCAAATTCTTGCTATTCAAAATCAATCTGTTATGGGGGTTAAAGCTACATTTACAGAGGCTTATAAAAATAGTATTGCAACAAGTGCTTGGAATGAAGTAAAAAACTATTTAGCTAATGCAAATGATCCAACAGTAGAAAATTATGTTAAAACAAGTGTTACTTCTATTATGACTGCTTATTTAGGAGGAGAAACTAATTTAACATATTATGGAGGATGTCTTCTTAATAATGAACAAGCTTGTCTTACTTTACAAGCTTCTGGTTATACATTAAAACAAGTAGCTGATTTTCAAAAGATAGTTACAGAACAAGTAACAGGAGTTGCTCTTTCAACATCGAATTATGTTGCCGAAAGTACATCAAAGATGGTTGCTAGTCGTGTGGCAGAGCAAAGTGCTATACAGACCGCTGAAAGTGTTACTTCTACTTTAGCTCCGACTATTGCAAATCAAGTAAAAACCGCTTCTTTAGAACAAGTAACAGCCTCTTTATCTACTTTATATGCTGGTGTAGAAAAATTAGATACTGGTATTCATACTCTTTCTAGTGGAATTACAAAATATAATCAAGAAGGAATACAAAAAGTTTCAACACTTGTAAATACTAAGTTAAAAAACGTTACTAATAAATTGACGGCATTATCTCAGTTGGCCGATTCCTATAATTCTTTTGCAGGGAAAGAAGAAGGAATGCAAGGAGAAACAAAGTTTGTCTTAGTTATTGATTCTAAAAAGGTTCCTAAAAAAAGTGAAAATAAAGTAGAAGAAACAACGAAAGAAACTTTCTTCGATCGTATTAAAAATCTATTTAAATAAAAAAAAATTATCGAAAGATAGTTTTTTTTCAGAGTGTTGACAAAGGTCAATGCTCTTTTCTTTTTTTAAATTTTATTATATAA